>CAYOVG010000085.1:0-20836 GCA_964407285.1 uncultured Syntrophobacteraceae bacterium
CGTCGTCTCCGTATTCGATGATCATGACGTCCGGTTCACGAAAATCGTTTACATGAAAAAACCGCGGGGGATGGAGGCGCGGCCATGGCTTGCTCACCCTAAGATCACCGCGGTCCGATTTCGGAGAACATTATATAAATGATATAGGAATCGGGGCTTTTTTTCAACGGAATCGACGCCGTTTTGGAATGTAGCTGAAGCTTCGCGAAGCTTCAGCTCTCGATCTGCGTTCACACGGAAAGCGATTGCGTATATAATTTCCCTCGTTGATAGTTGGGAGTGGATCGCCGGGAAAGCAACGCCTGCTTTCCAAGGTCGGGTGATCGCAAAGCGCTTGCGAGATCCGGCTCTACCAGCCGTACTTCCCAAGGGATATCTGATCCGGTACTACAAAAACGTCTCGGCACTCCTTCCCGCCATATCGATCCAGGGATTGTCAAATTTTTGCTTGAGCCGATATCGGCTGCACTGTTCGCTCTTGTTTGCGCTTTTGGGAGCAAAGAAAGAGATCCGTCTTCTTCATCCCTGACAGGAAAGAGGAGCATTGAGTAAGGAGTGCTTGAAACGGCATTCCAGTACATTGCACACAGATTTGCCTGATTGCGAGGTACTTGTAAACCCGGATGGTGGAGGGAGGAACATGAGAATTCTTTTAGTAGAAGACGAAGCAAGAATCGCTCAATCTATCAAGAGAGGGCTGGAAAGCGAGGGCTATGCCGTGACGGTCTCATCGTCCGGGGAGGAGGGCTTTTTCCTGGTCAACGCCGAGTCATTCGAACTGGTCATTCTGGATCTGATGCTTCCGGGGCGAGATGGGATCGAGATCCTCAGAACGATGCGGGCACAGGGGCTGCAAATCCCGGTCTTGGTGCTCACGGCGCGGGATAGGATTGAAGAGCGTGTCAGAGGGCTCAACAGCGGAGCGGACGACTACATGGTCAAACCCTTCGCCTTTCCCGAGTTGCTTGCCCGCATCCGGGCGCTATTGCGCCGGGGGCGGACACATCGGCCCATGCAGCTAAAGGTGGGCGATCTGGAAATGGATATCCCGGCGAGGCAGGTGACCAGAGGCGGAGAGGGCATCGAACTGACTCGACGCGAATTCGAACTCTTGGAGTACCTCATGCACAACCAGGGACAGATAGTCTCTCGAGAGATGCTCGCCCGCGAAGTTTGGAATGAGACAGCCAGGGCCACGCCGCTCGACAACGTCATCGATGTGCACATTGCCCGTCTGAGAAGGAAGGTGGACCAAGACCACGATGTCAGGCTCATCCACACGGTTCGGGGCATCGGTTTCATCCTCAAGGAAAAGGAAATCGAAGAGAAGAAGGGGAAGCCGTGAACAGCCGGCGCTCTTGAGCGAACCTTAGAGTTTTAAGGATGTTTCCGCTCGGCAAAGGTGGGGTTCTGTCCATTAATCCATGGGAATAACAGTGGATAGTATGTCAAATTCACCTCGGATTCCTTTCTGAATCCTTAATTTCCGTTAGTGAATTCTTCATTAGGCTTCAAACCTGCCAAAAGGTTATAGGATATGAGCCTTCCATCATCGGAAACAGTCGCTGGAAGCGGCATTGCCAAGGAAGGCACGGTTGAGGGTGTTCCGTGACCGGAAAGAAAGAAACTCCTGGCGGGAAGGTGATTTGACCAGATGATCTCGTGGCCGAACAACTACTCGATCTGCATCGAATTTCGAGGCGAATGCGCTTGGGGCGATTGCTCTGAGAGCCTCGATGGGCTCGGATTGCGGAGCCTGGCAGGCGCATCCCCCTGTGGAATGGGAGTTGTCCGTCCTCTTTCCCGCCTTTCGCGGTCGTCCGATTCATATCGGATCATATGCCGACATATGGAAGTCTTGAGCCGCTGTCTTCTCCGGCTCGCCGCAGATCCGCTTAGCCGTTTGGGAAAGCCTGCCTCGCCGAACTCCATGTCCGCACACTTTGCGGAACCGCTATTCGTCAAAGACCCTCCTCTCGCCTAGAAATCATCCACTGTCGGCGGATGTTCGCCGCCAAGTTCCGCCACGGGCTGCGACATTCTCACTCCAACGCTCCGCAGGGGTTCCACACCCCTGAAGATTGCCGAAACGTGCAGTGTCTTTGCGAAATATCACAGGGGCGGTATCATGTCTTGTCTCGTTTCCAATACATGAGGAACAGCGCCATGTTAAGTCAAAACGAAACTCTTTCCGTTTCCAGAAGGTCCCCCGACCCGGAGCAGCGCTCAGCCGGCAAGTATGCCCTAAGTCTTGAAACCGTCACGACATTCCTCTTACGTTTCCTCATGTTCTTCGTAATCTGGCTTGTTTTTTCGGGTATGTACGATCCGTTCCACATGGGGCTCGGCATCCTGACCGGCGGCTACATCACCTGGCTTTCCGCGGATATCTTTCCACCGTCGGTCAACCGCCTTGGGACGCGTAAGGCCGCGGTGCGGCTCATTGCTTTCATTCCATGGCTGCTCCTGGAGATTGTCGGGGCCAACGTCCGGATGCTCTATCTCGTCTTCCATCCCAAGCTCTACGAGAAGATATCGCCGCGAGTCGTCACTTTCAAGACATCGCTGAAGTCGGGGCTCGGCCTGACGATGCTCGCCAACTCGATCACCTTGACCCCCGGGACTATCACTGCCGAAATCGACGAACGGGGCTACGTCTCCGTGCACGCCATCGATGACCGCTCAGCCGCCGGAATACCTGGTGAGCTGGAGCGAAAGATAATCCGCATTCTCGGAGAAGAATGATGGAAGCAATGCTTTTCTACTCCAGTATATACCTGGTCAGTCTGATAGCCTTTTCCATGTACAGGGCGGCCGTGGGGCCATCAACCCTGGACCGTCTCGTCGGCGTGAACGCCATAGGCGTCAAGACCGTGGTGATGATCGTCTTCATCGGCCTGATCTTCGACCGCCTGGACATGTTCATAGATATTGCGCTCTCGTATGCCATGCTCAACTTCATCGCGGTCCTGGCCGCCTGCCGTTACCTGGGCAAGAGAGGGCGCTTAAACCGGGAATCCTGTCTCGGAGAGGACAGAAAGTGACGAATCTGCTGATCATAGTACTGTGGGTCTCCGGAATGCTCCTTTTCACAGGCGGCACTCTTGGGATACTCCGGCTCCCGGACGTCTACACTCGCCTGCACATGGCGGGGAAGCTGGATACCTTGGGCTTCCTGACTCTATTGCTCGGACTCGCACTATACGACGGATCGGGCGACGGCTCATCGCTTACCGTTAAGCTGAAGATGCTTCTGCTCTGGGTCTTCGTCTTCCTGACCAGCCCCACTGCAACGCATGCCGTGGCCGCCGTGGGCATGCGGATAGGGATTGCCCCGTGGATGAACACAAGAAGAGAGGAGAAACATCCATGATCGCGGAGATAAATATAATCGCCATGGTCATCATGATCGTGTGCGCGGTGGCTGCCGTCAATGTGAGAGATCTTCTCGGAGCAGCGATCCTTTTCGGGGCATACAGTTTCATGATGTGTTTGCAGTGGCTGGCAATGGGGGCGGTCGACGTCGGTTTTACCGAGGCGACTATCGGGGCGGGCATCAGCAGCGCCTTCTTCTTCGCGGCGATATACAGGACGACGAGGAGGACCTCGGATTGAAGACAGCAGCGCTTATTGTAGTGTTCGTGGCGGCGCTGCAACTCATCGCTTCCACCGTTGACTTCCCATCCTGGGGAGACTTCCGGTCGCCCGCCAGTCTTCATCTGTCCAAAGACTTCGTGGAGCGATGCTACGAAGAAACCGCAACGCCGAACGTCGTCACGGCCATCCTCGGCGACTACCGAAGCTTTGACACGATGCTCGAGACCCTTGTCGTCTTCATTGCCGCTCTGGCCTGTTTCCTCATTCTACGGGAACCGCGGGAGAATTGCGCTCCACCATTCTACGGCTGCCGCCACTCTCCGTCATTGCCGGCGGCGCGGACTCGCTCGACCTGCACAAATAGCGCGGACAGCTCCTTCAATCGCATGGATTCGGATTGGACGCCTCCCGATGTGGTCGTCGTCACTATCTCCAGAATGCTCATTCCCTTCATTCAGCTTTTTGGACTCTATGTCCTGGTGCACGGCCACTACAGTCCGGGGGGCGGATTCCAGGCCGGCGTTATCCTCGCGGCGAGCTATATCCTGCTGGCGGTTTCCCACGATCTGCGTACTCTGGTGTCCCATTTTTCCGAGAGAGCCGGCCACCTGTTCCTGGCGGCAGGCGTGTTGCTCTATTTAGGGGTCGGTCTCGTCGGCCTGGCGGCCGGGGGGTGCTTCCTCGATTACGGCAAGCTCGACAGATTTCTGGGCATAGGGCTGTCCAGCAGCCATTCTCTTGGAATCCTGCTTGTCGAGACAGGTGTAGGTCTTACCGTGACCGCTGCAATGGTCATCATTTTCAAGCTTCTGTCCTCCAAGGGGACGGTAACGGAAGGGCTATAATGCGATGGAAGAACTCCTTACGCAACTGTCCACAAAATACAATTACTGGGCCTATATCACCATAATGGCCATAGGCCTGTACGCGATGACAGCCAAGAACAACCTGGTGAAGAAGATGATAGGGCTAGGAATTTTTCAAACATCCATCATGCTCTTCTATGTAGCCATAGGATCGAAAGAGGGAGCAACCATTCCCATAGTGGTGAAATCGGCGGGCAAAGCAGTCAGCCCTTCCGACTACATCAATCCCCTGCCGCATGTTCTGATGCTCACAGCCATTGTCGTCTCCGTGGCCACTCTAGGAGTTGCGCTGGCGCTCATACAGCGCATCTATCAATACTACGGAACGTTGGAAGAAGATCAAATCATCGACAAGATCAGGAAATCCCGGACATGAAACCAATCATCATGACGATACTTCCCCTGCTGGTGGGCTCACTCCTCGCCATACCGGCGGGCTGGAGCAGGGGTAACCACGCCTATTCGATCGGCGCGGCGGCCTTCATCGCATCGACATTCTCCGCAATGCTGCTTTTTCTGGAAACCCTGAGCCATGGAACCGTCAGCTACCAGTTGGGCGGGTGGATGCCTCCCTGGGGTATCGTCTTCGTAGTGGATTCTTTTAGCGCAGCCATGGTTCTGCTCATCGCGGTATCGGCGCTGATCTCCTATCTGGCCGGGCGCGAGGAGATTACAGCCCACTTTTCCGAGAAGTCGGCAGCTTTCATAGCCCTGACCCTACTCACCGTTGCAGGTCATATGGGCATCGTCTCCACGGGCGATATGTTCAACCTCTATGTGCTGATCGAAATTGCAGCCCTCAGCGGTTATGCCCTGCTCGCAACTGGAGGAGGGCGCTCGGCATTGACGAGTCTGAACTATCTCTGCATAGGCTCTGTTGGGGCGTCCTTCTACCTCCTGGGCGTGGGTTACCTCTACATCATGACCGGTTCCCTCAATATGGCCGATATTACCGGAATACTGGCCGGAATGCCGGTTTCGGCATCCATGAAAGCAGCCATTGCCATCCTGGTCCTGGGGATATGGGTGAAAATGGCGCTCTTTCCTTTCCACGGCTGGCTTCCGGGAGCCTACGGGCATTCGGAGGGCGTCGCCGTCACGCTGCTGGCTCCCCTGACGACGAAGGTCATGATCTACGTGCTCATCAGGCTTCGCATCGGCGTGCTCCCGCAGATCGGCTTTCCCGTCGAGATGGAGCAGGTCGCGATTATTCTCGCCACGGCCGCCATTTTCGCGGGCTCCGCCCTGGCGTTCATTCAAAAGGATCAGCGGCGTATGCTTTGCTACATACTGGTCGCCGAGGTCGGCTACATGGCGGGGGGCGTTTTCCTGGGCAACCGGTCCGCCATGACCGGAGCCATGCTCCATATTTTCGCCGATGCCCTGATGACCCTGACTCTCTTCCTTGCCCTGATGAACATCGCCGGAAGACGGGAAGGCTTGACCGTGAGGAGTTTCGGCGAACTCTTCCGCTACATGCCCTTCACCATGGCGGCTTTCACGCTCGGTGCCATGTCGATGATCGGGGTCCCTCCGCTGTGCGGCTTCTTCAGCAAATGGCACCTGCTCTCCGGGGCGCTGCAGGCGGGACAATATTCCTTCATGGTTGCGCTCATAGCATCGAGCCTGATGAACGTGATGCTATTCTTCCGCATATTCGAAGCCGCTTTCTTCGAAAAGTGGACAGGTGATCCCGCCGTTGCCCGGGAGTCCGGCCGTCTGCGGTTGGCTCTCCTGGGCACAGCCGCCGTGATGCTCGTCGTGACGGGTCTTTCTACCGGCTTCATAGTCGAGAGAGTCATTTCCGGTATCATCCCGGTCAACTTCGGATAACAGGATGCAACCAGTGCCGATATTCTACTCCATAGCTCCTGTTCTGGCGGTTCTGGGTCCGCTTGCCGCTATTCCCGGGATACTCCGCGCCGGAAACCCAAACATCCGCGAGACATGGACCATCGCGGCCTCCCTGCTGACGTTCGGCATGGTGGGCGTCATGCTGCCGGGGGTCATCGGCGGCGCTACGTACTCTTTTGTTTTGGCGGAGGTCCTGCCCGGCGCGGCGATAGCTCTGCGGGTAGATGCGCTCGGTATCCTCTTTGCCCTGGTCTCCACATTCCTTTGGGTCGTGACCTCCGTCTACTCCATAGGCTACATGCGTTCCCTCGAGGAACAAGCACAGACGCGATTTTTCTCCTTTTTCGCCATCTCGATCTTCTGCGCGACCGGTGTGGCCTTCTCGTCGAACCTCCTCACCATGTACCTCTTCTATGAGCTGCTCTCATTCGCCACCTACCCGTTGGTAGCGCACCATCAAGATGAGGCGGGAAGGAAGGCGGGGCGCAAGTACCTGGGTTTCATCGTCGGGAGTTCCATCGGACTGGTCCTCCCGGCCATGGTCGTCACGCACCATCTGACCGGCGATCTGGACTTCACTCTGGCCGGCGCAGACTTCGCCGGAGTTCCCTCCGGGACACAGGCCGTGTTGCTCGGTCTCTTCCTATTCGGTTTCGCCAAGGCCGCGATCATGCCGGCGCACTCCTGGCTGCCGTCCGCCATGGCGGCGCCGACGCCCGTGAGTTCTCTGCTTCACGCCGTTGCCGTCGTCAAAGTGGGGGCATTTTGCATAATACGGGTGATCACCGGCGTCTTCGGCGGCGACTCATTGCTCCGCCTCAACCTGAACGATTTCATCACCGGCGCCGCTGCCGTGACAGTGGTCATTGCCTCGCTCACCGCCCTGTTCCAAGACGAACTCAAAAGACGACTTGCGTTCTCGACCATAGGCCAGCTCTCCTACATCATCCTGGGGGTCGGGCTGATGAATGCGGCAGGTCTTACGGGCGGCATCCTCCACATCGTAATGCACGCTTTCGGGAAGATCACGCTTTTCTTTTGCGCCGGAGCCATCTATGCGGCAACCGGGGTGAAGCGGATAAGTCGGATGCACGGCATCGGCAGACGCATGCCGGTGACGATGGCGGCTTTTTTCCTCGGTTCCCTGTCCATCCTCGGCATCCCTCCCACCGGCGGTTTCATCAGCAAGTGGTTCCTGCTGAACGGATGCATCGACTCGGGAAGCCCACTGCTCGTTGGAACGCTCTTCCTCAGTTCGCTGCTGAACGCCGCCTACTTTCTCCCCATCGTCTACCGGGCATGGTTCCCGTCACCGGAGGCTCAGCAGTACAACGGCCCCATCGAGGAAGCGCCGTTTGCCTGCCTGGCGCCTCTTACCCTGACCGCGGGCATCTCTGTAGGCCTGTTCTTCTTTCCGGGCGTCTTCGTCGATCTAGCCCGTCTGGCCGTGCAATAGGAGAAGCCATATCCATGAGAACGACAAGCGATTTCTTCAAGACATCCACGAAGCGAGCCCTCCGGATTTTGCTGTGGGGTTCATGCGGGGCGACGCTCGTCCTCGAGTTTCCGGCGGCTCCGGAAGCGCATTTCGAGTTCGCCGGTTTTCCGGGATTCAATGCGCTCTTCGGATTCGCCTCCTGCGCATCCCTCATCTTGATCGCCAAGGGGCTCGGATATTTCCTGAAAAGACGTGAAGACTATTATGACGAATAACCTGCATCCGACCGTCATCTACTTCGCAGCAGCGGCAGTCCTTGGCCTTTTCCCGTGCAAGCGGCGCGGTTACCTGTTGCTCGCGTCATCCGTCATGGGATTGTGGGCCGTCCACCTTCTGGATCCAGGGATTGCGACTCAATCTGCATTGCTCGATCTGGAGCTGTCGCCTCTACGGGTGGACAGGCTGAGCAAAGTGTTCGGATACATCTTCGCACTCAACTCCATTGCGGCTGCTCTTTTTGCCCTGCATCTCCAGGACGCGCGCCAGCAACTCGCGGCCCTCTTATACATCGGCTCCGCCATCGGCTCCGCCTTCGCGGGCGACATGCTGACGCTGTACGTATTCTGGGAGATGATGGCGGTGTCGTCGACCTTCCTGATTCTTGCCAGGCAGAGCAGGCGAGCGCAGGATGCGGGCTTGCGCTACATTCTCATGCACTTGTTCGGAGGCCTGGTGATGCTGATCGGCATCATCATTCACTTCAGGGCGACCGGGTCTCTCGGATTCGCGGCTTTCGCCCCGGGCTCGGCAGGAAGCTGGATGATTCTAATCGGCATACTCGTGAACGCTTCCGCGGTACCGTTCTCGAGTTGGTTGTCGGATTCCTATCCCGAGGCCACAGTGACCGGAGGGGTGATTCTTTCGGCCTACACCACCAAGGCGGCCGTGTACGCCCTGCTGCGCGGCTATCCGGGCTGGGATGCGCTCATTGTCGTGGGCTGTGTGATGACTGTTTACGGCATCATCTACGCGCTTCTCGAAAACGACATGCGCCGTATTCTTGCCTACTCCATCACCAACCAGGTCGGCTTCATGGTCACAGGGGCCGGCATAGGCACAGCCCTTGCCGTCAACGGGGCTGCCGCTCATGCCTTCTGCCACATCATTTACAAATCATTGCTTTGGATGTCCGCCGGGGCGGTTCTCGCCATGACCGGCCGCAGCAAATGCACAGAGCTTGGAGGCTTGCACAAGACCATGCCCTGGACGCTGGCTCTTGGCCTCATCGGCGCTCTGGCCATCTCCTCTTTCCCGGGCACCAGCGGGTTTACGAGCAAGAGCATGATCATCCAGGCTGCCGCCGACTCCCATTTGACCTGGGTGCTGTTCATCCTGGAAGTGGCCTCCGCGGGAGTCTTCCTGCACGCGGGAATCAAGTTTCCCTACTTCGTGTTTTTCGCAAAAGACAGGGGATTGCGGCCGCGGGAGGCGCCGCGCCACATGCTCCTTGCCATGGGCATCCCCGCTTTTCTCTGCATCTACCTCGGGATTCACCCTGAACCGCTCTATGGCATCCTCCCTTACGAGGTCGGAGGGTTCAACGTCTACGAGGCAGGCAAGGTGGTTGCCCAACTGCAGCTTCTGATGTCCTCGGCGCTCACATTCTTTCTTATGCTTCCGATGCTCAAACGAACGGATACGATCGCAATCGAGTTGGATTGGTTCTATCGCAAGGGAGGACGCGTACTGTATTCCCTCCTCGATTATATACTGAATCACCTGAACGATAAGGCCGCAGCCGTCGGGGGGCGCCTGGTCGGTGCGCTCCTTCAGGCATTGCGGTGGATTCCGGCATTACTAACGGCCGTTGTCACGCTGCCTGGAGAGATCAACGGGCGTGCAAGAGGGGCACTATCATCGGATAAGATCCGGACCATGGACGAGGCGCTCATGACCGGCACGCTTCCCGTAGGGGCGACTCTGCTCTCGGTAGCCTGTGGATTGGCCGTGTTATTGTTGCTGGTTCTGTAGGTTTTAAAGACGGAGGTTTAGATCATGCGTTCACTCGATTAAAGAAATCCCGCAACTCCGCGGGACTTTCCGGATCATGCGGCAGGATCGTTTCTGGAAAAGGCTGATCGAAAGGCATGTTCAAAGAATGCACACATCCAGCAGCAGGGGCGCCCGGCGGAGAGTTTCAATTACCTGATCGACGGCACGTTTTTATGAGTTCAACCGCAGGAGGAATACCATGCCATACAGAACGGGATACACTTTCGCATGTGTCACGATACTTTTTATGACTACGGCATTGCATGCCGACATGCTCCCTTCTTCGCATCGCAGTATTATGAAAAACGCGACTGTTGAAGAGGTTGTCATTGATGAAAAGAAGGTCGACTCCTTCCCAACATACAGAGGAAGGTCTTATAATAAACATTCTCTCACGCCGACGGGGCATAAAGCAGTAGCTGTGGAGGCGCTGCCCGTGGAGAACATGGAGGATTTGAATGTGCGCATCACCGCGTGGGTGACCTATAGACCCGATTGGCACGAAAAGTATGTATGGAAGCGGTATGGAAGGAAAAATGCGATTCCTTACTACAGCTTCAGAGTCTTCTTCAATGATGCGCTTGTTGGTGTGGTTGACGAAAGTCGCAAGCCGACCGCGGACTTCATGCATATGGTCAAAAACAGAGGTTACTATTCGATACGAGTCGATGCCTCGGCTCTGGATTCTCATCTCCGCTACACCATTCAGCGGTTCGCTGTCGATCGGAATTCGAACTTGACGGCTGCTGAAAGGCCTTAGTGCGCCACTATGAGGATATCGGAGGATATTGAGGGACGGCATTGGGGGGATACACCATGGATTACATTGAACAAAGGATCCGACGACCTCATCCATGCCGGAAGACCGTTATTGGAGTGATTATGAAAGTGCTCATCGTTGAGGACGAACAGGCGGTGGCGAAGTCGATAAAAAAGGGTCTGGAGCAGGAAGGCTACGAGGTCGAGACCGCCGCAACGGGAGAGGAAGGCTTCTTCCTCGTCATCGAGCAAGCATTTGATGTCATCATTCTCGACATAATGCTGCCCGGCCGAACCGGTTTGGAGATACTTCACGTGCTTCGAAAGCACGATAGGAAGACACCCGTGATCCTCCTGACGGCAAGAGACACCGTGGCGGACAAGGTAAACGGCCTGGATGCCGGAGCCGATGACTACCTGACGAAGCCCTTCGCCTTTTCCGAACTCATGGCGCGGATCAGAGCTTTGCATCGGCGTGGCCGTTCAAAAGAGACAAAGGAGGTCCACAGCCTTCGGTGCAGGGACCTGGTTATGGACCTGCCGAGCCAAACCGTCACATGCGGCGGTGAGGATGTGGAACTTACCGGCAGAGAGTTCAAGCTGCTGGAGTACCTGATGCGCCACCGGGGACGGACGGTATCCAGGGATATGCTCGCCAGGGATGTCTGGCAGGAGACCAACAGGACAACTCCTCTGGACAACGTCATCGACGTCTATATCACTAGGATACGCAAGAAGATCTACCATTGTCTCGACCGCAGGCTCATCCACACGGTCAGAGGGATCGGGTTCATGATAAAGGACTGTTGAGTTGGCCGGAATCAATACACACAGTCTTCGCTTCAGGCTGGCTTTTTGGATTTCCGTCCTGCTGGTCCTGACGTTGCTCGCCTACATTCTCATCACGTTCAGCCTCCTCCGGCACATGCTTTACAACGAACTCGACGAGAAGCTGGACATGGATGCGGCCATCGTGGAAGCTTGCCTTTTGGGAGTTGGGGAACAGCCCATCGCCGACTGGCTCGCCATGTGCAAGGATGTTCGCAGGTCCTGGACCAACTCGGAGTTGTGGGCGGATGTGTTCTGTCCGGACCAGGGGGATACATATTTTCTAAAGGCGCCCGAAGAGAAAGCGGTGCGCCTCCCAAGGCCCGATGATTCCGACGAGGAGGGGTCGATGTACACGTATTCGGCTACCGTCTCCTTTGGGAGTTTCAGTGAGGTCCTGCGCCTGCACCAGAAAGAACATCGATTGCCTGACGGCCGGCGTGTGGTGATCAGGGTGGGGAGAAGTGAGAGCCAACTTCGCGATGAGCTTCACGAGTCTCTCATCAGCCACATCTTAGGTCTGCCCGTAGTCATCCTCCTGGCGGTGGGGGTCGCTTCTCCAGCTTCGGCTCGCGTTCTCGCCCCTGTGAACAGCATCATCAAGCGCCTCAAACGCATCACTGCCAAGAACCTCGATAACCGGCTGACGGTTAAAGCTGCGGACAGTGAACTGGAACTTATGGTCGAAGCCCTGAACAACATGCTCTCCCGCCTGGATTATTCTTTTCAGCAGCTTAGGAGCTTCACCGGCGACATCTCCCATGAGCTGAGAACTCCGCTCACCTCTATCCGCAGTTTAGGGGAAATCGGCCTCCAGACGGCCGCCGGAGAGGAGGATCTGCGCGAGACGATCTGCGCCATCCTCGAGGAGAACTCCAGGATGGAGACGCTGATCGAGACACTGCTCATGCTCGCCCAGGGGACAGCGGGCGGCGAAGTGATGCAGTTGCAGCCGGTCGAACTCGGTGAGTTGGTCCAGGATGTGTCATCGCTGCTGGCGGTTGTCGCCGAGGAGAAGGAGCAGACCATGGTCGTCGATGTTCCAGAGACGGTTGAAGTGGAAGGGGACCGGACCATCTTGCGTCAAGCCGTTATCAACATCGTTGACAATGCCGTCAAGTATTCCCCGCATGATTCCGAGATACGGATCGGTGTTTCTTGGGAGCATGACAAGGCGGTCATCTCTGTCGGGGATTCCGGACCCGGAATACCGGAGGACGAGAGAGAGAACATCTTCGAGCGTTTCTACAGACTTCCGAATCCTGATACAACGACCGGGCAGGGCGCGGGCCTCGGACTCAGCATTGTACGCTGGGCGGTGGGAGTCCACAACGGTCATGTGGAAATCCGGGCCGGGCAAAGCGGCGGCAGCGAATTCCGTATCGTTCTTCCGCGAAGTCCACGACCGGCGCATTAGGGGAGGAAACATCGATGTCACGGCCGGGGAATTTCAAAGAGGAGGGGCGCGATTACCTCCACCGCATAATGAATGCGGCAAGGCGCATATCGGAGATCATTAAGTCTCTGTTGGACTACTCCCGCGTCGGTACGCGGGTCGAGTGGGTTCAACGGTTATAGAAACAAAAAGCCGGAGCTTTTTTCACTCCGGCCCGTATTCATAATTGAGCTACTTTATTTGGGTGGCTAGATCTTTCGAACATTAACGGCCTGAGGTCCCTTGGCTCCCCTCTCCTCATCAAAGCTCACCCGCTCGCCTTCACTCAGGGACTTGAAGCCTTCGCCCTGAATGGCTGAGTGATGGACAAACACATCGTGTCCACTGTCAGTCTCGATAAAGCCATAGCCCTTGCTGTCATTGAACCACTTCACACGACCTTCCGTCATTTTCTTGATCCTTCAATAAAATAATTGTTTGTTGCATTGCTCTTGGTACTGTACTGAACCTGCCCGAAACCGCACAATCGCCTTGACGAAAGATCGATTCCCTGCATAACTCATAATATTGTATCAAACCCACTTTCCGTACTATAAACCATGAACATGGAAAAAGCAAGGAATAATCATTGGGTGAAAATCGTCGTGCTTCCCGCGGAGTTCGCGGAAAATTCCAAGTTTTCGGTCTTGCCCCTTGCACGGCGTCCACCATCTCCTTACCATCTAAATAGAGTCCTAAAGGATGGTAATCCGAATAGAAAACCGATTCGCCGGGAGATGATTGGATGGCTGAAACCGAGAGAACCGAGAAAATCACGATCAACCTGGGGCCGGTCGATTTGGGGCAAATCGATTTGTTGGTGCGGGAAGGTTTTTATTCCAACCGCACCGATTTCATTCGCACGGCAATCCGTAACCAACTAAACGCCCATGCGGAAGTGGTTAAGCGCACCGTGGCGCGCAAAACCCTGGTGCTCGGTTTGCAGCATTATACGCGCCGAGACCTGGAGGCCGTGAAATCCGCGGGGGAGAAGTTGCGGATCAACGTGCTCGGCCTGGTGAGCATTGCCGAAGATGTCTCTCCGGAATTGGCCCTGGAGACTATCGATTCCATCGTGGTGCTCGGCGCCTTCCGGGCATCTCCCGAGGTGAAGGCGGCGCTGGCGGGACGCATCTCGTAAGCCGGCCCGGCGGGAGGCGCGGCAATCTCCCGGACAGCAGCCTGCGCGACAATACCGAAACATTCAACGACCATATCCGCTCATAGCGAGCGAGATCACCATATTCCAAGAAAGGAAAGGATCATTACCGATGAGCAATATTCAAAATGACATGCGGGACCGAATGGCTGAGGCGATGCGCCTGACGCGCGCCGGCCGGCTTGCCGAGGCAACGGCTGTCATACAACGCACCCTTGGGGGAGGACCCCTCAATGACGAGCCCGAAGCAGGGCATGGCGGAGGGGCGGAATCGGCAGAACCGGTTGATGTTGCATACCGCATAATCGACGAAAGCACTTCCCGCACCGGGACGGACACATCGATGCGGGACACGGTTTCCGGCAAGACCGGGCGGGCGCGACCGGCGGGGCATGCACGGGGCCGCACCGCCGCAATGCCGGAAATACGTCTCCCCGGAACATGGAAGATGCCTGAAAGCCTGAGGAGGGTCATAGCGCGAGAGCGCGAAGTCGAACCGGATAAGAGCGATCCTTCGACCGGCGGCGCGGGGGGGCGGTTCATCGATGGAGCATTTACCAACGCCGCCGGTACGCGCACCTACAAATTGTACATTCCCAGCGCTTACGCCGGGCAGGCCCTGCCCCTGGTGGTCATGCTGCACGGCTGCACCCAGTCTTCCACCGATTTTGCTGCCGGCACGCGCATGAACGTCCTCGCGGAGAAGGACAATTTCTTTGTCGTCTACCCGGAGCAGATGCGATCGGCTAACGCATCCATGTGCTGGAACTGGTTCCAGGCGGCCGATCAGCGCCGTAACGAGGGCGAGCCGTCCCTCATTGCCGGGATCACAAACAAGATTATGGATACCTATCACGTCAATGGTGACCGGGTCTACATAGTCGGGATGTCGTCCGGAGGAGCGATGGCCGCGGTTATGGCCGCGACGTATCCCGACGTCTATGCCGCCGTGGGCGTCCATTCCGGACTCGCCTACGGGGCGGCGCGCGATCTTCCCTCCGGGTTCGCGGCAATGAAGCAAGGCTCCCCTCACAACAAGCGACGACTGACGAGGGTTGTTCCGTTGATCCTGTTCCATGGGGACCGCGATACGACCGTTGCGGAGATCAACGCGGAGCACATACGCGAACAGTGGCTCAAGGGAGTTGAAAATAGCGGTCGGTCGATTGGAGAGACGACGGTGGAACGGGGGCGGGCGCCCGGTGGGCATGCTTACACGCGTTCAATCCACCATGACGGGAACGGCATGGTCATCGTGGATGAGTGGATCATTCATAATGCCGGCCATTCCTGGTCCGGAGGAAGTCCCAGCGGTTCCTACACCGATCCGAAAGGTCCGGATGCTTCTGCCGAGATGGCTCGCTTTTTCAGTGAGCATCGGAAGGGTAAGCAGTAGATTCTGGGCACGGTTCAAAGCAGGGCAGCACTTAAGCCGTCGCCCCCGCGAAGCTTGTCCCCGCGCAGGCGGGGAGCGGGGGCGCCGGGAGACCTCGAGAAGCCCGGATTCCCGCTTTCGCGGGAATGGCGGTGAGTCCTCCCAGGCGATGGGTTCTCTCAGGCGGTGACTCCTTTCAATCGGTGAGTCCTCTCAATCGTTACCACAAACACATGGCCCATGGACCAAGCCTCGATTAGCTTATCCTATCCCGCAGCAGCAACCGGTAATTGCGGCAGGGCAATCGCATCTAACCTGGCTTGACACAAGGGTTGATCGAAAGTCGCCAATCCTTGCCACGGCTTGCATTCGGATAATTTGGGGCCATGCCGGCGTTCTCTCCGGGCAAGCGCCCAAGCCTGGCTCCAGGCGCCGAAACGGTCGAGAGCAATCCCTGCAATCCTTGAATTTGCTTAGGATTTAGATGCGATTGCCCTGGTAATTGCAGTAGCCAACCGGTAATGGTCCGATTCCATATTACGACGCCTGCTCCCTGCGCCCCAGGCGGGCCGCCAGGCGGTCGAACCAGAGGTAGATGACCGGCGTGGTGTAGAGCGTGAGCACCTGGCTGAAGACGAGGCCGCCGATGATGGAGATGCCGAGCGGACGGCGAAGCTCCGCGCCGAGCCCCAGTCCCAGCGCCAGGGGAAGCGCCCCGAGCAGCGCAGCCATGGTCGTCATCATGATGGGCCGAAAGCGCAGCAAACAGGCCTCGTAGATGGCGTCGACCGGGCTCTTCCCGCCGTTGCGCTCGGCGTCCAGGGCGAAGTCCACCATCATGATGGCGTTTTTCTTGACGATGCCGATCAGCAGGATAATGCCGATGAGCGCTATGACGCTGAATTCCAGGCGAAAGAGCAGCAGGGCGACGATGGCCCCGACGCCCGCGGACGGAAGCGTCGAGAGGATCGTGATCGGGTGGATGTAGCTCTCGTAGAGCACCCCGAGCACGATGTAGACCGTCACCAGCGCCGCCAGGATCAGGATCGGCTCGTTGGCCAGCGATGCCTGAAACGCCTGCGCCGTGCCCTGGAAGCTTCCCCGGATGCTCTCCGGCATCCCCAGTCGCAGGGCGGTTGCGTGGATGGCTTCCACCGCCGCTCCGAGCGATTCCCCGGGCGCCAGGTTGAACGATACGGTCGTGGCCGGAAACTGGCCCTGGCGGCTGATGACGAGCGGCCCCGTCGTCTCCGAAATCCGGGTGAGGGCGCTCAGCGGCACCTGCCCGTCACCGTTGCCCTGAAGGTAGATGGTCCTCAGTTTGTCGGGACTGTCCCTGAATTCCGGCATGACCTCCAAAACGACCCGGTACTGGTTCAACTGTGTGTAGATGGTCGAAACCTGCCGCTGGCCGAAGGCGTTGTAGAGCGTGTCGTCGATGAGACGCGGGTGTATGCCGAGCCGCGATGCCGTGTCGCGGTCGATGGTGAGCATGACCTCACGCCCTCCGTATTGCAGATCGCTGCTGACGTCGCGGAGTTGGGGCAGCGATCGCAGCGCGTCCACGAAGACGGGGGTCCACCGGTTCAACTCGTCCGCGTCCGGGGTTTCGAGGCTGTACTGGTACTGCGTGCGGCTGACCCGGTTTTCCACCGTGAGGTCCTGCACCGGCTGCATGTAGAGCGTGATTCCCCGGAGCTTCTCCAGTTCCGGCCGCAGCCGCCGGATCACCTCGACCGCGCTGATTTTGCGCTCCTCGAGCGGCTTCAAATTGATGAGCACCCGCCCGTTGTTGAGCGATACGTTGGTCCCGTCCACTCCTATGAACGTCGAGAGGTTCTTCACGGCGGGGTCCCGCAGGATCACCTCGGCGAGGGCCTGCTGCCGCTCCGCCATGGCCGGAAACGAGATCGACTGCGGCGCATCGGAGATGCCCATGATGATGCCCGTGTCCTGGACGGGGAAAAACCCCTTCGGCGCGACGACGTAGAGGAAGACGGTCAGGACCAGCGTCGCGGCCGCCACCAGGAGCGTTCCCGCCTGGTGTCTCAACACCCAGCGGAGGGTCCCGCCGTAGGCCTCTATGACCCTGTCGTTTACGCGCTGCGAAAGCCTGTAGAACCGGCTCTGCTTCTCCTCGGGGGTGTGGCGGAGCAGCTTCGCGCACATCATGGGGGTGAGCGTGAGCGAGACCACGGCCGAGATGAGGATCGTCACGCCGAGCGTGACGGCGAATTCGCGGAAGAGCCTCCCCACCACGTCGCCCATGAAGAGCAGCGGAATCAGCACCGCGATGAGCGAGACGGTGAGCGAGATGATGGTGAAGGCGATCTGTTCCGACCCCTTGAGGGCGGCTTCCAAGGGAGGGTCTCCCTCCTCGATGTAGCGGGCGACGTTTTCGATCATGACGATGGCGTCGTCCACGACGAAGCCCGTGGCGATGGTGAGGGCCATGAGCGAGAGGTTGTTGAGGCTGAAGCCGATCAGGTACATGAGCCCGAAAGCGCCGACGAGCGACAGCGGCACGGCGACGCTGGGAATCACCGTGGCGGACAGGTTGCGCAGGAAGAGAAATATCACCAGGACCACGAGCGCCACCGCCAGCATCAGTTCGAATTGCACGTCGCGCACGGATTCTCGGATGGTCGTGGTGCGGTCGGTGAGGACCGTCACCTGCACGGAGGCCGGCAGGGAGCCTTGGAGTTGCGGCAGCAACTTCTTGATGCGGTCCACCACATCGATGACGTTTGCGCCGGGTTGGCGCTGGATGTTGACGATGACGGCAGGGGTCGTGTTCATCCATGCGGCCAGCCTGATGTTTTCGGCGTCGTCGACCACGTCGGCCACATCGGAGAGGCGCACCGGCGCGCCGTTTCGATAGGCGATGATGAGGGGCCGGTAGTCGGCGCTGGAGAGGAGCTGGTCATTGGCGTCGATGTTGAAAGCCTGGCGGGGGCCGTCGAAACTCCCCTTGGCCTGGTTGACGTTGGCGGCGGCAACGGCTGCGCGCACGTCTTCGAGCGTCAGGCCGTAGGCGGCCAGGGTGGTCGGGTTCACCTGTATCCGCACGGCGGGCCTCTGACCCCCGCTGATGCCGACCAGCCCCACGCCGGGCAGTTGCGATATCTTCTGGACGAGACGGGTGTCCGCCAGGTCCTGGACCTTCGGAAGCGGCAGGGTGTCCGAAGTCAGGGCGAGGGTCAGGATCGGGGCGTCCGCGGGATTAACCTTGCTGTAGACCGGCGGGTTGGGCAGGTCCGGGGGCAGGAGAGACGCGGCGGAGTTGATCGCCGCCTGGACCTGCTGTTCGGCCACATCCAGGTTGAGTTCGAGAGCGAACTGCAGGGTGATCACCGAAGCGCCGATGGAGCTGTTGGACGTCATCTGCCGGAGCCCCGGCATCTGGCCGAACTGGCGCTCCAGGGGCGCGGTCACGGACGAAGCCATGACTTCGGGACCCGCTCCCGGGAAGAACGTGACCACCTGCATGGTCGGGTAGTCCACCTGCGGCAGGGCGGAAACCGGCAACAGGCGGTAAGCGATAACGCCGGCCAGGAAGATGGCCGCCATCAGCAGGGCCGTTGCAACGGGTCTGAGGATAAAGAGACGGGATGGATTCATCTGGAGACCGTCCCCCGAGGCGGCGCTTCCAGGGCCCCCCGGGCTTGTTCACTTTGGGGTTGGGGCTCTCGGGACCGTGTTCCCTGGGGTTGCGGCTCTCGGGGCTGTGTCTCTTGGGACCGCGTCTCTCGGGACCGCGTCCCTTCGGACAGCGCTTCCCGGGGTTGCGTTTCCCGGGACGCGTCACGGGCCTGCCGCACTTCCACCTTGCTGCCTTCCTTCAGTCTGTCGGCTCCTTCGAGCACGACGAGGTCACCCGGCGACACCCCCTCCTCGATGGACACCTGGTCCCCTTCCGAGGGGCCGATCCGGACCGGTTGCGCCGAGACGGTCTTATCGGGACTCACGACATAGACAAAGGCCCCCCTGACGCCGCGCTGGATGGCGGCCGACGGAACCACGGTGGTCCCCCGTACGACGTCCAGGAGCAAACGGGCGTTGACAAACTGGTTCGGAAAGAGTTGGCGGTCTTTGTGTTGGAATACCGCCTTGAGTTTTACCGTGCCCGTGTTGGGGTCGATCCGGTTGTCGATGGTTTGCAGGCTCCCGGTGGCCAGAATGCGGCTCTGGTCGCGGTTGAGAGCTTCGACCCGCGGGCGCGCTCCCGATCTCAGCTTGTCGAGCACCGGCTGGAGGTTATCCTCCGGGATGGAAAAGATGACCGAAATGGGCTGGACCTGGGTGATTATGGCCAGTCCGCCGGTGTCGGCGGCGCGGACGATGTTGCCGGGGTCCACCTGGCGCAGCCCGATCCTCCCGCCGATGGGGGCGGTGATGCGCGAGTAGGTCAGTTGCAGCTTCGCGTTTTCCACCTGGGACTGGTCCATTTTGACCGCGGCTTCGTACTGGCGCACCAGGGACTCCTGGGTATCCACCTGCTGCCGGGCGATGGAATCCTCGGCCAGCAGTTTCTTGTAGCGTTCCAGGTCCAGACGGGCGTTCTTGAGCAGGGCCTGGTCGCGGGCCATCTGCCCCTCGGCCTGGGCAAGCTGGACTTCGAAGGGTCTCGGATCGATCTCGGCAAGCAGGGCTCCGCTGGTGACGATCTGCCCATCCTGGAAATGGACCTTCATCAACTGGCCGTCCACGCGGCTTTTCACCGTGACGGTATTGAGCGGAGTGACGGTTCCGAGCCCGGTGATGAAGATGCCGATGTCTCCCTGTTTCGCTTCCTCCGCCGTGACGAACGCGGGCTGGGGTGCGGGAGAGCGCCCCTGTCCCTGGCCATGGCCTCGTTGTCCCTGGCCTTGCCCCTGCACGGCCGTCCGCGGCGGATCGGGAGTTTTGTCCCGCCCGGCCATGTAGTAGTAGGCGCCGGCGCCGATCAGAACCATCAGCAGCAGCCATATCCAGGCGCGGTTGCGGTTGCGCCCGGACTGGGGCGGGGAATTGTCCGGCGTATCATCTTTACGGGGAGTTTCAGTGGATGTCATGGTTGCAGCCTCGCAAGCAACGGCCTGGAAAAAGATTTACGCTATACAGAGGATCGGACGACGGTTCATCCGGAGGACTAACCCGTAATTATACCACAAGCCGGGGTTTTATCCGCTATAAATTTAACGGCATGGTTCAAAACAGGGTAACGCTTCAGGGGCGCCCCCGCGCAGGCGGGGAGCGGGGGTCCGGAAAGCCTTGAAAAGCCTGGATTCCCACTTGCGCGGGAATGACGATGAGTCCTTTCAAGTGTTACCTCAAACACATGGTTTATGAACCATGCCGGCTTAATGAATCCGCTTCCGAAAGAGAAATCCTCCGGGCTTGTCGAGGCTTCCCGGACCCCCCGCTCCCCGCCTGCGCGGGGACAAGCTTCGCGGGGGCGACCATGAAGTGTCATTCCGTTTTAAACCATGCC
>CAYOVG010000086.1:0-20823 GCA_964407285.1 uncultured Syntrophobacteraceae bacterium
CATATATCGCGAAGTGATTCATATCCGTCTGTGGCCAAGGAAGACACGGGAATGATTAGTCCTATACGGGAAAGCGACATCGCCAGCGTCACCGAACGCTCCCAGGTGAAGGCATAGAGATTGCCGCTCCTGTTTGTCCCGTAGCCTCTGATCTGGTATTCCTTCTTTATTTCTTTGTACTCAACATAAGGGGGATTACCAATGATCACATCAAACCCGCCTGCACTCATAATCCCATAAAATTCAACGAACCAGTGGAACGGCTGGTGGGATTTCAGCCACTTGGCGTAGACCTTCGTCTCAGAAGGATCGACTTCGTACTCCATTGCGAGATAACGGTTCAGTTCGTCGTGCAGGACTCTGAGACGCTTGTGCAGCTCGTGTTTGTCCTTGGTCGGTACGGAGCCGTCACCCTCCATTTGCCGAGCCCGGAACGCGTCGAACGCCTGCTGGAGATCCGCGGCGGCCACCCGGATCCGTTCGCCGGAGCCTTCGTAGTCATACAACTTGCCGCTTAGAGCCCGTTGAACGTCCTCGTATCTGGCAAAACCCACCAAAGTGTTTCCGGCACGGATGTTGAAGTCGATATCGGGCAGCGGCTCGATACCCAGATTGGGTTGCGCGGGATCCGGGTCCACCTGCGCCGCCAATTTGAGAAAAAGGCGGAGTTTACAGATCTCCACCGCTTCCGCCATGATATCCACCCCGTAGAGGTTGTTCAGAATGATGCTCTTGAACACGAAATAACGGCGATTGGGGTGCGCGGCGACATCGCCGAGCACCTTGCGGAAATCCGAAAACTTCTCGGGTCGGTGCTTTCCACCGGACCTTTCCAGGTCCGTAACGAATGCTTCCATCCGATCTATGCACGCCTCATAAAGCGGTTCAAGGACGTTAAGCGCGGCAAAGAGGAAGGCCCCCGAACCACAGGTCGGGTCGAGAACGGTGACTTTTGTAACGGCATGCCAGAAAGCGCGAAGAAGCTCAGGCCCCTCGCAGTTCTCGATGACGTCCTGGGCGAACTGCCGGATATCGAGGTTCAGGGTAATCAGATCCTTGCTGTCCCGAACCTCGCCCGCGCCAAGTTCTGTACGCACCTCCTCGCAGCGCTTGCGGCGCGCGATGAGTTCCCGCCACGTCTCGGTGGGGAGGGCGTGGGTCGCGGGCGCGGGCTTGTTCCAATTCCTGCGGAGCCGAATCGTTTCGATTTCATTGACCGACGATACTTCACCCACCGGCTGGTGCAGTGTAGGCGGCTCCACCCCCGCGGCGATATCCGGTGGCAGCGGTTCGCCCGCGCCATGGCGCATGGCGGCGTAGATATACCGGTCGGGGTCTTCCTTGAGAAGATCCCATATTGTCGGGCCTTTCGCGTTCTCGAAGGCCACCTTGCACCTGCTGCGGGCGTTATCGAAAAGGAATGGCAGCACGGTGTTTTTGCTGATGTATTCGGTGATGTCCTCCTTTGTGTAGTATGCCCCCATCTGCTTCTGGTTGACGTACTTCTCGAAGATATAGCCGAGCACATCGGGATTGATCTCATTGTCTGAACGCAGGGGCCGTTCATCCAAATGCCACTGGTATTCGTCGAAGTAATTGAAGATGCGTTGGAACGCCTTGTCGGGAATCTCTATGTTCTTCCCGTAGCGCTCGGGTCGCTCGAGTTCATGCACGTCGAATAGACCCCCGTCGAGATAGGGGATTCGGCCCAGGAGCTTCGCCAGATCCGCGCTTCGTTCGGCGCCGCCGAGCCCTTCATGGAACAGCCGTAACAGGAAGTAGCGATAGAAAGAGTAGAACTTGTCTTTGCCGTACTCGGCCTGCATCCGGGTAAGACGGTTGCGAAGGTAGTCCCGGTCGCCGTCAAGGAAACCTTTGCGCTGGATGAAGTAGACGAACATCAACCGGTTGAGCAGGACGGAGGCATACCACTCGCGATCCGTGCGCTCGCCGATGCCCGTAACGAACTTCAAGAAGACCCCATGCTCTTTCTGGAAACGGTCATAGAAGCGCCTGGTGACACGCTCGACATCGAAGCCGGCGCGTGTGCGGCTGGTCACATCGGTGAGCGACAGCCGCTCCTCTTCCTCCAAGGTAAAGGCAATGGATTCGAGCTTCTGCAGGAGTGCGTCGCCCGGTTGGGAACAGTGGAAAGTGTGCTCGCGGCAGGCGATGGGTTTGCCAAGTTCTCGCTTGACCCATTGCCATATCTGCGTCTCGCCGGTGCTGTCCGTAAAAACGATCAGATGCTCATGGGTCCGCTTGGCGACCTGATGCTCTATTTTTCGGCGCCGGGCATGGTCGGGGAGGGACCGACCCTCCGGTGTCGGACACTGCCATACAACCATGCCGCGCTTCTGGGCGACGGCATGAAGGTTGTGAGTGGCGTCCTCAAACGGAACATCCAGTATCGCCGTGTAATGGTCCCATCCGAGCACGTCGATGAAAAGGGTGTGCAGCGAGCCGCTTCCCAGGAGTTGCCGGCCTCGGGCCCTGTCGAAAGTCATGACTTTCCCTCCGCACTTCCACTCGGCGCCTCCGCCGGAGCCAGGCCTAAGGAGCAAATGATCTGCGGCTCCCCGGACTGCTCTTCTTCGTGCACGACACAGAGTCGATCGTCCCCACGAAGTTCAACCACGAGTTCGGCCAACTTATCATCCGAAATCCCGGCGCGAAGCTGCCGGTTCAGCGTATCCGTGGCCGATGGACGCAACGGGTAACGGTAAATCTCTTCGATGGCCCTCGTCAATTCGGGCATGAGAAACATCGTTCCCGTGAGTTGCTCTGCGAAGCGCCTCAAGCGTTCGTACGTACGAAAGCGCGCCCCGGAGGGACGGCCCAGTTGGCCACCCACGGACTTCTCCTCGGTGACGATCCACTGGACGGCTCTTCGAACGAGTTCGTGGTGGTTGACCTGGCGCGGCACGGGAGGCGTATCGGGGGTGCACTCCGCCGCCTTGAGAATCTCGAACTGGGACTCCGTCACGCTTTGGCCGTTTTTGTCCACCCACGCCAGGGCATCATTGCCCTCGGGTGTGCGAATGTAGACCAGCACCCCGTCGGGTTTACTCTCGGTGGCCTCATGTGCGCGCGTGGTAAATATCACGGGGGGCAGGACCGGAATTGTCGTCTTAAGTTTCGGATCCCGGTCCACCGCATTCTTCCAAATCTGGTAGGCATAGGAGGCGAGGTCCACCTCCGTTTCAGCCTCGCCTTCAAGAATCCCGGCCCTTTCGTGGTAGAGATCGAGAAGCTTCCGACGTTCTTTTTCGTCCTCGAAGAATGCCTCATCCGTACCTACTACCTCCGCGTTCTCGCGAAGTCTTTGGCGGACGCGCGCGCGCAGGCGGATCAGCTTCTCCACGCCGTCCGCCGGCAGGAATGAATAGCACAGTATTTTCTCCGCCTTCTGCCCAATGCGGTCCACACGCCCGGCGCGCTGAACCAGTCGGATAATCGCCCACGGAAGATCGAAGTTGACGATTATCCCGCAGTCCTGAAGATTCTGTCCTTCGCTTAAGACGTCGGTCGCCAGCAGGACCCGAAGCTCCCGGTCGGCAGGCACACGTTCACGTTTCCTGTTGCTCTCGGGGCTGAAACGCCAGGCGTAGCTCGTTGGATCTTCATCGTCCCCGGTAACGCCGGCAAGGTCCTGCACACCCCGCGCGCGGAGCTGAACTTCGAGATAGCGGACGGTATCTGCAAATTGGGTGAAGACGATGACCTTCTCCTTTGTATGTCGCTTGGTGAGCAGACGGTGGAGGGCATCCAGTTTGGCGTCCCGCTTCGGATCCCAGTCACCGCAACGCTTTCGAATGGCAAGAAGTCTGTCCGCATCCGCGGCCAGATCCGCCCTGAGCGATTCCACGAACAGATCGGAGCGAAGCCACCTAAAACGCCTCTCGAACCGGCTTGAATAGAGCTTGTACAGGTCGGCGGCCTGCTTCTTCAAGTCCGCGGTGTTTCGCAGGCCGCATCGAGGCTGAACCGGCTCGCCGTCTTCATGGTCGTCCTCGAACAACTGCGGCGTGGATGCCGCGTCATCCACGTCCTCGTCATAGTTCGCCGTATCAAGGAGTCCGGCGTCCTGCGCGCCGATCGGCAACGGAGATCCGTGCTCGATGGCATACAGGTAGACGTAATTCCGGAGAATGTGGCGGTCTATGGATTGCTGAAACGCCGCACCGCAGCTTTCCAGGCGTTTGAAGAGGTTAGTTCGGCAGAAGCCCATCAATCGCTTGCCCGCACGGGAAAGATCCTGTAATTGCCTGGCTTCCCCGGGAGTCGGCGGCTTGTGAGGCGTTGCGGCAAGATAGTTCGCGAGGCCATAGCGAGGCAGATTCAGCGCATTGATTTCCGCCACCACGTCCGGCGCATATAAGCGTGCATATTGATCGGCGCTGTCATTTTCGTTGATCCGGAACCTGACGGTCTTTGGGACACGTTCAGGGAAGTAGGAGCGTGTGCCGTCTTCGAACGTCAGAAATTTGCGGCCGTTGGCCGGATCGGTGTCTGCGTAATTGTCCTGAATAAAGGTCCGCGTCCGGCGAACCATATACAGCCGCATCAGTTCCCGCCAGTCGTCCGCATAATCGCTTTTTTCAAATCCCGCAAGTGATCGGACGGGCGCCTGATGGCGGCGGATAAATTCCGTCTCGCCGATCTCACGAAGCAGGCGTTCAGGACGAATCCCCAGGTCTTTGTCCTCGGGAACAAACAATCGAAGTTGACTTGACAGATCCTGGTACGTCTTGTTGTAAGGGGTTGCAGAGAGCAAGATGCACTTGCTTTCGTTTTTCTGGATGTATTCCTGTATAGCCCGATAGCGCTTGCCCTCCCGATTGCGTAGGTTCTGGCTTTCGTCAATCAGGACCACCCGGTACCGGCGCAGATCGGGGAGTTCCCGGACCGCCCGGCTGACCGACAGAACTCTGGCGAGCAGCCGGTATTCGGCGACATAGTCTTCCCACATCTTCACAAGGTTTTTCGGACAGAGAATAAGAGTCTCGGTATAATAGTCGTCCTGAGAAATCTTCGCGACAGCGGAAGCCATCAACGTTTTTCCCAGTCCCACGACGTCACCGATCAGTACGCCCCCACGCTTGTTTAAGTGATGGGCCGCAATTTTCACTGCAGCAACCTGGTACTCGAAGAGACGCCGGCCAAACTCGGGCGGGATACGAAACTCGGACAACCCGGCGCGGGCCTCGTGCGCAAGATGGTACGCCATCTTCACGTAGACCTCGTAAGGCGACAGTGCGTCTTCGCGCGCCCAGCTTTCAGCGATGACCTGAGTCAGTTCTCGTGTTATGTCCAGGCACCATTTCTCGTTCCAACGATCCTCGAACCAACGGGCCAATTTGAGGGCGGCGTCGTGGTCCAAGACATCTACGTTCAGCTCGCCCTGTTGCGACAAGCCGGAGAGTGTCAGATTGCTGCTGCCGAGGTATCCCACGACGGGGTTGATGGGATCGGATCGGAAAAGCAGGTAGAGCTTGGCGTGAAGAGGATGCTTCAAGAATAGTTTAACGACCAGCTTTCCCGTTTTGAGTTGCCAGGCCAAGCGTTTCAATCCCACTTCATCCTCGTTGGTAGGCACGCCGATAGTAAGCTGGTCGCGGAACTCCTCGGCGAGTTTCTTTTTGAGTCGTAGCGCCGTCTGATTGTCGAGCTGACTCTGGTCCTCCACCGTAATGCTCATGGCTGCACGGAGTTCCTCCTGCGGCAGCCGCTGCATGCCGACCAGCAGCCGGCACTGTTCGCGGGGACCGCCCGACCAGCGATCTATAAGATCGTCGATGGACTTCCAGCCGCGCAGATTGAAGTACCCTACACAGAAGTCTGAATGGTCAGCCAGCTCAAGTGTGGCACGCAGGGCGGGAAGAAGTCGATCCTGAATATTGTCGAAGATCCTGGGCATAAGGCAGTAGTCTCCTCTATTCTATTGGTCCCACCCAAAGCTGCCGGCTGACCGTACTTTTAGGACCCAGCTTGGCACAAATGTTCGTCTAAAACAGTGTTTCAACTTAACGCATTTTTCTTGTCACCTATTATGAAGTATGGCCTCCCACAGAGCGGACGGATTACCCACATCAAGTCTTTGCACTATAAGATGCAACAAGTCATCAAGCATAATCCCATATTGGTCGAGCTTTGTTAAAGCAAATGAGACATCTCTCATTATATCATTTGCTATTACTAGAGCAGCCCCCCAGTTGCCTGAGGCCTTTAGCTCTTCCGCCTCATGCGAGAACAAGTGATGAATGATCTGACTGCGCGTTGCATTAAAAGGAATATCAAATACGTATTTGTCGGTCTTAACTAGCTTGATTTTCGGGTTCTTAATCTCAATCGCGCCACATCGGAACCTATTGTCTTGTATCTCTATCCTAACATCACGACTCTCTACTAAGCCATCGATGTTGTTGACTACATGATACCATGTTGGATACGGTACGATTGCAGAACCCCGCTCTATCGGCTCACATCCGATCCGTTCGCTGAAACCCAAGGTCTCAACGAGCAGAGCATCTGATATCCTGAGGGACACCATCGCCTTAGCAGCCACCTTCTTGTCTGTAGGTTTTGCCGCCCGAAGCGCTTTCTTGTGGGAAAGCAGGGCAGATCTCGGTATCACCGCTACCATGACCGTTCCCCCGCATTGTTCATGCACGTCTTAACGTAGACAAGCGCTATTTTGGCCTGAATATCCCCTAAATACAATAGAATGAATCCGGACTCGAGGAAAAAGATCCATCCCCGATGTAATCCCGTAATCGATGACCAGCAGCTGCCCCAAAGGATTTCAGGTCTTGGTTCCTTGAAGTAGCGAACGACCGAGTCCATTATCGTGCACAATTGCACCCCCTGCAACCTCTGGTTGGGAAGACACGGTTCCTTGTATGACCCGCCGAATGGCCATTTTCTCTTCTTGGCGGGAGTTGTTTCATCCGGATCATGTTCCCTCTCGAGAGAGCGTCACGGTCATTCGCTTGCCCTCGCACATCATCCTTCATCAAACTATTTCCCTTCACCCCTATGCACCCGTCCCAACCGGCGCATCCTCTCTTGCCAACCGGAAGCCGACGGTATCGTTGGGCGTGGCGGCCCAGCGTTGCCCCGAACGGCAATAGGGTGCGGACCAAAACCTGTTGCCGCCGCGCTGTATCTTGAAGGAGCCCCGTGCGGGACCCACAGAATCCGTCGTCGCGCCCGAGGGATACGGTTCGAACCAATCCAGGCACCATTCGTGCACATGGCCGTGCATATCGTACAATCCCCACGCGTTAGGCTTCTTCGCTCCCACAGGATGCGCCCTTCCTCCGGAATTCTCTTTGTACCAGGCATACTCGTGGAGCCGTTCCTCGTCGTTTCCGCAACAATAGCGGGTCGTACTGCCGGCGCGGCAGGCGTATTCCCACTCCGCCTCCGTGGGCAACCGATACCGTTTCCACCCCGCGGTTCGATTCAACCTCCGGATGAACTCCTGCGCGTCGTTCCAGGACGCGTGCTCCACCGGAAGATCGTCTCCACGCCCGCATGCGTTCCGACGCTTCCCGCCCATGACCGCCTTCCACTGCCCATGGGTCACCGTGGTGGTCTGCATGAAAAAGCCGCGGGTCAGCGTGACCGGATAGAAGGGTACGGAATGGATCCCTCGACCCCAACTATCCTCTCTTTCCGCACCCATGAACGCCCCATCATCCGCCTCCGCATCCTCGGACCGAAACCAGGTTCCCGGGGCCACGTACGCAAACGCGAATTCCACCCCCCGCAATCGCTCCACCAGGACCGAACCGCTCTGCTTCCTCGAACCCCCGGCGCCGGCCTTTCCCCATTCCTCAACCGAAAGCCGCCCCCAGCCCTTTGCCGGAACCAGTATGGGAAGAGCGGACAGACCCACCCATTTCAAAAATGTCCTTCGCTCCATCTTCAAGCCCCCCTACAACACGAACGTTTTCCCCCTCCCCCGGATCTGCATGGAGGGGACATTAACTACGCCGGGTTCGGCCAAGGTCCGAAACCCCGGTCCTCCGTCCCGGCCGATCCAGACGGATACGCGCCGGGACACCACCAGGCACGCCTTGCGGCGGTTCCGCCTTGCATGGTCCCGCGCGTATGCCAGGGCATCCTCTTCGGTGCGGACCGTCTCGGGCAGCGCCTGTTCCCGGTACACGCCCGGAATGAGCCGTTCCACCAGGACCATGGGGACCGACTCGTCCGCCCAGGCCTCCCAATCCCCCCGGTCTTTGCGCTGGGCTTCCAGGACCTCCTCCCGGTCGATTTCCAGAGCCCGGATCAACCGGAGCACCAGATCCGCCGAACCGACGCCTTCCCGCTCCCATCGGTAAATGCGCGTGGATCCTTTGGACAGGTTTTTGTATCCCATTCTCCGGGCCACCTCCACGGGACGCAGTCCCAAAGCTTCCCGTTTCCGGCGCAACAACTCGGCCAGGTGCTTGTTTTTCATGGAACACCTCCGGTAGGTTCTCACCACGTTTTTCGCTTTTCGTATCCCGCAGGTCCGACGTCCATCCGGGCTTTTTCTCCGCTCGGAATAACCCGGTACTCCTCTTTCGTTCCAGATTCCGGAACGTGAAGATCTTTTATTCACGGGCGCCGTTTTTCCACGGCCGCCTCCGGAATCGGATATCCGAATTCCATGCTTCCACAATTACCTTGACAAGTTTTTCGATTACTTCTATACTACAAAAATTATTAGTGTTCCTGGATGTAACTAGCCATCACGTAAGCCCCGGAATCACTCCGGGGCTTTTTCTATAGGAACACGGAAAGAAGGCGCGTATTGAGTTTTCAAGCATTTAATTTTCATCCAACGGTGGCGGCGGGAGTGGACGCTGCGGGGTATGAACACCCGACCCCCATTCAGGAGCAGGCGATCCCGCAGGTGGCCGGCGGCCGAGACCTATTGGGGCTGGCTCAAACCGGCACCGGCAAGACGGCCGCATTCGTTCTACCGATCCTGAATCGGCTGGTGGGGGGCAAGTCCGGACACGTTCGCGCCCTCATCATCGCACCCACGCGGGAATTGTCCGAACAGATTCATCAGGCCGTTGGGACTCTGGGGCGTAAGACGCGCATCCGCAGCGCCACGGTTTACGGCGGCGTGGGGATTCAGCCGCAGATTCAGAACCTCAGGCGCGCGGACATCGTGGTGGCCTGCCCGGGGCGGCTTCTGGACCATATCGGGCGCCGCAGCATCCGTCTTTCCCGACTCGAAGTGCTGGTCATCGATGAGGCCGACCGGTTGTTCGACATGGGATTCATTCCCGACATCCGGCGGATTCTGGAACATCTTCCCGCCAGGCGGCAGACGCTGCTCTTCTCGGCTACCATGCCCCCGGAAATCCGTCGCCTGGCCGCGGATCTCCTGCGGGATCCGGCCACCGTTCAGGTGGGAGTCTCCGCGCCTCCCGATACGGTGAGTCACGCAATCTACCCCGTGCCTCAGCACTTGAAAACCGCGCTGCTCTTGAAGCTGCTGGGAAACACCCAAGCCCGGTCCGTGCTGGTGTTCACTCGAACCAAACATCGCGCCGAAAGCCTGGGAAGAAAACTCGCGGCCGCGGGATACCGATCCGCTTCGCTGCAGGGGGACCTTTCCCAGACACGCCGCCAGGCGGCCCTGGACGGCTTCCGGGACGGCACATTCCAGATTCTGGTGGCCACCGATATCGCCGCCCGCGGCATCGACGTCACCCGGATTTCTCACGTGATCAATTACGATATCCCCTCCACCCCCGAGGCTTACATCCACCGCATTGGACGGACGGGCCGAGCGACTCGCAGCGGCGAAGCCTTCACCCTCGTTACCTTGGAAGACAACGATATGGGGCGCGCCATCAATCGCATGTCCGGTTCCGAGATCGAGCAACGCATCGTGCCGAACTTTGACTACGGATGCTCCGCCCCCGAACTGAAGAGATCGTCCCAGTGGATGGGAAAACGCCAATGGAGATCATCCGGAATGAAATAGCAGGGATACAGGGCATTCGTGAAGTTCCTGCCGGTCATTCACGGGGGAAACCGTCCGCGACGTTTTCCCCCGTGCTCTTTTTTCAAACGTTTCACACCGCCCTCCGGGAATTCCCCTCGTCCGGAAGCCGCGCCGGATCCCGGGTTTTCAATCTTTTTCGCGGTCCCGTTCCCCCCCACCCCCATTTCCGGGTTGACATCGACCCGGACATCCTTTACCCATCTGATTAGGTAGAAAAAACTTCCGCCAAACATCCGGTGTTCCGGTGTCCCCTTGGAAGAACAGGGTTAACGACCACCTCCATGCCGTCGAGGATTCCAGGCCATGAGCACTCCCCGAGTCCGCACGTGGAAGATACTGGCCGGTTTGGCCGTGGCGGCGGCCGCCGCTGGCTTTTTCCTGGCGCTGGGCCCGCCCCGGTTGCTGGCCAAGTCCGAAACTCCCCTCTTCTGCGCTTCCTGTCATGTGATGGAAAGCCAATACGAGGCCTGGTTCCACGTGGGCGCCCATCGCAGCATCCGCTGTGTGGACTGCCATTTGCCGCATCAGAACCTGCCCATGTACTACGTGTGGAAAACCGTGGACGGCATGAAGGACGTGCTCTTCTTTTACTCGGGCAACGTCCCGGAAGACATCCGGATATCCCCACGGCAGGAGCGCTTCGTACAGGCCAACTGCATCCGGTGCCACGAAGCGCGCGTGGAAATGATCGATCAGGAACGCAACTGCTGGAGCTGCCACCGGTTTCTCCAGCACAGGCTCGCCGGTGTCCGATTCACGAATTAGACGGAAAGAGGAGGCAACCATGTCTCGTGGTGTAGGAAACGGGGTTGTTTTAGGACTGTGCGTCGCCCTCATCGTCGGCCTTGCGGCATGCGAGCCGCCCAAACCCCTGCCGCGGCAGACGGTGGAAATCCCGGACGGAACCATCGACCCGGCGCTCTGGGGAAAGGCCTACCCGGAACAATATGAATCCTGGAAGAAGACCGAAGAAGCCGTCGGGGAACGCAAGAGCCGGTATAAATTGGGCATGGACGGGGAACATGTGATCGTGGACAAACTCTCCCAGTTTCCGTACATGGCCCTGCTGTTCAGTGGATGGGGCTTCGGCGTGGAGTACAACGAACCCCGGGGTCACGCGTACATGGTGCGCGATCAGCTCGAAATCGACTCTTCCCGCCTGAAAGCCGGAGGCGTATGCCTGAGCTGTAAGAGTCCTTACGCCCCCGGTCTCCAGGCGGAGATGGGCCAAGACTATTACCGGAAACCCTTCATGGATGTGCTCCACAAGATCCCGGAGGAAAACCGCGAACTCGGCGTGGCCTGTATCGACTGCCACGACAACAAGGACATGACGCTCCGCTTTTCCCGGGGATTCACCCTGGTGGAAGCCCTGAAGGCCATGGGAACGGACCCGGAACAGCTTACCCGTCAACAAATGCGTTCGGCCATCTGCGCCCAGTGCCACGTCACGTACAACATCGAGAAGGACGCCGAGGGCAAGTCCGTGGGACTCTTTTTCCCCTGGCAGAACAGCCGGTGGGGCGCCATAACCATCGAAGACATCATCCGCCGGATCCGCACGGACGATACCATCAAGGAATGGACCCAATCCGTCACGGGGTTCAAGATGGCCTTCATACGCCACCCGGAATTCGAGTTCTGGACCCGGGACAGCGTGCATTACAAGGCCGGGGCCTCCTGCGCGGACTGCCATATGCCGTACACGGCGGCCGGGGTGTTCAAGGTTTCCGACCACCGGGTCATGAGTCCCATCCAGGCCGATATGAAGGCGTGCCGGCAGTGTCACGCCCAAGGGCCCGACTGGCTGCGTGAGCGAGTGTTCTCCATCCAGGATCGCACCGTTTCCATGATGTTGCGCGCCGGCTACGCCACCGCCACCACGGCCAAGCTGTTCGAAACCGTGCATGCGGCCGTAGAGGCCGGAGCGGTCATCGACCAGGAACTGTACGACAAAGCCAAAGAGTATTACGAGGAGGCCTTCTACCGCCAGTTGTTCATCGGCGCCGAGAATTCCGTGGGATTCCACAATCCCCCTGAAGGACTGAGAATATTAGGAGACGCCGTGGCCTTCGCCACCAAGTCCGAGGCCTTCTTACGCCAACTCCTGGCCAAGACCGGCATGGACGTACCCATGAAGGTGGACCTGGAGATTCTAAAATACGTGGATCAGCGCGGGGAAAAGAAAATCCCCTTCGATCCTTCCGTGGAGTTCAAGGATCCCATGGGCGTACAGGACTGGTTCTGACGGGACGGTGAACGGAAACTCGGGGGACCCTCTACGGGAACGCTCCTCCGAGTTTTTGCGGAGAAATACCCCGGCGGCCCGTTGGTAAACACTCTTTCGAGCAGGCTGGTCAAAAACGATGAGATGCAAGGCGCGCGAATCCTGAGGAATGAGGCGTATAACCAGTACGCCGCAATGACGAAGGATGAAGCGCAACACAGCAGATCGCGTTTTTCAACAGCCTGATAGCCTTTCGCGGCTCATTCAAACAGCTTCACGTACTCCCCATATCCCTCCCGTTCCAGGTCCGCTTTAGGAATGAACCGGAGGGCCGCCGAGTTGATGCAATACCGCAATCCCGTGGGTTGAGGTCCGTCCGGAAACACATGGCCCAGGTGCGAATCCCCCAGGGTGCTGCGCACTTCCGTACGCGTCATGAAGAGGCTTCGATCCTTCCTCTCCACGATGTGGGCCGGCTCCAGGGGCCGCACGAAGCTGGGCCACCCCGTGCCCGAATCGTACTTGTCCGTGGAACTGAACAGGGGTTCCCCGGAAACGACATCCACATAGATCCCCGGCTCCTTGTGATTCCAGTACGCGTTTTGAAAGGGCGGCTCCGTGCCCTCTTCCTGGGTGACCTTATACTGCATGGGGGTCAACCGCTTCCGCAACTCTTCCCGAGACAATTTCACGAAGGAACGCTTGGAGGCCTGCGCGCCCGAAACCTTCTCCGGCCCGGAATCCCCCCACACCTGTCTCAGAAACCGGTCCCGTCCCGAGTTCCACCGGTAGAACTGGTACCGGTACGTATGGGTCTTGTAATAGTCCTGGTGATACTCCTCGGCTTCGTAAAACGTATCCAGCCTGAGGATTTCCGTCACCACGGGGCGGCTGAGACGGCCCGATTCCTGCAACCGCTTCTTGGATGCTTCCGCCAGGAGTCGTTGTTCTTCGTCGTGATAAAAGACGGCCGTCCGGTATTGGGGGCCCCGATCCACAAACTGCCCCCCGTCGTCCGTCGGATCCACGTGACGCCAGAAGACCTCGAGCAACTCCTCATAGGAGACTTTGGCGGGATCGTAGAGCACCTGCACGGCCTCCAGATGTCCCGAGCCACCCGCGGAAACTTCCTCGTAGGTCGGATTCTCCCGCTCTCCCCCCGTGTATCCGGAAATCACTTCCACCACGCCGTCCACCTTCTCGAAATCCGCCTCCACGCACCAAAAGCAGCCTCCCGCAAAGGTCGCTTTCTTGAAACCCTCGAAGTTTGCTTTCATAGTTCCAACCTTTCCCGGTTCTTTTCGCATATCAATGCCCGAGACCGTGGAAAACAGTATCCCACCTCCGAGCATCGCGGCTATCATCAGAAACCACATCGCTTTCATAATTCGTCTTCCTGCGGCCGGGTGCACCGGCCTCTCGGGCGGCCCCCCCGCTTCCCGCGAAGATCCCGGATGGACGGCCACGGCGGACCGCACATCCATGATTCCACCGCCGTACTCTTTTTGATAAAGTAGCCACGATCCCCGCGGAAGGAAGGGCGCATCCTCTTAACAGCCCGTTCAGAACCCGTATTTCGGGCAGACCTCTAAAAACCTTCCCCTGGGAACCACCGACGCATTTTTCAACGGGCCGCACGCAAGCCTTTCTTTCTGAGGGCCGGTGTCATACAATCTATCCGGGGAGTGTGTCCCCGGGACCAATGGGGCGCCTGGAAACCATTCACGCGTATCCGGAACACCGGACACGGCCGACGGGGAGGAAAAGCGATGAAGACACGACTCATGGCTGCATTGGGACTGGGGCTTGCCTTGTGGATGTCCGCTTCCGAGGGTATGGCTGCGCCCGTGGAGCCCGTCGTGGAAGTGGATCGACCCGCCGTTCTCTTGGGAGAACGCCAACCCGTGTACGTCCTGATCCGCTTCGACGCGCCCGAACTCCCGGAAGACCCCTCGCGATCTCGGCTCCCGTTGAATCTGGCCCTGGTCATCGACCGGAGCGGGTCCATGGCGGCGGGCGGTAAACTGGAATATGCCCAAAAAGCGGCCGCCTTCGTGGTGGACAGCTTAAAATCCACGGATCGGCTGGCCGTGGTGGAATACGATGATCGGATCAGTGTATTGTGGCCCTCTTCCCCCGTGGAATCGCCTGATATGATCAAGAAACGCATCCAGGGTTTGACTCCCCGAGGGAGCACGAATCTCACGGGCGGCATGATGCGGGGCGTCGAGGAAGTTCAGGGGAAAACGGATCCGGAGGTCCTCACCCGGGTGATTCTCCTTTCCGACGGGCTGGCCAATGTCGGCGTCACGGATCGCGGCCAAATCGTGCGGATCGTTCAGCAGGCCCGGGCGCAGGGCGTGCGGATCTCCACCATGGGCCTGGGCCTGGATTACGACGAAGACCTGATGCAGGCCGTTGCGCAACATGCCGGAGGAAACTATTACTACATCGAAAATCCGGAACAGATGGCCCGCATTTTCCGGCAGGAAATGGACGTGCTTTTCACCACGGTGGCCGGGGACGTGCACCTTCGATTCCTGCGGGACCCTTGCGTCCGGAAGGTGGAGGTTTTCGGTTACTCCATGGAGGAGCGGGGGCTGGAAACCCTCATCGGGCAGGAGGATTTCTACTCGGGGGAAGGTAGAACGGTCCTCCTGCGCCTGGAGGTGGAACCCGAAACGCCCGGCGCCCTCGCCCTGGGAAAGGTGCTTCTTTCGTACCTGGACACCCGTGAAAACACCCCCCGTTCCATGGAATACGGGATTCAGGTGGAGGTGACGGGAGACCCCGTCGTGGTGGCGGCCCGGGAGAACAAGAACGTCACGGCGGACGCCGTGCTCCTGGAAGCCGAAAAGCGGCATGAAGCCTACGTCCGGATGTACGAGCAGGGGCGGAAGGAAGAGGCCCTGGGACATATTCGGGCCCTGGACTCCTCCCTGTCCGAGAAAAACCGCGGACTCGGCGATGTGCGGATCGGTAAGAAAATAGAGGCCCTCCGCATGGAAACCCAGGAAATGGAGCAGGCGGAGCGGGACGTGCAGTACCAGGCCGCCAATCTGAAACGCAGTAAAGAACGGTTGGTCGAGGCCCAGAAGGGCAAACACGAGAAATCCCTGCTGCAGGAAGGAGCCGCCGGATACGAGGTGGAAAAGCTCCAGGCGGCGCTTCAAAAGAAGGGGTTCTATTCGGGCCCCGTCGATGGGGTATTCAGCCCGGAAGTGACCCGAAGCCTCACCGAATTCCAGCAAAAAAACGGCCTGGCCCCCGACGGCATTGCCGGCCCCATGACTCTGAAGGCGTTAGGACTCTACTGATGCGAACCGGCGGGCGCGGAGCCCCCGAAACCGGGCGCTCCGTGCGGTCACACCCATGAGATGCAGGGTATGCCCATCCCGAGTACGGAAGCACGGATAGATTCGGCCGCAACGGTGAAGAATGGAACGAGCGGAAGGCGTTCCTATCACCGCCTGCCGGTCCAAGGATGCAACCATGCAGGCAAGACCCACCTATGAACACCTCGAGCAACGGGTGCGTGAGCTTCAAGAGCGGTTGGAGCGCCAAACGGAGGTTCTGGAAGAGCTGCAACGATTCATCGAAACGTCGCCCGACGTGATTTACCGGTACGACTTGGGTACACGGCGCTTCGTACTGTTTAACCAGGCCGGCTTTGAGTTGTACGGAGCGAAGAACGCCAAAACGCTCAACAGGAAAACGGTCTTGCTGAGCGTCCATCCGGACGACCGGGACCGGGTCCGGAGCGCCGCACAGGAATCCCTGGAGCCGGGCCGCACCGGGGGTGAAGTCGAATACCGCCAGGTGGGTGCGGACGGCGCCGTGCGATGGATGCATGACCGCTGGAGTGTAATCCGCGACGCCTCCGATGCGCCGCTGGCCATGCAAGGCATTGTCCGGGACAATACGCAACGCAGGCAGGCCGAGGAAGCGCTGCAGCGGGTGCGCTATTCCGTTGACCATCTGGTGGACGCCCTGTTCTGGGTCGGCGAGGACGGATGCTTCACGGACGTCAACGACGCGGCCTGCCGGAAACTCGGCTACTCCCGGGAAGAGATGCTTACTCTATGCGTGGCGGACATCGACCCGGATTTTCCCCGAGAGCGATGGCGGACCCACTGGGAAGAAATGCAGCGCCGCGGCGTAATGGTGCTGGAAACGACGCACCGCGCCAAAGATGGAAGCCTCATTCCCATGGAATTGGTGATCCACCACCAGCAGTTCGGCGATGCGCGGTACAACTGCGTCGTCGGACGGGACATCACGGACCGAAAACGGGCGGAGGCCGAGCGTGAACGGCTCCTGTCGGCCATCGAGCAGTCCGGTGAGATGATCGTCATAACGGATCCCGACGGGACCATCCGATACGTCAATCCGGCCTTCGAGCGGACCACGGGGTATACGCGCGCCGAGATCGTCGGACAGAACCCGCGCATTCTTAAAAGCGGGGAGCAGAACGAAGGTTTCTATCAGGAGTTGTGGGAAACCATCACCTCGGGACGGGTATGGAACGGCCGCATGGTCAACCGGCGCAAGAACGGCGCCTTGTACACGGAATACGCCACCATATCCCCGGTACGGGACAAGACGGGAACCATCGTGAACTTCGTGGCCGTCAACCGGGACATTACCGAGCACCTTCAACTCGAGGAGCAGGTCCGGCAGGCCCAGAAGTTGGAGTCCGTGGGCCGTCTGGCCGGAGGCGTGGCCCATGATTTCAATAACATGCTGGGCGTGATCCTGGGCCAGACGGAGCTGGCCTTCGGCTTGACGGACCCGGCCCAGCCGCTCTTTACCCATCTCGAGGAAATCCGCAAGGCGGCCGAGCGATCGGCCGACCTCACCCGCCGGCTCCTCGGTTTCGCCCGAAAACAAACCATCAGTCCGAGAAGGCTGGACCTGAACGATACCGTCGTAGGCATGCTCAAGATGCTGCGGCGGTTGATCGGCGAGGATATCGAACTGGAATGGAAACCCGGTCCGGGGTTATGGCCCGTCAAGATGGACCCCGCACAGATCGATCAGATTCTGGCCAATCTCTGCCTCAATGCGCGGGACGCCATTACGGGGGTGGGAAAGGTATCCATCGAAACGGCCCGGGCATCCTTCGATAAGGCGTACTGCGTCGAACATCCCGAATTCGTCCCCGGCGAGTACGTCATGCTCGGCGTGAGCGATACCGGTTCCGGCATGGAAAAGGAGGTCCTGGAGAATCTCTTCGACCCGTTTTTCACCACCAAAGAGGTCGGCAAGGGCACGGGATTGGGACTGGCGATGGTGTACGGCATTGTCCGGCAGAACGACGGGTTCATCCATGTCTTAAGCGCACCGGGCCGGGGGACGACCTTCCGGATTTACCTGCCCCGGCATAGAGACCCGGCGATAAAGCTGCGGAAAGAAAGCGCGGCGGCCCCCCCGGAGCAGGGCCGCGGAACAATTCTGGTGGTGGAGGATGAACCGGCCATCCTGAATATGACCGCAACGATGCTCGAACGCCAGGGATACACGGTGCTCGGCGCCCGGACCCCCGGCGAAGCCGTCCGGACGGCCGAGGAACACGGCGACCGGATCGAGTTGATCATCACCGACGTGGTGATGCCGGAAATGGACGGCTTGGAATTGGCCCGGCGCCTCCGATCGCGTTACCCGAATCTCAGGAACCTGTTTATGTCCGGGTACACGGCGGATACCATCGCCCGGCACGGGGTGCTGGACGCCGGCGTGCACTTCATCGCGAAGCCGTTTTCCATGAACGACCTGCTGAGTATGGTCCGAGAAATACTCTCCGAAGGCCGGTGACACGGAAGTCGATGGTGAACTCTGGATCCTTCGCCGGTACCGGCGGACATAGCAGCCCCTTGACACACCGTATTGCGGGCAGGAGGTATGCCGATGAAAAACGGGTTCTTTTCCATATACTGGGTCGCCCTACTGGCGTTTCTGGTTCTGCCGTTTCGGGTGCACGGCGAGATTCCGGACAGCGAGCTTCAGGCCTTAACAGCGATTTACAACGCCACCGACGGGGATTCCTGGAACAAAAACACCCATTGGCTTTCGGGTGATCCCTCCACATGGTACGGGGTTCAGACCAATCCCGAGAAGACGACGGTAAGAATCCTTTATCTTTACCACAACGGATTGAACGGCATTCTCCCACCGGAAATCGAGACATTGGTCAACCTGGAGGTGCTGCTCCTGTACGGGAATCAACTGACCGGCGCGATTCCGCCCCAGTTGGGCAATCTAAAGAATCTCGAGAACTTGAACCTCTCGGGGAATCCACTCGGGGGTTCCATTCCACCGGAACTGGGAAACTTGGACCGTCTTGCTCGGTTACTCCTTTCCAGTACCCAGCTGTCGGGCCCCATTCCGCCGGAACTGGGAAATCTGAGTTTCCTGAGATTCCTTTTCCTTGAATCCAACGCGCTGGAAGGCGTCGTAACGGATGCGCTGTCGAAGTTGAGTGAACTCCGGATACTGAGCCTGTCCGAGAATCAATTGACGGGTGCCATTCCCCCAAACTTGGGGAACCTCGCGGAACTGGAGCATCTCCTTCTCGATCAAAACCGACTGGAAGGTTCGATCCCAGCTGAGTTGGGGAATCTGACGAATTTGACTACGCTTGACTTGAGCCATAACCAACTAAGCGGCGAACTGCCCGTAACGCTCTCAAATCTTGAGAAGTTGACGGATCGCTACGGGCTGAATCTCTGCGGGAATCGATTGTCCGCCGTCACCCCGGAGATCCGCGTTTTTATCGAAGCAAAACATCCCGGCGGATTGGCCGCTTTCGAGGCGTGTCAGGATGTTCCGGCATCTCCCTCCCCACGGCCCGCGGAGGGCATATGGAAATCCGAAGACGGCGCGATTCGATTTACCGTCCAGAATTATCAGGCCGGATCCAGCACTGTCGTCGTCCTGTCCCACGGGATTCTGACCCCCTTCCTGGACGAGGATGTCGAAAACGGAATCTCGGTGTCCGGAGATCTCTTGAATCACCCGTGCGAACTTGGACTGGTTCTGACGGATAGTTCCCATGGCTTTCTCAGAATGGACCTGTACCCTCCATACCCGTCTCCAATTCTGCCTGTCCGGCTGGAATACCCGTCTTCGTCTGTTTCGGATCCAACGATTCCTCTCCATGGCATCTGGCGCACGGACGACGGAGCCGTGAACCTCCTGTTGCAGCGTTACGAGACCGGCTCGTGCGTGGTAATCATTCTGGCGGCCGGTGAACTCTTCGCGTTTCTCGATGCGGATTGCCGGGATATGATCGCATCGGATGAGGACATTTTCGGTAACCCGTATTCAGTCCACATGGAGCCCTGGGCGGCTGGAATCGCTGCTCTGGCAATCGACATACCGGGCCTCTCGGGGACGTATGAGGTGGTTCTATCCCATAACTAGTGCGCAAGTGTACCCAGCCAGGTGGGGTGGGACGCACAGGCAGACAGGATGAAGCCTCACGCCGTCGGCGTGAAGGCAGATCGCGTTTTTAGCGGTCTTCTATCCGTACGTTTCCTTCATGATCTCCGAGATTTCCCGGGTCATCCGGAACACCCGGTCCGACTGGTCCTCGGTCAACAGTACGGTTTCGCACGAAGGGAGAATCCAGGACGAAGCGGCCAGGCGTCGCTCGTCGATGCCCTTGCCCACGAACATCTCGAAAGCCCGTTTCAGCCGTTCCACCAGCCGGGGCGTCGTTTCCTCCGCCAGAAGCTCTTCCTGAACCGGCACGATTCCCCACGCGATCATGCCGCCCCGGTCGACGAACGCCTTGAATTCCCGGGAGTAGGCGGCCGCGTACTCGGCATGGGCGTAGGCGTCGAAATTGATGATCCCCACCCGGGTCTCGGTCAGCAGCGACCAGTCGATATTGGCGCAGCAATGGATCATGGTCGTGCAGCTCACGCCCTCGAAGCCCTGATTGATGGCCTCGACGATCGCCTGCCGCGTGCCCGTCCCTCCGGACGAAGTGAAATTCACCAAGGTCGTTTCCGGCAGGTCGGCCACCACTTCCACGCCCGGCAGTTCGGCCTGGATCGCGCGTTCCAGCCAGCGGGTCTTCATGGCGACACCCTTGATGAGTACGTCCCGCAGCGTTTCGTGGTGAATGGCCGGCCGGCCGTCGAGTTGCTTGAGCATGTCTCCCAGTAAGACCGGTCCGGCGGAATGGAAGACCAGCCACTTCAGGTCGGGCGAAGGATCGGCCCGGATGCGGTCGATCATGTCATGGAAAAACGGGGCCGTCTTGCGGCTGGTGGCGAAGTAATCCAGATCGTCCTGCTCGACCTTGTCGTAAAACTCGAGGAGTTCGGTCTCACGATCCGGGGAAGGGTCCAAATAGATCGCCCGTTTTTCCCGGTCCACCACCACGCAGGGGATGCCCTCGAGCAGCCACCGGATGCTGCGGGTCATAACCGGCAGGCAGGGGGCCTCGGGGAAGTTCTCCAGAATGATCCGGGCGGTGCGGTCCATATCCCGATAAGGCACCGCGGCCATCATCGTGGCCGTGAAATGCGGCCGTTGTGGGGAAGCGATCATGGGACCTCCCGGCAGGCCG
>CAYOVG010000087.1:0-20736 GCA_964407285.1 uncultured Syntrophobacteraceae bacterium
CTCCTTGGCTCAGCAACTCTGGGACCTCAAGCGGGAGCGCATCGCGGCGTCGAGGAACCGGCGGCGGAAGTTCAATACCTGTGTTCAGCAATTCGAGAAGACAGTAGAGAAGATCAAGCGGGTCATGAACAATTTGAACACCGCCTCCCCGGAAGTCGTCGAAGAGGCCGGAGCAATCGTCGACGACATGGTCGCGAATCTGCTCGCCGACAAGGATGTGAGCATTCATCTGATGAGCGCCATGGCCGGAACGGAGGACATTTACTATCATGCGCTGAATACGTCCGTCCTCGGCCTGTTGCTCGGAAAAGCTCGCGAACTGGATTCCGGCGCTCTGAGGGATATCGGAATGGGCCTGCTGTTCCATGATATCGGCAAGAGCCGCATCGACAAGAAGATCCTGTACAAGCAGGCCCCGCTTACTTCCCCCGAACAGAAAGTCCTGCAGATGCATCCTCAGTACGGACTGGAAATAATGATGAAGGTCCCGGCCTTTCCCGTTGACGCTAGGGATATCGTCGCACGCCACCATGAGAGGATGGACGGGAAGGGTTATCCCGAAGGACTGACGGGTGAGAATATTCCTCTTCACGTCCGAATCGCTTCCGTTGTCGATATGTACGACAATCATTGCAACAAGTTGGACCCGAAAACGTCGTTAACCCCCAACCAGGCTCTTTCCTACATGTTCGGCAAGCAGAAGGACCAGTTTGACGGACAGTGCCTCCAGTTGTTCATTCGGATGCTGGGCGTCTATCCTCCGGGATCGATAGTCAAGCTTTCCAACAATTCCGTCGGAATGGTGGTTTCGGTCAGCACGAAGAATTCGCTTCGCCCCCATGTGCTGTTGTATGATCCGGAGGTCCCGAAGGAAGCGGCCATCATTTTCGATCTGGATGAAGATCCTGAAATCAGTATTGTCCAGAGCGTCCATCCTTCCAAATTATCGCAAAAGGTCTATGAATACCTGGACCCTCGCACACGGGTTGTCTACTTCGTCGAGAAGAAGGAGAAGTAGAGCGGCAGGCACCCGGTGCGCATTTGTCTGTCCGCATATTTCTATTGACTTTGTGGACTCAAACGGGTCAAGTAGAAATTCTCGACCGGACGGATAAGCTATGGTATTGCGTTTTTCCATCACGAAAAAGTTCATTCTTGCCTTCCTTGTTCTCTCAATCATGCCCCTTTGCGTTTTGGGGGTGAGCACGCTGCAGAGTTTGCGGGCTGTGGGGCAGAAGGCGATCGACAGCAGCACGGTTCAACTGGAGAAGCGCGCCAGGGAGGCGTTGGAGCTTCGGGCGATCGAACTTGCAAACCGGGTGAGCCAGTTTCTGCACGGGTGCGAGGAAGACCTCCAAACCCTTGCGATGTTGCCCGTGGACCCGCACATCTATCAGCAGTTCCTGCGAAACCACCGAAGAATCATATGGACCCGCGAGGGAAGCAACAGCGCACCCGTCGAAGCCCGCGGAAGCGTTCCGCTCTATCGGGAAGTTTCTTTTTTAAGTCCTGAAGGGCTGGAAAAAATCCGCATCGTCGATGAACGCATTGCGGAAGCGGACGAGTTGCGCGATGTCGGCAAGCCGGAGAATACCACGTATAAATCGGAGAGATATTTCGAAGAATCCCGGGGGCTCGAAGCGGGTGAGATATACGTTTCCCATGTCACCGGATGGTTCGTCACATTGGAGGAGCAACTCGGCGGCGCTGCATCCGTCGAGCATGCCGTCGAGGGAAGGAAGTATGAAGGAGTGATCCGCTTCGCAACTCCACGGTTCGACGGTGACGGGCGCCTCGAGGGAGTCATAGTGCTTTCCCTGGACCACCGGCACCTGATGGAGCTGACTCTCCATGTTCTGCCCACGGAGGAGCGATTCGTGGTTTTTCCGAGCTATTCGAGCGGAAACTATGCCTTCATGTTCGACGACGAGGGATGGATCATCTCTCATCCCAAGTACTGCGATATACGGGGGGTCCTCCCGGACGGCACGGAATTCGATGTGAACGGTCCCATGTACACTCGAGACAAGATCATCAAAGGCAAAGCCCCTTTCAACCTGGACAGCGTGAGCTTCATCAATCCCAACTATCCCGTGATCGCCCGTGAAGTGAGAGCCGGCCGCTCCGGCGTGACGAGTACGTTCAGCGTCGGCGGGGTCCCTCGGGTCATGGCCTATGCTCCGATTTTCTACAAGCGCGCGCCCTACAACCGGTACGGTATTTTCGGCGGGATAACCATCGGGGTCGAAACCACCAAGTTCAAGGAACCGGCGAACCTGGCCGGCGTCAAGATCGATGAAATGGTCGAGCAAACCAGGGAGAACACCCTGATTATTCTCTGGGGGACCGCTCTCGGAGCCGTGCTGCTGGCCATTGTCCTCGCCAGAACGTTCACGCGGCCCATCCAGTATCTTGCCAGAAAGACCTGGGATATCGCCGCGGGACACATTCCGGACGACATCACGGCGGTGGATACCGGCGATGAACTGGAACTGCTCAGCCGCAACTTTGCCGACATGGCGAAGGAAGTCCGGGAAAAACAGGAGAACCTGGTTAAATCCCTGGATGAACTGGCGGAATCGAAAAAGTCGGTGGAGCAGTACTCTGTTGAACTGGAGACCCGACTCAGGGTGATAAAGAACGTTCACTACCTGAGCCGGTACCTGGGCACCGTATACGACCGGGAACTCGTGCTCCGGACGGTCCTCAAAACCTGCGTCGAGGGATTGGGGTATGACAGGGCGATCCTTTACCTGTACGATCGTCAGTCGGGGCGGCTGGTATGCCATCAGACCTACGGGTTCTCTCCCAAACACGAGCAGCGCGCATTCGCGGCTTCATACGATGTCGAGGTGGATGACTGTATTCCGACGAGGGTGTTCCGCACCGGTGAGACAATATTCGTCAGGAATATACACACGGAGGAAAGGGCCACCGCCCTGGATCTCAAGATCTCACAGGTCGGAGAGGTGAATTTCTTCGTATTCACGCCCATTAAGAGCAAGGACGGCAGCATCGGAACCTTGGGGGCCGATACCAGAACGAGCCAGAGAGAGATCGGCAAGGTGGATGTCGAGTCGTTGGAGATCCTGGCGAACGATGCAGCTCGGGCCATGGAGCGTTCCGAGCTGTACGGCAGACTGGTTGCGGAGCGAAACTTCATCAAGTCCATAGTCAGCCACATGACTATCGGCATCATAACTCTGAACGAATGCAAAAAGGTGACGTGGTTCAATCCCTACAGCGAGAATATTTTCGGCATTAAGTGCGAAGATGCGCATGGAAAGCACTACCGGACGGTTTTCCACGCCTTCCCGTCATGGGCCGGAGTCATCGACAGGTATGTCGATCCCGGCCCGAATGAGGACCGACCCGACCGGCCGCTGGAATACCACACTCTTTTCGACGATGGAGGGGAGAAGGTCCTTGAAGTCCAGTTTTCCACCATCCGCCAGGAGAATCAACACCAGAACATTTTCCTCATCTTCGTGCGGGATGTGACTCAGCGCAAGCGTATGGAGGAACACATTCGTCGTTCCGACCGCCTGGTGAGCCTGGGAGTGCTGGCCGCCGGAATCGCCCATGAGATGAGAAATCCTCTGACCGGAGTCTCCCTCCTCATGGATGACCTCCACGACCATCTCGGGGACAGGCCCGGAGAACAGGAACTGATCAGAAGGTCGCTCCAGGAAATCGACAGGGTGGAAAATCTCATCAACGGGTTGCTGGATTTCGCAAGTCCGAAAGGGCTCAACCTCCAGGTGCGTCCCGTGGGCGATGTGGTCCAGGATACGGTGTTCCTCGTACGGAAGTTGTGCAAGAATCAGCGGGTCTCCATTTCCGTGGACGCCGGCGAGGCTTTGCGGCCTGTCCGGATCGATCCCGAAAGGTTCAAGCAGGCGCTCCTGAATCTACTGCTGAACGCCGTCCAGGCCATGCCCGAGGGAGGAGACCTGAACGTCTATTTGCGAATGGTCCCCGCGGAGGAGTCCCTCCTTTCGGAACCCGCGGTTCGTATCAGCGTATCCGATACCGGCACGGGGATATCGACGGAAGACATTTCCTACATCTTCGATCCGTTTTTCAGCCGCAATCCCTCGGGATGCGGCCTCGGGCTCTCCATCGTTCACAGTATCGTCGAAGAACACAAAGGCCGCATCTCGGTCGAAAGCCAGTTGGGCCATGGGTCCGTTTTCCGGCTGGACCTGCCGGTTGCGGGCGACGCATGATTCGGATATGCTGTGATCGTCAGGAACAGATGGGGCCTCTTACGGCTGTTTTCATAGCAGGATGAATGCTTTTCATGGAAAAAATACTCATCGTCGATGACGAATCCTTCATTTGCGAAAATCTCGAACGCATTCTGGGCGAGGAGGGCTACCGCACCGCCGTTGCTCAAAGCGGCCGCGCCGCACTGGACATCCTTCGGACGGAGCCCGTGGACCTGACTTTTCTCGACCTGCGGCTGCCCGACATGGACGGGTTGGAAGTGTTGAAGAGCGCCAGGGAATTGGACCCGGACCTGCTGGTGATCGTCATGACGGGGTATGCGTCGGTGGAATCCGCCGTAGGCGCACTGAAGATGGGGGCCTACGATTACATAAAGAAACCCTTCAAGGCCGACGTGATCAAACTCATCGTGAAACTGGCCCTCGAAACCCAGAACCTCAAGCGGGAGGTGCGGTGGCTGAAAAAAGAGCACGAGGGCCTTCTCGGAGAGCAGACCATCATAGCCGAGAGCAGGTCCTTCCTGGATGTGCTCAAACAGGTCCGGGAAGTGGCCCGACACGGTGAGACGACCGTTTTGATCATGGGGGAGACCGGAACGGGAAAGGAACTCATCGCCAAGATGGTCCATAACCTGAGTCCCCGGGCCAACCAGCCTTTCCTCGAGATCAACTGCGCCACGCTCCCCGGCAACCTGCTGGAGAGCGAGCTCTTCGGATACGAGAACGGAGCTTTCACCGGCGCCAGGGGGAGGAAAATCGGTCTTTTCGAGGCGGCGGACGGCGGCACCATCTTCCTGGACGAGATGGGGGAGATGGAGATGGGGCTGCAGGCGAAGCTCCTGCGCGTACTGGAAGACAAGAAAGTGCGCAGGCTGGGAGGAACGCGGATGCGCGAGATAAGCCTCAGGATAGTTGCGGCGACGAACCGCAACCTCCGGGATGCCGTCGAAGCGAAGCTCTTCCGGGAAGATCTTTACTACAGGCTCCACCTGGTGCCCATTCACCTGCCGCCGTTGCGGGAGCGGCCCGAAGATATTCTCGCCCTCTCCAAGTACTTCCTGTCGGAATACTCCAGAAAATTCTCCAGGAAATTCAGCGGCATAAGCCAGAGCGCCCAGAAGCTCCTCCTGGGCTACCGGTGGCCCGGAAACGTGCGCGAACTGCGCCACGTCGTGGAACGGATCTGCATCATGCACGACGCGGGGGTATTGGAGCCGGAGCACCTTCCCAAGGAACTGACCGATATCCAGGCGCGGCAGACCTCCCCGGCCGCCCTCCCCTTCGACTTTCCCATTCCGCCGGACGGGATCGACCTCGAAGGCGTGGTGGAGCAGTTCACCTCCAACCTGGTGAAGAAAGCCATGACCATGGCGGAAGGCAACATCTCCCAGGCGGCGAAGCTGTTGGGAATTCCCCGGGGCACCCTGCGGTACAAGCTGGAAAAGTACATTAGCGGGGAGGCATGAGGCCCTCCTCCCCGGCAACGGACGCTCTACGCGCTTCCACTCCAGTCCTTGACCAACGCATTGAAGGCCTGCAATCCGGATTGCAGACACGGCTGGTATCCTCCACCCGGATCGCTCCACGCGGACGCGAAATACAATCCCTTCACGGGAGACCTGTTTCCCATACGAGTCATGAAGGAGTTGCCGGGCGATTGCTCGTAACCGTAAACGGCTCCCTCCGGGTTCTTCGTGAACCGCATGTTGGTGAGCGGCGTCGACGCTTCCATCACCTCGATCATGGAACTCAAACCGGGGATGACGAGCTTTTCCGCCCGGCTCACGAGAATCCGGGTTATGCGTTCCTTTTCCCTGGAGTATTCCTCCTTGCGTCCGGCGAGATAATCGGCCTCGAAGCGCCGCCACGGTTCATAACCGCTCAGGGCTATTATGGAAACCGTCGATGCGCCGGGCCTGGAATAACCTTTGAATGCATTGTCGTAGACGGTCACTCCGATACCGGTCTCCTCGGGGTTGCAGGCAAGGTTCGCCTGATACGCCTTTTCGGGATCGTACCCGGTCATCACAAAAATCTCGTAACCTTTGACCGTATTCCGGATTTCCCGGTTGAGTCCCAGCCAGACAACGAAAGTGGAGATGGACGGTTTGCAGTTCTTCAGCCGTTCCCGGTAATCGGAGGGGACGGCCTCGGCAGGAAGCATCCCGAGGGTCGTGGGGATGCCCGCATTGGATATCACGGCGCGGGCGTTTATCGTTCGGCCGTCGTCAAGGCGCACGCCCGCGACTTCTCCCTCTTTCATCAGTATGGCTTCCACTTCGGATTCCAGGAGTACCCTGCCGCCGGCCTTTTCAACTGAACCCGCCAGGGCGTTGCTCAGATCCCGGGACCTGGTCTTCACGTAGTGGCCTCCGTAGCGAAGGTAGGACGCCGTGGCGATGCAGTAGAAAAAGGCGGACAGCCTGGACGGGGGAAGGCCGTAGTAGGGCCAGAAGACGGACAGCAGTGAGCGGACCCGCGGACTACGGGCGTATCTGTCCATCACTTCGGACAGGGTCTGGTCCCTCATGGCCCACACCCGCTTGTGGGTTGCCGGGAAGAGGAGCCGGTCACTCGTGGATTCCGGATTGAAGGGTGTCTCCATCTCGTCGAGAACGCCCATCATCTCGTCGAAAAATCCCTTGATGCCCGCGGCTTCGCCCGGATAGGCGCGCGCCAGTTCTTCCGCAACGGCGTTGGGATTACGCTGCGGCCACGTGAAATCGTGATCGGGCGTCAGGATACGGCAAAGCTCCGGCAATTCAACCGTTTGAACCGTATCGGCGACCCCTGCGCCTTCCAGGATGGGACGCAGTTGCCCCGTTGCGCTGCCGGTGGCGTGCAGGGATACGTCGAATGTGTACCTGCCGGCTCCCCGGTCGAATGTGGAAGCGTATCCGCCGACCTGATCGTGCTGTTCGACCAGCGTGACGGGAAACCCCGCCCGCGCAAGGTGCGCCGCGGCGCTGAGCCCTCCCAGTCCGGCCCCGATGACCACCACCGGGAACTGCTCCTTGTCCTTCGCCGCGGCCGACGCGAGGGCCGCGGCCGTCATGCCGCCCGGTGAGCACAGCGTCAACCCGGCCGCCGTAGCGGCCGCCAGTCTCATGAAATCCCTCCGGGATACCCCCCCTTTGTCTCCCTTCATTTCAATCCGCCCCCTCCTATGATTCTCATCAGTTACTCGATCCTGACGGCTGTCCCGCTGACGCTGACCATGAGCATCCCGTTCTTCTCTCCCAGCACCTCGTAGTCGACATCGATTCCAATCACCGCGTTCGCTCCGAGCCTGGCCGCCGCATCCATGATTTCCTCAAAAGCAATTTCCCTGGCTTTCCGCAGTTCCTTTTCATAGGACCCGGAACGGCCGCCGACGATGTCCCTGATGCCGGCAAACATGTCTCTGAACATGTTGGCGCCGAGGATGGCCTCTCCGGTCACGATTCCGAGATAGTCCCTGATAATCCTTCCTTCGATATTCGGTGTAGTCGTAACGATCATGGGGTGATTCTCCTTTCTTTTGTTTTTCCGCGCAAATCAATTCCGGGGACCTCCGAACGAACATATCTATCATAATGCTATCATAATGCCCGTACTGAGGAGAATCATCTTTCTCGATTCCAGCCACCCGGTCACGATAATTTCCTCGAAGTCAGGGTCCGTAAGCCTTCCCGGCTTTCACCTTGACAGATCGGCCGGACCATGCCACAACCGGAGAGGAGTTTGACGCTTGTATCACCCCCCTCGGCATGAACCCGTAACCCAAAAGAAAGGCGGTTAGTTGTATGGCGCCCTTCGTTCACCTTCATGTCCACACGCAGTACAGCCTGCTGGACGGCGCAATACGCATCAACGATCTTCTGAATACGGCCAAGAGCTACGGGATGACTCATGTCGCCATGACGGACCACGGCGTGATGTTCGGAGCGCTGGAATTCTATGAGGCCGCCAAGAAGGCGGAGATCAAGCCGATCATCGGGTGTGAGGTGTACCTGGCCCCCCGCAGCCATCGCGACCGTCAGAACACCGCCGATGCGGCAAACGGCGGGGCCGTGGATCAGGACAGAAACTACCACCTCGTGTTGCTCGCGAAAGACCTCGAGGGCTGCAAGAACCTCATGAAGCTCGTCACCATCGCCCAACTCGACGGCTTCTACTACAAACCCCGCATCGATAAGGGGCTTCTCAGGCAATACGGCGCAAACCTTATCGGCCTCTCCGCATGCCTTAAAGGAGAAGTCGCGTCACACATCCTGCGCGGTCAGGAGAAGGCGGCGCGGCAGGCGGCGGCCGAGTATGCGGAAATCCTCGGGCCCGGCAATTTTTACCTCGAGCTGCAGGCAAACGGCATTCCCGAACAAAACATCGTGAACGACGGACTGATAAAGCTCGGCCGTGAACTCGGCCTCCCGCTCGTCGCCACCAACGATTGCCACTACCTGCGCCGAAGCGACGCCCGCGCCCACGAGATCCTGCTCTGCATCCAGACGGGCAAGACCATCGCCGATGAAAAGCGCATGAAGTTCACGACGGACCACCTCTACTTCAAGTCCCCCGAAGAGATGGAACGCGAATTCGCCCACGTGCCGGAAGCGCTCGCCAACACCCTGGTCATTGCAGAGCAATGCAACGTCAAGTTCGAACTGGGCGACTACCACTTTCCCGTCTTTCCCCTGGCCGAGGGAGAAAGCATCGACGCCCGCTTCGAGCAGGCGGCGCGTAGCGGTTTCCTCAAGCGGCTCGCTCAGATCCGCAAGCGCCGTCCCGATTTTTCGGAGCAGGACGAAAAAGAATACACCGCCCGCCTGGACTACGAAATAGAAGTCATCCGGCAGATGGGATTCCCCGCATATTTTCTGATCGTCGCGGACTTCATCAATTACGGAAAGGACCACGGCATTCCGGTGGGGCCCGGCCGCGGGTCCGCCGCCGGGAGCCTCGTAGCCTACGTCATGGGCATCACCGACCTCGATCCCATCGAACACGGACTCATTTTCGAACGGTTCCTCAACGTGGAACGTATCAGCATGCCGGATATCGACGTCGATTTCTGCATCCACGGCCGCCAGAGGGTATTCGAGTACGTCGTCGAGAAGTACGGGAAAGACCGGGTCGGGCAGATCATCACATTCGGCACCATGCAGGCCCGGGCCGTCATTCGGGATGTGGGGCGCGCCCTGGCCATGCCTTACAGCGATGTGGACAAGATCGCCAAGCTGCTCCCGTCCTCCCCCGGCCTGACGCTTAAGAAAGCCATGGAACTCGAACCCCAGCTCGAAGAACTGCAGCGCGACAACCCCCAGCTTCGCGAGCTTTTCGAAATCGCGTTCGCCCTGGAGGGACTCCCGCGCCATGCGTCCACCCACGCGGCGGGAGTGGTGATAGGGGACAAACCCATTGTCGAGTACATGCCGCTCTACAAGGGGTCCGACGGCGAAGTCGTGACCCAGTACGCCATGAAATACGTGGAGAAGGCGGGACTCATCAAGTTCGACTTCCTGGGGCTTCGAAACCTCACCGTTATCAACAACGCCGTGGAGATGATCAGGAGGAACCACGGGGTGGATTTGGACATGGAGACCCTCTCCCTCGACGACCCCGATACCTACAAGCTGCTCATGCGAGCGGAAACGACTGGAGTGTTCCAGTTGGAGAGTTCCGGCATGCGGGACATCCTGGTCCGGTTGCGTCCCGGGGACTTTGCCGATATCGTGGCCCTGGTGGCGCTGTACCGCCCCGGTCCGTTGGAAAGCGGAATGGTGGACACGTACATCCAGGGAAAACACGGCCAGATAGAAGTAACCTACGACCTGGAAGAACTCCGGCCCATCCTGGAACCCACCTACGGGGTTATTCTCTACCAGGAACAGGTAATGAAGATCGCCAACGTGCTGGCCAGCTACACCCTGGGGGAGGCCGACATCCTTCGCCGGGCCATGGGCAAGAAGAACCCCGAAGTCATGGCCGCGCAACGCGACCGCTTCCTTGACGGCGCAAAGCAAAACAAGATCGATCTTTCGAAAGCGAACCACATTTTCGACCTGATGGAGAAGTTCGCCGGGTACGGTTTCAATAAATCGCACAGCGCGGCCTACGCCCTCATCGCCTACCAGACGGCTTATCTCAAGGCGCACTACCCCGTGGAATTCATGGCGGCGCTCCTCAACAGCTTTCTCAGCAGTTCCGACCAGGTGGTGAAGCTCATCAACGAGTGCCGCGAAAAGAGCATAGAGATACTCCCCCCGGACGTAAACGCCAGCGACAAGAACTTCACCGTGGTGGAAGGAAAGATCCGCTTCGGCCTTTGCGCCGTGAAAAACGTCGGTGAAACCGCCATCGACGTCATATTGAGCTCCCGGCAGGAAAGCGGCCCGTTCCGCTCCATCTTCGAATTCTGCGAGCGGATCGACTCCCAGAAGGTGAACCGGCGCGTGCTGGAGCAACTGATCAAGTGCGGGGCCTTCGATTCGATCCATCCGAGCCGTTCCGGGGTGCTCGCCGCACTCGACGACGCGCTGGAGAAGTCGCAAGCCATGCACAAGGACCGCCAGGCCGGGCAGATGAACATCTTCACCATGTTGAGGGCGACGAAGAAAGTCGAAGTGTCGCACACGCTTCCCGACGTACCCCCGTGGGACAGCCGCACCACCCTCCAGTTCGAAAAGGAAACGCTGGGTTTCTACATCTCCGGCCATCCGCTGGACTTTTACGCGGAGCGCATCGCCAAGATTTGCACCGCGGACACTCAGAAGGTCGGCGAAAGGAAGGAGGGAGCGGATGTGGCCCTGTGCGGAATGCTGTCCGTCATCAAGGAACACGTCACCAAGAAGGGTGACCGCATGGGGTTCCTTGCCATCGAGGACAGGGAGGGGGTGCTCGAGGTCGTGGCTTTTCCGGAGGTGTTCACCCAGACACGGCCGCTCCTGGAGGGGGATGAGCCGAGAGTGGTATTCGGCACGGTGCAGCACGATGAAAAGGGATCGAAGCTGATCGCGAATCGCGTCCTGTCGTTGGACGACGCCCAAACGCAGACCGTGGAGTCGGTGCAGATTCATTTGAAGGCGGACGGGATGGAACGCGACGACCTGTCCCGGCTGCGACACCTGCTGTTGAGCTTCCCCGGCGAGTGCAAGGCGATCCTTCACCTGAGCATCAAGGATCAGGCGGAAGCCGTGATAGAGCTTTCGAAGCTGCCGGTGAATCCGACGCAGGCGTTTTTCTCGGAGGTCCAGCGCCACTTCGGGCCGGACTGCTCCGTGGACACGGTCTACCGGCCATGCAAGCTGAAACAGGACCAGCCGCCGGAACGGGGAAACGAAAGAGGATACGAGCGGGGACATCAGCGGGCGTAAGAGGGAATGGAAGAGACGACCGGAAGAGGAGGCGGCGGGAAGATGCGGTTGTACTTCGTGGAAACCCTGAGCGAAGACCGGAGGAGGCTCCTTTGCCGGTGGGCCGAATACCTGTGCGAAAAGGGCATAAGAGTCCGGATTGCGGTCGATTCGACTCTAGCCGCTCAACATTTGGACCAGTTGCTCTGGACCTTTTCGGAGGAGAGCTTCGTGCCGCACCGCTTCATGCCCGCGAGCGAGTTGCGCGAGACGGCGCTACGCCGGCGGGAAGACACGGACGAGGTTCGCGAAATCCGCGCCGACATTCCGGACCTCGAGCCCGTGATCATCTCCGCGGGCGAGGCTCCACCCCTGGATGCCGAAGAGGCCATCCTCTGCGACGGACCCGTCAGGATCGAATACATGGAGCAGTTCGCTTTCGGGGTACACTTCATTATGCTGAACGACCAGGAGCAAAGGCAGGAGAGCCGGCTCTTGTGGCAAGCCGCAAGGGAGCGGGGCTTGCAGGTTCAGCATGTGCCCCAGGCGCTCAGTTCTCCGGAAAAGGTCCTGTGAGACACCAAAGTCTAGCTGTTCCGTCCGGCGCTCCTGAGTCTTCTTATTTCATTCAACGCATACTGGTCGGCGAATTTTTCCACTTCCTTCTTGAGATTTATCAACGCCCGCATCCGTCCGGCGGAATGCCTTCCCCCGGAAAGGGAATGAATCGTCAGTTCCCGGAAGTAACTGTGGTTTCCCGTCCTGGTCGTATGCCCTATCTCATGCAGGAAGAGAAACGGCGGAACTTCCTCGGGGGTTATTTCCTCCCCCAGTTCCTCGCTGAGCCTCCTGGAAACCATCTCCAGGTCCAGGTGAGGGTTCAAATGGACTTTGTAGCCGCCGTCATAGTCCCGATTGAGAGCAATGGAGGCGAGACGCCACTCGCTCCATGTGCCGTCGGGGCGGTCTCCCTCAAACCCGATATACTTGATTTTGTACTGCCTGGCATACCGATACACCAGTTCAGGGTCCAGCAGTCGAGACAACTTGTCCGTCTTGTTCCTCAATTCCTCCCACTCATGTACGAATATCCCGTCATGCTTGATGGAACTCATGGTTTCCAGTTCGCCTATGAAAGGCAGCTTCAGTATCAGGTGATCGCTCTTTCTCTTCACCACCTCGACCTTGTGCTTCAGTACATAATAGGAGAATATCAGACCGATCACGAAGCCTCCTAAAATCTCCGCGAAGTTTCCAGCATATCCCGTATCCATATCCTTTATCCTTTTTGTCCTTCTTCAGGGCGATTCATGGTGTCCCACAGGCGTCATTGCAGCGGTTTTCGCATAGCAACCCCCAAATACCGGATGGATGGAGTGCAATGACAGAAGTAAATTTTTGATTTTACAGATAATATAATCATCCGAAGAGGAAAGGAGCATATTCCTGTGAAGTCATCGTGAAAATGGGGGTATTTTTGTGGGATGATGGGATGTTCCGCCCGGCAATGCCGCCCCGAGGCTCCGTCCTTTGGGGGTTTTACCGCTTCGGGTGAAGGAGCGGCGGCATTGGCTCCCGGAATTGAAAACGGACCGGGATAAGGATAAGCAGGATAAGAAGAAGGAAATCGTAGAGAGGTCGATAGGCATTACAACCCGCGCCGGTCAAAATCCGGGACGGGTCTTCCACCGCGCGATGCTCATTCCATAAGCCTTCGGTATACGTCCGCCTGTATCCGCCCCCAGTGCGACCACGTATACTCGCGCAACTCGTCGTAACGAGGTTTTTCCAGCGCCAGCCTGTATTCCTCATCCGCCAGCAGTCTTTCCAGGACCTGGAGAAAATCCTCGATCCGCGGCGTCTTGATGAGCGACGGGAAACTCACATCCCCATAACCGCGGGCGCCGTCAACCGTGGTCACGCATATTCTCCCGGCGGCGACGGATTCCAGGAGCTTGATGCTGGTCCCCCGTATATTATATAAAGGATTTATGGTGAGCGCGCATCGGTCCAGCCAGGGCCGGACGTTTTCCACGTAATCGACGAAGTGAACGCGCGGGTCCTCGAAACAGTCCATCCCGGAAGCAAGCTTTCGAGCGTCGTTACCGCACAGAAGGTGAATCTCCAGTTCCGGAAACTCGTTCGAAAGAACTGGAAAGACGTTCTGAAGAAAGATCCGCACGCCTTCCAGGTTGGGACGATAACGGAAGGGCCCCATGAACATAATGGAGGTTCGCCCTTCCGACTTCACATAGCTGTCCTCCGCGAGACTGATGCCGTTGGGAACGATATGGACTCCACCTCTGTCGAGGAGGACCGCGTCCTCGTTCGAACACGTGATCGCGGCGTCGAAACGGTCTATCAGTTTTTTTTCATACCTGTCCTCGTCGGTCCACTCCCCGGAGCTTTCAGCCAGGAGGACATCATGGAGCGCTATCACCCATGCCGGGTCGCCTTCGCGCTTGTCCTCCACCATGCCGGCCAGTTCGACAAATTCCAACTGCACGATGTGCGGCCGGTAGGAGGCGATGATTCGCCTGAGTTCACGCCTGACGACGTCATGCGAATGATTCCGGATGCGATCGATCCTGTTGCCGGCGCCTTCTTCGGGCGGGCGTCCCCCGACCAGGTGCACGGCATTGAGCGGTGAGAAGTATTTGAAACTGCTGCTATTGTAGGCGCTCTCCTCGTCGCTCAGCACCACCACTCGAAAGTCCTTGCACAGTTCCTCGATGATCCTGTGCATTCGAACGGCCCCCCCATGGGTCGGCGGGTATATCACATAGGGCGACACGAAGACGACGCAGGGCAATGCCTGGAGGCTTCCGAAAGGACTGGGGTAGTACTTGTTCAGGATGAACCGGAAGGATAGATTCTCGAACGGCGCGGCGCGCATCCCGAGACGAGCGCGAAAGAGATTCAGCAGATTACCCGGTCCGATCATCGATCGGCGGCTTTGAGGATCGAGGCAAGCGAACTCGGCCAAAGCCGACGGTGAGGATATCCGGTGATCGGGGGAATTTCGCAGCTCAAACCGCAGCAGGTCCCGGAAGTCCGCCAGGCCGGGCTCGACGGGCGCGAGCGGAGGGTCCGCCGGTTCGACCGAATGCATCTGAACGATCGATGCCGGGCAGAACAACACCTCGTAACCGTTCTTCCAGGCTCGAACGCCTGATTCGATAAAGGCCCACTCAGGAACCGCATAGCAGTTTTCCTTCGGGAACAGGCGTTGCAGCAGAGCGCGACGGAACAGGGCGCAACGGCCGTCGGTGTAGACTCCGCCGCGAACCATCAGGGGGTCCTCGGCGGGCGGGTCGAGCACTCCCAGCCTGTCCCGGATGATTTGCCGCAGGCTCCGCACGTTCCCATCGCGTGCACTGCCGCCGTCAGCGAACAACGGCATGGAGCCGACGGAAAACACGTGAGGCGCACGCCAATCGAGAATCTCTCTCAGCGCATCGGGCCCCGGCGCCATCCCCGCATGAAGCAGGTAGACCCAGTCGTGGACGGCGTTGTCCACGCCATCCCTGATGTCCGAAGCAATACCCGCGCGCCGGGAGCTCGGAATGAAGCGGCCGTCGGGAAAGCGCTCCCTGAGAGACTCTCGTTCCGGAGGCGTCAGGCTGTCTTTCAACACCACAATAAGGTCAAGAGGTTCATCGATGCGCCGGGCGGCCGTAATGACGCTCTCCAGGCATTTTTCAACGACGGAGAGGCCGGCGCATGCATACACCACCACACTGACTCCGGGCTTCCATGAGGCATTCCGCGGGACAGGCTGCTCCACACCGTCGCCGCGTTCGAGTTTCACGGAGCGGAACCGGGCGCCCGGGAAGACAACCGCCCGCAGAAGGGCCAGGCGCAGACGGTCGGCAAGGACCACATCCCGGAAGGACCACCCGCCGCTCCTTACCTGTATCCGGCCGAAAGCAAACCCGAGTTCACGTCCTTCGGATTCTCCTCCGGAACCGTCGGGCCGGAATGCGCGGCTGACCGCAAACTTCAACAGCAGCGTGCTTTCCCTTATGCCTTCCATGTTGAACGTCGCATTGAAGTTGTGGAAAGACCCTGTGTCGTTGTCGATGGAACCGAGACCCACGCCGTTGCAACTCACCTCGAGCCGATTGACGCCGCCGTCGAAGGCAGGGGGCAAGATGGCTTCCAGGTAGATCTCCTTGCCGTAATGCGGTTTGCTCACGACAACCCACCCTTCCCTCTTGCTCCACACAACTCCCTGGGCGAGATCAACATCATGCCAGCCTTGCAGGAACCTGGCGCTCCCGCCGTCCGCGGCCCTGACTCCGAAGCGCGACGGCATCACCAAATATCCGATTCCACGGACGTATAAGGGCCTCAGCACCCTGTCCCGCATCCAGGACTTCGCCCCGTGCAACAGCGCGCCTCCCCGGATACCCGGAGGCAACACGGACGTTATGCGTCTTTTCAGCAATTGCAGAATTTGCATAGATCAGAACACCATTTACCTGTTACGTGGGAATCCGGCTTCGGAAAACGGCCATCCGGCTGCCGGGACCGCAAGATCCTCCCTGGAAGTCTCCCTGTATGGCGAGCACCTCAAAACCGCTCCTTGCGAGGACCTCTTCCATTTCACGGGGATAGTAGTAGCGAATCCGCTCCGAAGTCTCCACGACACGGGTCCGCGCCCCGGTCCGGGGATCGGAAAAGACATACCGGCGATTGATTACATTCACCCGGTGCGCCGCATCCTTGGCGATGGTCTTCGTCCTTTCCAGAACAGTCCCGTCCGGCAGGAGTCTCCTGTAATCGTGAAATACATGGTCGTCGGGCAGCGCCATTACCCCGGCATCGGGTATGAAGACATCCAGTATGAACTCACCGCCGGGCGCAAGGTGGTTGAGGATGAAATTCAGCACCCTGTCCCTGTCCGGAATATCGACTGCATAGGTGAAAACGGAATAAGCGCAGATAATGCGGCTGAACCGCGTGCACAACGCGGGGAAGCGCATATCCATCGCGCATATGTCGAGGAGGCGACGTTTGTCGGAGGAAAGCTCTTGATCGGCCTTTCTTCGAAGCACCCGGAGCATTGGAACGGACAGATCGACTCCCACCACCCGCACTCCGGATGCAGCCAGGGGTATGGTGATCCTTCCCGTCCCGCATCCCAGTTCCAGCACGGGTCCGGCCACCCCGGCGCACTGCCTGCGATAGAAGTTTATGTCATCGCCGTCGATATTGGCGCCCATATCGAAATCGTAGATTTCGGCAATCAAGTCGTAAGATGAAGGGCCCGCGGGCATTGTCATACGATCAGGCTCATCCAGTTTTCGGGAAGCTTTCGGCCTCTTTCCAGGCATTCGTAAAAACAGCAGGCCTGGTATGAGAACATCGCGCACCAGGCGTTCCAGTATTCCTGATTCCCGCCCCCGATCTCGAAGAACGAAACCGCCCCGCGGCGGTCGATGAACCGGGACAGGCATCGAGCCAGGGCTCCAAGTCGCTGCGCGACCTCGGACTCGGAATTGCCGAGAAGTCCCAGGTCCATCAGGATGCAACCCATCCGAAGCGCCTGAGCAACGACGTCGGAACGCTCCGGGGCCGACGCATCACCCAATTGAGCCGGCAGCGCTCCGTTTGCCTTCTGGGACCGCATTACGAATTCGAAAACTTTCGCGGCCGACTTCAACGCTTCCTCGTCGGAGCGGCTCAACCCGAGCAGCACCATCCCTTCCATGAAGTAAAACAGCGGATGAAGATCGCCCGAAGGCGGATGCTCGTCAAAATAGCCGCGCCACCGTGCGAAGGAGGCTTCCGCCGCTGAACGGACTCCGGCCGGAACGGCGTCTTCCGAGCAGGACAAAATCGCAGCAGCCGTCTTCACTTGAAAGGGACCCGGGACGGTCGACCACTTAACGGGCAGTACGCAAGTTTCCTCCCTTACGGGCGCATGGGTGAGGAGGGAGCCATCTTCCGCCACCAGTTCGCCGAGGCGCTGGAGGACCGCCTTACCCGCTTCTCCGAAGGCGTCGACGCCGAAAAATCCGGCGGCATTGGAGATCCCGCGGATCATCATGGCCAGATCGAAGGAAAAATAAGCGCTGTTTCGCCAGTCGTGCTGCCGGCATCCCGAATAACATCGCGACTCCGGCAACAGGCCACATGTGCAGCTTTCCCGCAGCCACGCCGCGGCCCTCTCCGCCCGCTGCCGGATACGCGCATCATCCCCGCGGCTCAGCAGCATAAAAGCCGTGCATGTCAGGTAGTATCCGGTGATTTCGCCATAGGCGAAGGCAGGCTTCCCCTTATCGTCGAGCCATCCGGCAATGGCCCCGCGGTGGGGGCCGTCGGGAATCTGTATTGCAGAATCGAGAAGCCAGTCTCGCATCCGCTCCTTGGCATTTTCCAGATCAACCGGCTCGCGCAGAATACCCTCGCGAACCACCCCCCCCCTGTATCCGTTCCCCATAAGAACTCCGCGGCAATAGAACTGATCGAAATAATCCGGAATGCGGCGGCACACATCGGCCGAAAGCCGCAACCGCCGTTGTTGAAAAGCTATATATGCATATGCCTACAGGAACTGACAGACAGGCGAACAGTATTACGTAGGGACAATCACTGTCAACAGATTAAAATCGAATGGATGTTAAACTTTGATGTCATTCACCACCCTGTCCGTTCAGCACCGGAAATGCGCGATGTTCCGGGCGCATGCCGGTCTACGGTCGTCCGCGACCGGGAGAGCGCTCCCTATTATGAGCCGCGTTGATCCGGTTGTCGCGGACGGGCGTCTTCGCCCGTCGCAACCCTATCCGCCGCCAAGGAATTCAGCGCAAGCCTTCAGGATTCGTTCCGCCGCCCGTCCATCTCCGTAAGGATTATGCGCCCGCGCCATGGTTGCGTACGCCTTCGGGTCCGTCAGCAGGCGGTAAGCTTCCGAGACGATTCTCCGGAAGTCGGACCCCACCAGCTTGACGGTCCCGGCGTCGACGGCTTCCGGGCGTTCCGTGACATCCCGCATGACGAGAACGGGTTTACCGAGACTCGGAGCTTCCTCCTGGACGCCTCCGGAATCGGTGAGGATGAGTGTCGAGCGTTTCATGAGGGAGACAAAGGGCAGGTAAGGCAGAGGATCGACCAAGTGCACGTTTGCGCTCCCCGACTCTCCCAGGATGCGCATTACGGGCCCACGCACGTTCGGATTGAGGTGGACGACGTAGACGAAGGGAATGTGGGGAAAGCGCTCCGACAACCTCGCGATTCCATTGCAGATGGACTCGAATTTGGCGCCGAAGTTCTCTCTCCGGTGGCCGGTGATGAGAACGACGGGACCGTCCCGCCACCTGTCCACGGTTTCGGGTGAAATGCCGGGAATCTGAAGAGGAGCGCCATCGAGCCTTTCGATCGCCAGGAACAGAGCATCGATTGCGGTGTTGCCGGTGACGTGAATCCTGCCCGGCGGTATCCCTTCCCCAAGCAGATGCAGGCGGCTGGTTTGCGTCGGGGCGAAGTGGAGCACGGCAATGTGAGACGTAAGCTTGCGGTTGGCCTCTTCCGGCCAGGGGGCGTAGAGATCGCCGGTTCGAAGGCCGGCTTCGACGTGCCCCACGGGTACATGGTGATAGAGCGCCGCCAGGGTTGCGCACAGGACGGTTGTAGTGTCGCCCTGAACCAGCACGAGATCCGGTTTTTCCGAAGCGTAGCAGCGATCGAGCGCCAGGATCGCCCTTGCCGTAAATTCACTCAGACTCTGGTTCGGACGCATGAGGTCCAAATCGATATCGGGCGCGATATCGAAAATCGCGAGCGCCTGGTCGAGCAGAACTCTGTGCTGCGCCGTGACGCAGACTCTGCAATCGATGAATGACGCCTCCCGCCTCAGAGCAAAAATGACGGGAGCGAGCTTTATCGCCTCAGGCCGCGTGCCGAAAACCACCAGGACTTTTTTCATAGCCGGGGTAACCCGAACAGGAGTATTTTAAGTGACTCTTCGACTTGAGCCGGTTTCGCCCGAGGCTCCCTCTCCGGGCGTCTTTCGAGCGGGCCTTTCGGAATCGAGCGCATGTCTTTACGTATCTGCATAATTGTAGAGCCGATTGTCGAATCGACCGTTCAATTCCATCGGTCCGCCGCTCTGCTCAATATTCCACCACGAACGGAAAGTCAACAACGATAACGCATCGGTTCTGAAGATCCGAAGAAATGGACTGTTCTTCCTCTTGACCCGTAATGACGGAAAAATTATGCTCACGGATGAGAACTCAAATACATGCGAACAAGGGAAGGTGCTCATGTGGGGACTTGAAGAACTGAAGGAGCATAGGGAGATCGTCGACCAGATAGACTGGGAGATGACGCCCGAGAAGGCTGTGGAGACATACCTGGAATGGGGGACCGGGTGGTCCCGCAAGGACGATTTCGTCCGGCATGCCGGCCAGGAGGCCCTATATTTCGCCATCTATGCCTGGGAGCAACCGCCCCAGGTTACCCTCATCCGGAGAAGCATGCTGGAAGCGGTTGAGATTGCAAAGATTCATGCGCCGGAGGAACTGATTCGCAACGCCGTGGATGAGGCTGGGAGGAAGCCGGGGGTCGGCGTGTATGCTATCACCGAAGAATTGGAGCAATGGTTGCGGGCGGCGCTCGGTTGTTGAATCTACAGGGAAATGCCGGAGGAATTGCATGGTGCTGAAGAAATCACACGCAGAATTGGAGAAAACCTACAGGGAGCGGGCGCTCAAGCTTTTCCCGTGGATCTGCGCCCGATGCGGGCGCGAATTCTCGGGCAAGCGGCTCCGCGAGCTTACGGTCCATCACAAGGACCACAACCACAACAACAATCCTCCCGATGGCAGCAACTGGGAGTTGCTGTGTCTTTTCTGTCATGACAACGAGCACGCACGGAACATGGACGGCGAATGGTACGACGACGTGACGCCGGGCGAAGACAGGGAGCCGGCCGTCACCTACAGCCCGTTCGCCGGTCTCGAAGCTTTGTTGAAAGGCAAGAAATAGCCGGCCGTTTCTCCGGGCCGCGGGGCGTTCTGTACATCATTATTTAACGCATGGGGACTACCCGGCCGTGGTCGTGGCGGGCCTCCGCGCGTAGGCGGCCTGTTCCGGCGCCGCCGGATTAAATGCACCGGAGAAGACTGTTGCTGCCTATCCACCCCCTAAAGGGTTGTATTCGGGGT
>CAYOVG010000088.1:0-20560 GCA_964407285.1 uncultured Syntrophobacteraceae bacterium
CGGCGGCAATCCCGGTCCGTGCCGGCAATCCCGGTCCGGGGAAATCCATTTTCGGAAATCGCCCGGGGAAGGGGAACAAAGCAGCCGCTCAGGCATACCTTGCGGAAAAGTCCGGATTTCAACCGTTCACAGTATCTCTTGCCGCGCTATGCCGGACCGGCGGCTCCATCGACGGCCGATCCGGCATCGGCTTTCAGCGCGGACTATTCATCCGCCGGATCGTCAATATCCAACGACAGAAGATAGTACGCCGCCTCCTCGGGCGATTCCATCGGAGCCTGGGCGCCCCACTCGCGGAAATTCCAGCGAACGCCGTTCGCCTCTCTACAGAACCATCCCTCCTCGTTCTGGACGAATTCACCCTCCACGGTCCCATAGCCTTCGAGTTCGATTCTCTTCTTGATCGTCGTCTCCATTCGTGTACGTCTCCTTTATTCGGGTGATGCCGGACAGGGACGCCGTAGCGCGCCGTCAATCTCTCCGGCAAGATTGGATGAACCGGCAAAATGTACTCCCTCCCCATGACATCGAAAGATGCCGGGGGATTTCATTCTCCATGCTCCCATCTTACCACGCTGCTCGAGTGTGAACCGGATGATTCTAAACTTAAACTAAGCATCTGCAAATCATACAATCGATGCCGAAGAAAAAATTATTCCGGAAAAGGTATGGAAGACGCTCCGTCCGGGTCGGGTCCGCCAGGGTCGGGAACCGCGCCGACTTTGCAGTTTTCCACGACCGGAAAGCGTCAGCTTACGATAATATTCGGCGGCCTGCCGGTCCCGCTCTTTTCGGGAAGCTGCTCCAAAGTCAGATCTTCAACAGCGTGCAGGTCGCGCACGGCGAAGTAAGCGTTGTTGGAAACGTTGTAGGCAAAGGACTTATCGGCGGCATCCAGGACTTCCGCCCACTGTGCGCCGAAACAGCTTCGAAAAGCGTCCCGCAGCTCTTCCGCTGTAGCATCATCGGGAACTTCGAGCCAGACCTTGTCCAGGTTGCCGACCGCAACCAGCCGGCGCGGGCTGATTCACCCGGTTTCATAGAAGTAGACCGGCACGGCGCGCGCCGTACCGCCCGCTGGGCGGTCGTCGAGACCGGTAAGGCCGGCAAGAGCTTTCCCTTCCATCGTTCCGAAAACGACAAAGAAACGCCTCGAGGCGATATCGAGAATTCCCGGCAGGCGGCCGCAGCCGAGCGCCACTAAAACCATTTCTTCGCTCAAACCAACTCCCTCTCTCCCACCCTGCACCGGGTGTTTCAACAGTCGAGCCGATATCCTTCCGTTCCTCAAAACGAACGGCAGAATACGTCAATATCGGAATGTCGTCAATCAGGAGATACCGGATTCGGTATGGTCGGCATGACGTTACGAACGGCATACTCCACCTCTTGCGCGCGCCGAGGCGCGCAAGAGGTGGGGATACGGTACGGCGCAAGGGGTTGGGCTATGGGTCGTTTGCGCTCCTTATTCGTGTTGTTCGCCGTTACTCGCGGGTGTCGTGATCAGACCGCGCCCTGGAACTTGTTCATCATCACTTTCTGCATCTCGAGTGTAACCGCGGACCTGTCATGGCCTTCCCAGAGGCGTTGTCCCAGGAGCTTTCCCGCATCAACGGCCGCTTTCATCACCTCCGGTTGCCTGGTCACGTCGGGGGTCGTCTCCGCGGTGATTTTTACTCCTTCTCCATGGAGGAAGTAAGGGATACCGATTTTGCAGGTTTCCCCGTACCCACAGGAATAGCAGGCTGCAGCCCCTTGCCCCGTCACCCTGGCGACAGTTTCGATGAAATTGTAGAGGAAGAGCTTCTCGATCTCGTCGGCCGGAAACCGACCCATCGTTCCGCCCACGCCGACAGCTACCCCGAGCTTGCCCCAGAGGGTGTCGCCCTCCTGGTGACGGAACTGAAACCAGCGCTCGAGGAGCGCGTGCGTGACGGCATTCAGTCCCGAGTAGTAGTTGGGAGCGCCGATGACGTATGCATCCGCCTCGACGATCTTTTCCCGAAGCGGGGTCATGTCGTCTTCGACCTTGCAGACATTGTCCTTCACGCAGCCAAGACAGGCGATGCAGCCGGAGACCTTCTTGCCCCTGAGCGAGATGATTTCATAGTCGCACTCCGTAGCCTTGACCACGGTCTCAACCAGCTTGAAAGTTCCGGAGATTTCTTCTTTGCGAGGGCTTCCACTGATTCCCAGGATTTTCATCGTATTTCCTCCCTGAAGGTTACAGGCACGGTCTCCACGCAAGCGCACGAGCCATACCGGATTCCCCATCCGACAATGGACGAGTCCGCTTGATCGGTCTTTTCAATACCGGCGCGCTCCAGCCGCTCTTCGCCTCGAGAACCGGCCGGCAGCCGGAGTGGAACGACAATCGCCCGTTTTTTCCTTATTTCCATTATTTCGCTCGAGCCGGCCGGCATCGTCCGATCCGGCCATCGTCCTTCTTATAACCGAGTTGCGAGATAAAGGCTGTAGCGAAGGCTACAAAGCGCGGATACAGGCTTCGAGCGGCATTTTGCACGGGGCCGCTTAGGATATCGGTGAATCGGCGCAAGAGGATTGCGGTGCGGAAGCGGGCCGGGACGATCGGATCGGAAATACTCTCGCTGTGGTCTACTCCTGCTCCGGCGGCGCCAGGACTTTCCGGTTGCCGTTGCTCTCCATGGGGCTGACCAGGCCTTCAGCCTCCATCTGCTCGACCATCCTGGCGGCGCGGTTGTAGCCTATCCGGAGCTGCCGCTGAACGGCGGAAATCGAGGCGCGGCGCGAACTGATCACGAAGGCGACGGCCTCGTCGTAGAGCGGGTCGGATTCGTCGCCGAAGCGCTCCGCCCCTGTCGTTCCTTCCTCGGCGTCCACGGCCGGGCCGAGCACATCCTCCACATAGTCGGGTTCGCCCAGTCCCTTCAGGTGTTCGGCCACGGCATACACCTCCTCGTCCGAGACGAACGCCCCGTGCACGCGCTGGGGATAGCCGGAACCGGGCGGCAGGTAGAGCATGTCTCCCTGCCCGAGCAGGCATTCCGCGCCCATCTGGTCGAGGATGGTGCGGCTGTCGATCTTGGACGAAACCTGGAAGGCGATCCGGGTCGGAATGTTGGCCTTGATCAGCCCCGTAATGACATCGACCGACGGACGCTGGGTGGCGAGGATCAGATGGATGCCCGCAGCCCGGGCTTTCTGCGCCAGGCGGGCGATCAGTTCCTCGATCTTCTTGCCTGCCACCATCATCAGGTCGGCGAGTTCATCGACCACCACCACCACGCAGGGGAGCGGCGAAAGCGGCATCGCATCTTCCGGCGTGAGGGCGAAGGGGTCGGGCAGAGGCTCCCCGGCGTCGGCGGCTTCACGCACCTTCTGGTTGTAACCCGCGAGATTGCGGACACGTAGCGTGGTCATCAGGCGGTAGCGCCGCTCCATTTCCCCCACGCACCAGTTGAGCGCGTTGGCCGCAAGCTTCATGTCCGTCACCACCGGAGCCAGCAGATGAGGGATGCCGTCGTAGAACGACAACTCCAGCATCTTCGGATCGATCATCACGAAGCGCACCTCGTCGGGCGTCGCCCTGTAGAGCAGCGACAGGATCATGGCGTTCACGCCGACCGATTTGCCCGAACCGGTCGTTCCCGCGACCAGCAGGTGCGGCGCCCTCGCCAGGTCCACCACCACGGGCTCGCCGGTGATGTCCTTGCCGAGCACCACGGCGAGTTTCGAGGCATGACCCTGGAACACTTCGGACGACAACACCTCCGAGAGGTGAATCAGTTGACGGCGCGGATTGGGGAGTTCCAGCCCCATGCAGGTCTTGCCCGGAATGGTTTCCAGCACGCGGATGGCAGCCACGCCCAAGGCGCGGGCAAGGTCTTTCATCAGGCTCACCACCTGCCCGCCGCGCACCCCTACGGCCGGCTGGATCTCGTACCGCGTGATGACGGGGCCGGCGTACGCGTCCTGCACGTTCACCTTGACGCGGAATTCGGCGAGCTTCTCCTCAATGAGGATGCCGCCCGCGATCAGATCGTCCTGGCTCATCGGCGTGACCGCCGGGTCGGCGGGATGCAGCAGCGAAAGAGCCGGCAGACACATGAGGTCATGGTAACGCGGCCGGAAAGGGTTGCTCCGGCTGCCCGGCGCACGGTGCGCGGGCGGTTCGAGCGGTTCGGAGGGCTCGGAGGGCTCGGAGGGCTCGGGGAGCAGGCACGGCGCGGGTCCGCCGGCTGCAAGGCCGGAAGCGGGTGGATTGACCGGAACGTCACGCTGCGATTCGGGAAGCGCGTGCCGTTCAACCGGCAATTCCCGCGTATTCCGCACATCGCCCTCGCCCTCTTCGGACGGTTCCGCCGGCCGTAGCTCCGTCTGATGCGGTTCCGTCCATGACGGTTCCGTCCGTGACGGTTCCGTCTGTGACTGGTCCGCATGTGTAGATTCCGCCTGAGACGGACCCGTCAGGAGCAGCAGGCCGGACGGCGTGACGGCGGCGGAGTCGGCAGTGGCGGAAGGGTGAGGGGGCATCGGGAGAATGATGTCCTTCCCCTCGTCTGCCCGCGGAGCGCTCACGGCCACCGGTTCGTCGCGCAACACCGCGCCGGCCGGCGCCGCGTCGAGTGTTCCTTCGGGCGCCCTTTCGGACTCGGACGCGCTCGTCGCACCCGTACCCGTAGCCATCGATCCGGGGTCGCCCACCGGGAGCGTCCGGTCTGACGTTCCGGGGATTTCAGGCGTTATGGGAGCTACGGGCGGAGTGGATGCGGGCGAGGACGGCGTCACGGGAGGATGCGGCGCCATGGGCCGGGATGTGAGTGAGGGCCGGGTTAGGGACGGCGGCGTTTGCAGGGGGGGCGCCGCGCCCCCCCCGGTTCGCCCCGGACGGCTCTCGCGTGGAGTGGAAGAGGGGCCGGCAAGGACATCGTCACTGGAAACGGCCACTTTCAGACTACCGCCCGGAGCGCTGACGGGCCGCATCCTCCGGGCGGCCTCCCGGACCGGCGTTCCCGGCTCCATCGAGGCACTGGCGGGCAGGACGATCTTTTCGGCGGGAGCGTCGACGCGACCTCGGCGAGGACCGGATACGGTATTGCGCGGGGTTTCTCCAGGCCGGTCGGTAGACTCCTGCACTTCACTGTCGGGGAGTTTCCCGCGATAGGTCGCCATCAACCGCCGGCGGATGTCCTCCATGTCCATTGTGACCGGCTGCGCCCCGGTGGAATCTCGTTCGGGCTCGGGTTTCCGTTCCAAGGATTTCCGTTCGGCGCTCTCCCGGCCGGCCGGCCGAGGGGTTGCAGGACGGAGTTCCGCCGGCGCCTTATCAAGATATCTTCTCTCAATGTTTCCCAGTATCGATTCACGGTCGATCAGTCGCTCCGGCTGAACCCGTGGGGCGGGCTTCTCACGCTCCGGACGATCCGGATGCGCCGCAACGCCGCCGGCGTCCGGGTGGAAGCCGTTTTGAGAATGCCATGCGGTTTCCGGCGACGCTCCTCCCCGCGCACGTCCGAGAAGACCGTCAACCGGCGTGTGCCGCACGCCGGGTCCGCGAGCTTCGAGCGGCAGCACCCAATCGTTCCCGTCCCCACCCTTCACGGGGGAGGAGTAAGCAGCCGCGGGCAACCGCCGCGACCCTCGCGACCGTCTCAACCGTCTCAGCCAGAGCAGAGCGCCGACCACAGGCGCCAATACCGCCGACGCCGCCGCAACCCGGCTCGGCCACCAGATCGCCGGCGCAACCACCGCGGCTATCGCGCATACCAGGCCCAGTCTCCGGCACCACTTGCCTGAATTCCTATTGAAACTCATCACCGCACCAATCCCTTGAGAAAAGTCTTCCCGTCAGTGATGAACACCGTGACCGATGAATATTACGGCGCTTGCCGCCGTTGATGAAAATCCTCGCCGCGTCCCTTCCGCCGAAGTGAGATATAGGGAGGATTTCCACGGCAAATCCTTCCTTCGCGGTAAGGGAGCGGGGGAGAGGCTTTGGATTCGATTAAACCTCTTTGAAATCTTTGTCAACAGTATACGGGCCGGACCGGATGGAGACTCGCGGCCGTGGCGCGGGCGCGGCAGGCGGATTGCGCCCGTTTCGCGGTGTGACGGGACTGACGGGACGCGTCAGTGCGCTGCCCGTCTCCCTGTCCGTAAGAGCCCGAAGACCGCGCGCGCGGTCAGGAGGGCCAAGCCGCAGACGATCGCTACATCGGCCATGTTGAAGATGTTGGTGCAGTATCCGCCCCCACAGAGGCTTACGAAATCGATCACACGGTTGTGCGGCCCGATCCTGTCGAGGAGGTTTCCGAGGGCGCCGCCGAACACGAGGGACAACGCCACGGCAGACAACATCCCCGGATGTGGGGCAAAAAGCAGATAAAGCAGAATTGCGCTCAGGAAAGCCGCAACCGCCGCCGTGAAGACGGGGCCTCGCAGTCCTTCCGGCAGCGGCTCTTCGATGCTGAAGATCCCGCCCTTGTTCTCGTAGTAGAAGAATTCCACGGTTCCGCCCGCCATCGACAGCTCCTTGCCCTTCGGCAGGTACAGCTCGGCCGCGGTCTTGGTGAGACGGTCGCAGGCAACGCAAAGCACGATCGTCATCAGCGCCGTCAAAATGATTTTTCGCCTGTGCGGCATCCGGCATCCTGATTTCTCGAGTCGGAGCAGACCGGCCCGGCCCGGAGACCGGGCCGGCTTTGAAACCCGAAGTCATTGAAATCATATTCTGAAAGGCTGCATCGATAACCCCCGGAGCTTATCGATGCAGCGGGCTTATGAGTGCTTCTTACTGCGTGTTTTTCCTGATGATTTCCTGCACCGTCGGGTTGCCGAGCAGTTCCAGGATTTTCGGATTGGAGAGAAGAGTCGAAATGTCTCCCGCGTTGACGGCCCTCATGAGGTCGCCGTCTCTGAGTATCTGCTGAACGGCGGGATCGTTTTGCAGGGACTCGATCATTTTCATCGTATTCGGGTCGCTTGCGATGTGCTGTTGCAGCGCCTGCACCTGATCCTGCACGGATGAGGGATTCAACGGCGGCGACGCCTGCTGCTGCTGTTGTTCGAACGGCGTGGAATTCGGGGCTGCGGAGTTCGCCTTGCCCGCCGAACCCGATCCGGCTGCATCGGAACTCCTCATGCGGATGTTCTTCACTTTGGACTGATCGATCTCGAATGTGCCCAGGCTGCCGGATTTGATGGTATAGATCCCACCCCCGAGGGACAGGATTTCCCCCCGGATTTTGCTGCCGTCTTCCAGTTCGATTTCGGCCTGCATGGCGGCGCGAACCTCTGCGGCCACCGCAATGGCCCCTGCGGCAATCAACAAGGAAAAAAACAAGGACCGAACCTTCTTCATCGCCATATGCCTCCTTGACAAGGAACAAAAATCAGACCATTTCACGGGTGGTGGTTTTCATACCACCCGCGAAATGGTACGATCCCGCATCGTCGTCGCGCTCACGCGCGCCGTCGCCCGTTGTTCGCCCCAACCCAGTCTGAGAACGCCTACCAGTCAACTCCTCAATCCTTCGGAGGCATCTTCACGACGGTGAACCAGAAATCCTCCAACGACCGCACCACCTTCAGGAAATCCTCGAAACCCACGGGCTTCGAAATGTAGCAGCTTGCGCCCAGATCGTAGCATTTGAGGATATCGATATCGGCTTCCGATGTGGTCAGCACGACCACCGGGATGCGCCTCAACCGCTCATCGGCCTTGATTTCCTTCAGGGTCTCCTTGCCGTCCATTCTCGGCAGGTTGAGGTCGAGCAAAATGATGTCGGGCCGGACGGCGTCGGCATACGGTCCCTCCCGCCTCAAAAACTGCAACGCCTTGATTCCGTCGTCCACCGTGTGCAGATGGACGAACATTTTCCCCGCCGCAAGGCCCTCGCGGGTCAGTTCGACATCACCCGGATCGTCCTCCACCAGGAGTATGTCCACCACTTTTCTACTGTTCATCGGGTAACTTCCTTCGGTTGGTGTGTGCAATCGCAATCATGCAATCATGCGAATCGTCGCCCTACAGCGCCTCGGTGCGGTCTCTGCCGTTCGACTTCGCCATGTACAGAGCTTCATCGGACCGGGCGGTAAAGGATTCGGCGTTGTCCCCGGGGCGGAACTGCGTCACGCCGAAGCTGGCGGTAACCCGCAATCCGTTGCCGAAATCGTGAGCTTTGCACAGAAGGCGCAACTTCTCGGCCATTGTGACGGCCTGGCGCCTGTCGGTCCTGGGAACGAGCACCATGAACTCCTCCCCGCCCCAGCGGGTAAAGATATCGTGAGCGCGGATGTTGTCGGATACGAGTTGGGCGATCTCCTTCAAAACGTGATCGCCCGTATTGTGGCTGAAGGTATCGTTGATCCTTTTGAAGTGGTCCAGGTCGAACATGATGAGCGACAGTTCGGACCCGTGGCGCCTGGCGCGCTGCATTTCGGCTTCCAGCAGTTCGCTGAACATCAGGCGGTTGTAGATGCCCGTCAGGTGGTCTATGCGCGCCTGGCGTTCGAACAGATCTTTGGTTTGCTTCAGGGATATTTCCAGTTTCTTGCGCTCGATGGCGTAGAACATGGAACGCTTCAAAATCCTGCCGTCGGTATCCCCCTTTACCAGGTAGTCCTGGGCTCCCGCCTTGACCGCTTCAATCCCGAAGGATTCATCGGACAGGCCCGTAAGGACGATTGTCGGCGTAGCGGGCGCGACTTCGAGCAATCGAGTCATGGTGGACAGCCCGGTACTGTCGGGCAGATTCATATCCAGCAAAACTACATCGCACTCGTTGCTCTGCAAGTAGTCTATCCCTTCGGACAGGCGCGCTACGGTGACTATGCGCGCACGGCATCTTTGTTGTTCAACCATCTCTTCGATCAGAAACGCATCACCTGCGTCGTCCTCTATCAGCAGGATGGTAATGCTACTGTTCTCACTCACATCACATCTCTTTGTCGTTCAGTGTTGCGGGTAAAGTGAAATAGAAGGTCGAACCCGCGCCCGCCGTGGACTCGATCCAGATCCTGCCGCCGTGGCGCTCCACGATTTTGCGGCAGACCGCCAGGCCGATACCGGTTCCAGGATACTCCTCCCTGGTATGCAAGCGTTGAAAGATGGCGAAGATTCGCTCGTAGTACTCCGGCTCGACGCCGATGCCGTTGTCGGCGACGGAGAAGAGCCACTCGTCGTTTTGCCGGATTGCGTCGATCGTTATCACGGGCGGTGACGCTCCACGGTACTTAACGGCGTTGCCGATCAAGTTCTGGAATAGCTGCCCGAGTTGGGGTTCGTCGCCCCGGACGACCGGCAACGGCCCGCAAACGATTGCCGCGTCGCTTTCCTTGACGGCAAGCTCCAGGTCTCGCAGAACATTCGATATTACTACGGAACACTCGGTATCCGCAAGCTCCCTGGTGCTGCGCATGACCCGCGAGTAGCTCAGCAGGTCGTTTATCAGGGTGCGCATCCGCAGGGCGCTGTCGTTGATGTACCACATGTAGGACCCGGCCTTCGCATCGAGGGTCCCCTCGAGGCGCTTGGACAGAAGCTCGGTGAATCCGGCGATCTTGCGCAATGGTTCCTGCAGGTCGTGGGAAGCCACGTAGGCGAACTGCTCCAGTTCGCTGTTGGAGCGGGCCAGGTTGGCCTCGGTCGCCTTGATGATGTCGATGTTGCGAATCGATTCGATGGCGCCGATCCTCTTTCCTTCAGAGTCGAACAGGGGGGCGACGATGGCCCACACGTGAGCGCCCTTTCCGTTCTGCAGTGCGGGGCAGAAGGCTTCCGCATGGAGACGCCCGCCCAGCCGGGTGACATTCTTGTATTTGGTCTCGATCTCCTCATCGTCGACATCGATAAGATCGAGCAACTGGCCCCGCCGCTCCCCATAGAAGGGTATGCTGTAGGCATGATCGCCCTGTCCCAGCATTCGCTCCTTGGGAACGTCGCTCATCTCCTCCATCGCCCTGTTCCAGGCGATCACCTTCATCTCCCGGTCCACGACAAACGTGGCGTCGGGCAGGAAATCGAAAATGTCGGCCAGGAGCCGGCTCGATTCCCGCAACGAAGCCTGCAGTTCCTTGTGCCTGGATATGTCCCGGGATGATGCGTAGACATACCACTCGCCGTCCAAGAGCACGCCGCAGGCGCTGATTTCAACGTCGAAGACGGTCCCGTCCCGGCGCCGGTGCCTGGTCTCGAAGACGGCCGGGGTATGCATCACTTCCCGGATTCTTGGAAGCAGTTCCTCACGGGCGATGCCGGCATCCCAGTCCTCGATATTGAGCTTCAGGTTTGCTGAATCCGAATCGGCGTATCCCAGCATACCGCGGAAGACGGCGTTCGATTCCACCAGGTTGCCGTACTGATCGATGATGTGAATGCCGTCTCTGGCGACCGACTGAAGCGTCTGGTAACGGATGCTCAGCCTGTGCCGCTCCTCTTCGCTACGCTTACGTTCGGTGATTTCCCATATGATATCGGCCAGATCGCTCAGCAACTCGACATCCCGGCCGGTGTAGCCGACGGCTTTGTTGCCGACTCCAAGGACCGCCGTCACCCGTTCGGTTTGAAAGATCGGCACGACCAGTTCCCGCATGATCGGCGGATGCCCTTCCGGGAGGCTCTTGCGGCCGGAGAGCGAGGCGTAGTCGTTGTGGACGACCGGCTGCCGCCTGCGGATGCAGTCGGCCCAGATCCCGGCTTCTTCAATCGGATAATGCATCCCCTGTTCCCGTACGGTACAGAACTCTTCGAGCGTACGGGTTGACCACGCCTGCAGGGTAATGGTCCGGTGCTCGGGGTCGATGGAATGGTAAAAGCCGATGGGGCTGCCCGAAAGCCTGCAGATTTCGTCCAGCGCCCGCTGGAGCAGGTCTTGCAGGTTGTGCGCCACTGCGTACTCCATCAGGCTCAGCCGCAGAGTCATCAGTTCCCGGGCTCGCGACGCCACCAGCGCCAATGCCCGCTGGCGTTGCTGGAGCAGCGCCAGGCCGCATGATAGGGCCCCGCCGATCGACACCAGGATAATCGACCATTTGACGGTGTTGGCGCGCCAGTGTTCGTAAATGGCCGACCGGTCCCTGCAGCAGGTGACGTAGAGCGGTTTGTCCGGCATGAGTTTTTGCGGCTGGACGGTATGAAGCGCGATCAGGCGTTCCGGCCCGTTACCGATGGAGTTCCCGGTCAGCAGACTTTCCGTTCTGCCGCTTTCCCTATGGAGAGTAAAGAACGTGCCGGACAGCGCCATATCCGTTCCGGACTGTCCATCCTGGTCCGGGACCAGCATGAAGCGGATGCCGTCTCCATGAATGATGGAGCTCAACATATCGGGTGCGTAGAGAACGGAGCGCAGCAGGGCCTGGAAGTACCGCGGATCGAGCCCTGCGGCGACGACGCCGTTGAAGGCGCCGTTCGGGGCGGGGATGACGCGGGCAAGATTGATGACGAATGGCCCCAGCACGGTTTTGAATGGGGGAGATACATATAGCCTGTCGGGATTGTTGTCTTTTGCCGGGACGGCAAAGTAATCGCGGGTGCGGAAGTTCATCCCGGTCAGCTCTTCCCGGTTCGACGCGATGACGGTCCCCTCCGCGTCGAGAACGAGCATGGTGCGGATTCCGGGCATGGCGTCCGACAGCGCCCGCAAGCGGCGATTGGCCAGTCCTATGTCTTCGTGCTCGCGCAGATAGTGCAGGTCGTTAATGACGGAGACCAGCGCCAGGTTTGTGGCTTCCAGCTGCCGTTCGACATTCGATGCGATGACCCGCGCCTGGGTTTGCAGGCGCTGATGTTCCATGCTGGCGATTTCGTGGAACGCATAGTAGCCCTGGTAAGCGATGACGCAGGCGAGGATGGTCAGGCCGATGGCCAGCATCAGCCATTGAGTTCCGACGCTGTAGCGCAGGGCCGTTTGATGGCCGTCCTCGTCGCCGGTCGAGGTGGTTTCAAATGCTGTTTCCATCTGCAAAGCTCCAGGGCGGAAGCGGATCGGCGCCTATCGGCGGCATGCCCGTTGGGAAGCCGTTGATACCACTACTATTCGGGACGTGCAAAACACGGCGGACTGCATGCCGGCGCCGGCTCGCCCCGCTGTTCGGCGGCCTTTTGCTTCCCGGCACCCAAGATGTTCCAAGTAAGACGTTCCATGATGATAAAGAGATCGCTTTTGAAGCTCTTCTGATAGCACCCGGTACGGTGGCTGTCAAGGGAGATGATGCGCCGTTTTAATCGGTGAACGACAACGGCGATTACAGAACATGCCTCCACATTGTTTTTGCATATCTCACCAGGACATCGTTGCGAAAGACGGGTGAACCGAAGTATACTGCCCCATCGGCAATATGAAGTCGAAATAGGGGATTTTCGCCGGTCCGGTTTTGATTATCACCGGCGTCACTCAGAACGGAGGGGGTCGAGACTGCATGGATGCGACGGCGTTCAAGTTGAAGCTTTACCTGGTATTGCTCTTTGCGATCATGGGGCTGGGCACGGTTGTCTTTTCCTTCGTGGAGAATGTGTCGCTCCTGGACGCTTTTTACTACAGCGTCGTTACCGTCGCCACGGTGGGCTACGGAGACATCCACCCGACGACCGCCATGGGCAAGGTCCTCGCCATCGTGCTCATCGTCGCCGGTGTGGGGACATTTCTCGAAGTCATCGCCGGGATCACCCAGGTCATGATCAACAGGAGGGACAAAGAACTCCGCCTGGAAAAGCTGAATATGATCGTGGGGTTGTTTTTCAGCGAAATCGGAACGAGGCTGTTGAAATCCCTTTCGGAGGCGGACCCGAACCCCGGTTCGCCTGCCGAACAGCTTTCCGTATCGGAGGATTGGACGGACCGGCGGTTTCAGGAGGTGAGCGCGGAACTCTCCCGGTATTCCTACTCGATCGACGCGGACAGGGTGGACCTGGAAGCCCTGCGGCAAAAGCTCAAGGCGAAGGGGGACCTGCTGCTGCGGCTTCTCGAAAATCCCATCCTCCTGGAGCACGAGTCCTTCACCGAGCTCCTGAGAGCGATTTTCCATCTGCGGGACGAACTCCTGAACCGCGAGCACGTCGCCGAACTGCCGAAGTCCGACAGGCGGCACCTGTCCGGGGACATGGAAAGGGTCTACCGGTTGCTCGTTAGTCACTGGCTGGTTTACATGAACTATCTCAGGAAGAACTACCCGTACCTGTTTTCCCTGGCCATGAGGACCAACCCGTTCGACCCCCGCGCCACCGCGGTGATACGGGAACGGCAGACAGGGGAGAAAACCGGAACACCCCTCACGGTTCCAGAAAAACCTGCGTGACGTAGACCTTGTTTTCCGCCGCCGTAGCCAGGCCGAGTCCCGTTTCCGTGTAATCCGGGGAGAGCATGTTCTTCCTGTGGCCGGGGCTTTCGAGCCATCCACGGACGGCGGTACGGGGCACGTTCCTTTCGTTTTGGCTGAAGAAGATGTTTTCGCCGACGCTCCTGTACCGCTTGACGCCTGCCTCGTTCAGCCTGTCCACTACGTCTTCCCCGCCCGGACCGGTGTGGGAGAAAAATCCTTCGGACGCCATTTTCTTGCTGTACTGCCGGGCGACTCTCAGGAGCTTCGGATTGGAGCTGAGCGCCGGCAGGCCGTGCTCCGCCCTCGCCTCGTTCACCATGTCGAAGATCTCCTGTTCCGTCTTCGTCATGGAGATGGAAGCCCCGCGGGATTTCGATTCGCCCCCTCCACTTTCGCTCCGGGCAGCGGCGACCGTGACGACGCCTGCCGTCGCGCCGCTGGTGTATCCTCGAACGGAAAACGGCTGCGGGGCCGCACCCAATGTGACCGTGATCATCCGCGCCGGCCTTCCCCCGGTGGATTCCGTCACCAGGAACTTTACCTCATCGCCCGGAACGCACGAGTACAATGCGTCTCGCAGGTCGTCCTCGCTTGCGATGAGATAGTCGTTTACCCTGATAATGAGATCGCCGACCGTCCGGGAAGGATCGGGCCCGGAACGGAGTCCAGCCCGCGCCGCGGGCGACCCGGGAAAGACCTCCATGATCTTGAGACCCTTCACATTCCCCTTGTGGTGCTTCGTTCCGCGAAGTCCGAGGTAGGGGAGCGCTCCCACGGACGGCGCTCCCTGACTCCCGACGGCCGTGACCGTGTCGGACTGCGCCGCGCCGGCCAGGACCGTTGCGGAGGTAACCGGATCATCTTCCCGTATTACTCCCTGCTTCGCTTCGTGAACCCCGGAGACCGATGCCTGCCGGGCGCCGTTTTCCCGGAGTTGCGGCGCCGGAGCGCCGGACCCCGGAGGCGGGGGCGTCGAGAGATTTTCTTCCCGCGCCGTTGCAGCGGGAGCGACAGCCGCCGCCGGGGGAGCGGCCGCCGGGAGTCCTTCCTCCCGGAGGCCGGCAACCGGGGGGGGCGACGCCTGCGGAGCGGACCTGGCGCTCCACATAACGCCGGCCAAAAACCACCCGGAAACTGCCAGTATAATCAGCAGCACAGCAAGGCGGCCCTGCGGGAACGGATTTCCCTTGTGTCCTAACCCGCGCGCCTCGTAAGCAGTATTGCTCTCCCCGCCTCCATCCGTGGGAAAAATCGAAGCCATGGAGTCTCTCGCCTTTCCAGTCTGAAGTCTCGAAGTGTGAAATTCAAAGCATTTAAAATACTATAAATATAATGTACGCACAACGGAGTCTGATGTACAGTCCAACCCTGATTCTATACCACGAAAAACACGAAAGCACACGAAAGGGAAAGAACTCTTTCGTTCGTGCTTTTCGTGTCTTTCGTGGTCCTCGCGTCTTTCCCGACTCCAGCGTCTACAGCGGTTCGCCGTTAGAACACCTGCCCCGAACCGCCCGCGCCGGACCCGCTCCGCGCACCGGAACCGGAAGTCGATCTCTTCGACGCCTTGCTCTTGGACGCCTTGCGGCTGTATCCGCGCACCTCGTATCCGGAACTGCCGCTCGCCCCACTCGAACTGTAACCGCTGTAGCCTCCTCCACTTCCCCCGGCCGACTGGATGCTGTTGCCGATGAGGTAACCGCCGATTGCGCCCACCGGTCCGCCGATGGCAGCCCCCGCGGCCGCGCTGCCCGACACTGCCCCGATCAGCGCTCCCGTTGCGGCGCCGAGCGCGCCGCCGCCGTAAGTCATCTGCTCACGTGGCGTGAGAGGCGTGCTTGCACAGCCTGACGACATGAATATGGCGATAAGGATGGCCGTTGTTCCCAGCAACTTCATTCTACGCATGGTATTATCTCTCCTCCTCGTATTCCGTACGACCGGAAGGGCCGTTTCCGGCAACTTCCCGTCCATTCGGCGTTTCCATCTTTTCCACCTGTCCGTTTTACCGCTGTGCAGGTTTTTTCATACACACATGTACAAAAAAACCTGCACTTCCGGCATCCGATACGACTTTCACGCCTTCCTTCTTTGATGCCCTCCTAACCTCGATCCCCTCCTCATCACATCTCCAGACCTCATCTCCTATCCCATCTTCTCTCCTCCTATATCCTCTCCTCCGTGTTCCCGCTTGCGCACTCCCGGAACCGCTCCGGTAAGCCCGCTCCGGGACCGGCCGGCCGCATCGAACTTCGACGCGGGCGCGGCCGGTCGTCACGATCAGTCATCATGATGGCGATGATGATAGTGGTGGCGCGGGTGATGGCGATAGAGCTTTTTGGCATGGCCCGGCGGAATGCGGTAGTAATACGCGCCGGGGTAAACCACCACGGGCGGTGGTGGAGGCGGCGGTGGAGCCACGACCACAACCGGCGGCGGCGCGGCGTAGACGGGCGGCGGCGCCACGAGAAACGGCAATCCCAGGTCGATATTGATGCCCACTCGGCCCCCGGCCCATGCGGGTGGGGAAAGCATCCCCACGACAGGCGCGGCCGACGCCAGGGTCAGGCAAAACACCGCGATGCAGCGCCACTTCGAACGTCTGCTTCCTTCCACGACACTTCTCCTTGTTCCATGATGTTGCCCGGCGCGTAAGCCCCGTTCGGCCCGTTTCCCGTTGCGGGGCGGGACATATGAAGAACGATTCTCCAAATGCCGCCCCGGGCTCCGCGCGTGCAAACCGATGTTTTCATCCTTACGTTCGCGCACTCTCGTCCATGCGCTCTGTCCGGGTGATGGAGCAATCGGCATGCCATAATAAAATCATCTTTAAATGCAGCTAGTTAGGTGTTGCAGTAAAGTTTCGGGGCAGCTTTCTTACAGAGACGGGCTCGTGGGGACGGCAGTTGTGTATGGCGGATCATACAGTCGGTGAGGGCGATAGGGCGCCGGCTCCGCTCATTATTGCGGCCCGGCAACTGATTTCACCGGCGGCGGGGGAGGGTTTGAGCCTAATACCGTGTTGACGTAAATTCGCGTCCCCCGCCTGCTCGGAGACAGGCTTCGTGGGGGTGACGCTGAATCAACGACATCGGGATTTGAGGTTCCGGCCTTCGGATTATGAGGCCGGAAAAGCCGGTTTTTGTCGAGTGCAAGTGAGGGTTGTACCGCTGGTCCTTTGTCGCCGACCGCGGTGGGAACCATCATTTTACCTCTATGGTCATATGGTAATTCTTGTCTTCATGCTGGATGTGTATATTGGTGTTTCCTTTTTTCTTCGGGACCATCAAGTCGTGGAATCCGTCTTTCGACTTCTTCCATTTCCAGCAGTCTGAATCGACTAATACTCTGAAACTTGTATCAGGCGCTATCGATCCCTTGAAGGAATCATCAAGGAATATGTTTTGGAACCGGTTTACCTTGTACGTCTTCAATGAATCCCGGGCTCCCTCGGACTCGACGAACCGAACCGGCTCTCCATCGAAATAGATATTCAAGTCCTTCTCTGTCGCCTTGATCAGCAATGTTTTTGCATTCCGTGGAAGTATCGGCGGCGGAAGGTTAGTCAAGGAGAAAGCTGTTCTGTCTCCTTCCATCTCCAGCTTGTACAAAGCGGATTGTGTTCTCAGGTATACTGAACTGCCTGATTTGGTAATATAAGCCCCTTGCATTAAAGGCGGATCAAAGTCTTTGGACTTCGCCGATTCGACCACGGCATTGTCCTTGAACCCTAGTATGGCGAATTCGAGATACGCTCCACTACCTTCAGTAAAACGCCATATGAATATCACCCGTTCATTTAGCTTGTATAACGCTATATTCGGCTTGGGAAGCACTTCCGCATGGTAAATACGGCGTTCCGCGTCCCTGATTGAAAATATGTCCAGGCTACACCATGGGGAATCATTCTCCTCCCCGGCACGGGAAACGGCGTAGAACTCATGAGGATCATCGGAGCCGGTAAAATCGAACCATACCGGTTCTACCAGGAACTCAATCGTTTTATCCTCGTAGTGTCTTCTCAATATGGATTTTGCTTTTTCAACGGAATTCCGCGTGGACCGCGCAAGATCGAGTTTGTTCTCCGTGACTGCGAAAGGCGAATTTACTTCGGGTGTTATGGCGCCCGGAACGGCGACATTCAAATTCCGACTGTCCCGTTCGCTGATATTTTGAACCGGCTGAGGCTGAGATGCGTCCTGCTGGGGGAATGCGTTCGCAACCGGCGCGAACAGAAGGACCGGCGTTAGAATGAATGCTCCAAAAAGGCGGCGCATGTTTGATCTCTCCTTTCCGTAAGGACAGGTTGTCAATTCAACAGCCGTTCAGCAGGTCCGCATATCCGTCGATTGCGTCCGTTAGAAATTCAGCGGTTCGGAGGCCGGTTTTCTGTTGGCGGCTTTGAAGGAGGCGGGTTCTATATGGTATTTGTGGAGCAGCTTATAGAATTCCGCCCGGTACCTCCCGGCTATGCTCGCCGCCCGAGATACGTTGCCGCCGGTGGAGGTCAGCACCTGGACCAGGTACGCCCGCTCGAACTGCTCGCGGGCCTCGTTCAGGGTGATAAGGCTGCCGGATTGGTTGGCGAACGTGAATTCACGGGTATGGGCACGGGTGTGCGGGGCGGCGTTGGGATGAGCGTGGCCCGGGCCTGCATCGATTTCGGGGCCGGGGCCTGTGTCCGGGGCCGGGGGCGCACCGGCGCCGAATTCGGGAGAAGCCTTCCAGTCCCCGAGGAGCAGGTGCTCCGGCCGGATCATCCCGTGTTGCGCCAGGGCGACGGACCTCTCCACCACGTTCTTCAGTTCCCGGACATTGCCGGGCCAGCCGTACATCATGAGTTCCCGCATCACTTCCGGAGAGAACGCCTGGACGTCCTTGTTCATTTCCCGGCGGTACTGCTGGAGGAAATGATTCGCCAGGAGGGGTATGTCCTCCGGACGCTCCCGGAGCGGAGGCAGGTAGATGGGAATCACGTGGATGCGGTAGTACAGGTCTTCGCGGAACTTGCCCTCCTTGATGGCTTTGCTCAAATCCTGGTTGGTGGCGGCTATGAGCCGTATGTTGACTCGAATCGGCTGGACCGACCCGACCGGATAGAACTCGTGCTCCTGGAACACGCGCAGCAGCTTGACCTGCAGCGACGGGGAGAGTTCGGCGATTTCGTCCATGAAGAGCGTTCCACCGTCGGCCTGCTGCAGGAGCCCTTTCTTCTGCTGGTTCGCCCCCGTGAAGGCGCCCTTGACGTGGCCGAAGAGTTCGTTTTCGAGCAGCCCCTCCGGAATAGCCCCGCAGTTGATGGCGACGAAGTCCTTTTGAGAGCGCGAACCCGCGACGTGAATGGTCTTGGCGATGAGTTCCTTGCCGGTTCCGCTTTCGCCGTAGAGGCAGATCGTGGATTCCGTGGGGGCGACCTGGGCCACCAGGTCCAGCACCCGCTGCATCCTTTCGCTCGTGGCGATGACGTTGTCGAACTGGTAGCGGTCCTTGACCAGCTTGCGCAGCCGGTTCAGCTCCACCTTGAGCCTGCCGACCTCCATCGCCTTCTTGATGCCGTGGAGCAGGTCCCTGGCCTGGAACGGCTTGGCGAGGTAGTCGTAGGCGCCTTTTTTCGTCGCGTCCACCGCGCTGGAAATGGTGGCGTGAGCGGTCAGGATGATCACGGGCAGGGACGGCTGGATCTGGAGCAGCCTCTCCATGAGGGTGATGCCGTCCATTCCGTCCATCTTGAGATCCAGTATGGCGAGTTGGAAGATCTCGTGCTGGGCGCGGGCCAGGGCGTCTTCGCCCCCGGAGGCGAGCGCCACCGCGTAACCATCCGCTTCGAGGCGGGTCTTCATAAGAGTCAGAAGACCCGCATCGTCATCCACTACCAGGATCTTTTCTCCTGCCATAAGCCCCTTCGCTTTTGACGTTACCCTGTTTCCGGTTCCGCCTCCATGCCGCCTGCGCTTCCGCCCGCGGCCATTCGCCACCCATACCCGGCACCGACCTAATAGAGCAGTTCTCTTTCCTTCCGGTCGATTTCCTCATCGATGTCGCGGGAGCGCTTTATCCGGTCCCGCAACTGGTCGATGGATGCATCCTTCTTCTTGAGTTCGTCCTGCAGGCGGCGACGCTTCTTCTCCGCAACGACGCTTTTCTCGATGAGATCGATCCACCCGAGCGACTGGCAGCCCCAGGCGGTCTTCGGGTGGTTCTTGACGGCTCTTTTGAAGTAGCCGAGCGCCTTGGACCGGTCGAAGTAGGGACTCCTGGAGTAGGCATGCAGGAAGCCGAGGTTGAAAAGGGCCGCCGCGCAGGGGTCTCCGCTTGCGCCGCCGCTGCCGCAATCTCTGAGGGTCTCCTGGTTCTCGGCGAGAAACGCCGCGTAGTCGCCGCTTTCCATGACCTTCTGCGGGGGAAAGCATGGAATGGGAGGGGGGACGGGCTGTTCGACATGCGGCGTGGGAGAGACGCGTGGAGCACATCCGCACGCGCCCGCGAGACAAAACGCCATACAACAGGTCATGGCCGTACAGCAAAGCAACCGGCGCACTGCTACCGTCAAACTCAAAATCCTCCTCCAGGCTCGGACTCTCGGTTAACATTCATCGGGTATCGTTGAATTCACCGGCAAGGTGAAAGCAAAAACCGCGCCCTTCTCCGGTTCGCTCTCCACCCGGATGGCGCCGCCGTGAGCTTCCACGATGTGGCGCGCTATGGCGAGTCCGAGTCCCGTACCCTGGCGCCCCTTGACGCGGCTTCGGGGGCTCTGGTAGAAGCGCTCGAACACCCTCGCGGCGTCTTCGGGCGCAATACCCTCGCCGGTGTCCCATACCCGCACCTCGACCATCCTCGACTCTTCTTCCCGGCAGTCCGTTTTCAACGCTGCCTCCACTCCGACCCTGCCCCCCTCGGGGGTGAATTTGAGCGCGTTCGTCAATAAATTGTCGATCACCTGTTCGATCCGCTCCTCGTCCAGGTTCATCAAGGGGAGCGTTGCGTCGAGCCCGGCTTCCAGCCGGATGGAGCGCTTCCTCGCAACCAGTTCCATGGCCTCGACACGCCTGCGGACCAGGCCGGCGAGATCGCTCGGGACGAACTGGTACTCCATCATTCCGGCTTCCATCTTGGAGAGGTCGAGCAACGAAGCGATGCTCCCGAAGAGCCGTTCGCTGTTGTTCCGGACGACCTCCAGGATTTCGCGTTGCGCCGGGGTGAGCGGAGCGGGGATTTCTTCGAGCAGGAGCGCCGTGCCTTCACGTATGGCCGTGAGTGG
>CAYOVG010000089.1:0-20313 GCA_964407285.1 uncultured Syntrophobacteraceae bacterium
GTGCGGGATGCGGTCTCTTTCTTGTCGTCGGGCCGCTGTCCTCACTCCAATGTGTGGGATAGCGGCCTTTTTTGTTGCCCGGAAAATCGGGCCGGAGCAGGCCAAAGCGTTGACTCCTCTTGATGTGGAGGGCGTTGGTTTGTTTGAGACGGTACAGATCCAGGTCTTGATTTTCGACACAGATCGCGCTTTTCGCCGCAATGTTTCCGAACGGCTGCACATTGAAGGCTTTACGATCTTCGAAGCGGGTGATGAAACGGAAGCGACGGGCGTCGCGCTGAACCGCAATATCGACGTCGTTCTCCTGGGGGCGAGGGGGGCCACCCAAAGCGGACTGGAGTTTCTCAAGTTCATAAAGCAAAACCGGCCTTTGACCGAGGTTATCCTCATGACCCCGCTCGATGAGCATTCGTTGTTCGGCTCCATCGAAGCAATGAAACTGGGGGCTTTCGACGACCTTATCGTCCCGTTCGATATCGAAACGCTGCTCGGCCGGGTCTTTGCGGCGGGGAGGCTGAAGAAGGAAAACGAGGAGAAAATGTGGCTCCACTCTCTCCGTGGAAAAGAGAAAAGACTCGAGTCCGAGGCCGTTGAACTCGAAGCGTGGGGAAAAAAATCGAGCGGCAGATGAAAGGGAACGGAGGATGGGGTCTCAAAACGCCCGGGTCTTCGCATCCCGGGGGGCCGGGTCTTTGCGCTGGACGATATCGCCGCTCCGGAGCCCGCCCTCGGCAAGGCGTTCCAGCACGTCCCTGTAGTCTCCTATGACCGAATCCAGTACGACCACCCTTTTCCAGGTGAGGTATTGATAGTATTCCTCTTCGATGCCTCCGCAGACTACCACCTGGATGCTCTCGGTGACGACCATGTGGCAGAGCGCTTCGGCCGAAGCCCGGGGAAGAACCATCAGCCTTTCTTCCCGCGCCTTCCCGTCCTCTCCGATGAAGGCGATCAGGATTTCCGACGCCAGATCGAACCGGGGGGTCACTTCGTTGCCATGAAGGCAGATAAGCACCTTCTTCGCCATTGTACGGCCGTCCTTTCTTCCGGCGGGACTCGCGGGCCGGAACGGAACCCGGCCCGCAACCGGCTTCCCTACGCATCTATCCCGTATTGCGCCATCTTCCTGTAAAGCTTGCTTCTGCTCCAGCCGAGAATGGCCGCGGCCTTGTTTCGCCTGCCCTGCGCCTTTACGATGGCGTCCACGATCATCTTGCGCTCGATGGCGGGCCACTCCAGCTCAGGTCCCTTCTCTTCCCGCGCCTTGAGTATGGCGTCGAGGATAATCCGTCTCTCAATGGCCGCACGGTCCACCATGTCCTCCCTTGCTTCCCGCTCCCCCGGTGGGGACGCGGCCGGCTCCTCCGCCGCGTCTTCTTTCGGCGGGTCTTCCGAACCGGGGTTCGTGAGATAGGCGGGAAGGTGTTCCGGTTGGAGTTGGTCCTCCCGGCACACGTTGGCCGCGAACTCCACGATGTTTTTGAGTTCCCTTACGTTGCCGGGGTACGAGTAGGCGAGAAGAATATGGAGCGCGTCGGTGGAGAAACCCTTGATGGGCTTTTTGAACCTGGAGACGAATGTGTGCAGAAAATGGTCGAGGAGAAGGCGCACATCGTCTTTGCGCTCCCGCAAGGGGGGCAGGTGCATGCGAACGACATTCAGCCGGAAGAGAAGGTCCTCCCGGAACGAGCCCTCTTTCACCATCCGTTCGAGGTTGCGGTGGGTTGCGGCGATCACTCTCACGTCGCACAGGAACCCCTTCGTGCTTCCCAAGGGATAGACGACCCTGTCGTCGAGGAAGGTGAGGAGCTTCACCTGCAGGGGAAGGGGCAGGTCGCCGATTTCGGTGAGAAAGAGCGTGCCGTTGTGCGCCATGCGAAAGCGGCCGGGTTTGCTCTCGACCGCTCCCGTGAACGCCCCCTTCTGGTGGCCGAAGAGCTCCGATTCGAGCAGGGTTGCCGGCAGCGCCCCGCAGTTGACCTTGATGAAGGGAGCTTTCGCGCGGGGGGAGCCCTGGTGGATGGCTTCCGCAACCAGGTCCTTGCCCGTACCCGTCTCTCCGGTGAGGAGCACCGACGAGTCGGATTGGGCGATCATGGGCAGGAACCGATAGAGTTGCTCCATCTGAGGGCTTCTGCCGATAATCTGGCCGAACGTGTACGCTCCTTCGGTTTTTCCGGACAGGGCCTGAAGCATCCGGATATCTTCAACGGTCTCGAAGAAGCCGACGGCATTTCCCTGTTCGTCCCTTATGGGAGTGAAGGTGGTCCGCACCGGAATTTTCCGGCGCTCGCGATTGATTATGTCGCCTTCGACACACACCGTGCCCGATCCGTGGCTCATGGCGAGAGCGGGGCACTTTCCCAGGCAGATGTCGCCGCGCAGGACGTGCCGGCACGCGATGGCTTTTGCCGCCTTGCGGTCGAATCCGGTCAGCGCTTCCATGGCCCGGTTGAGCAGGACGACGCGCCGCTCGGAATCCATTACGGCGATCCCCAGGGGGATCTCGTCGATGATAAAGGGCAGCACCGCGGGGAGGTCCAAAGGGTCGGAGGTATGTTGGGGGTCGGCATTGTTCATTTTTTCAATCATGGGCTTCTCTTTTCCGAGCCGGTGAACGAGTCCGGGCATGAGACGGTCCCCGCGGGAGTATAGTCGAAGCTCCGGCTCATTCGAACGACGGGGATCGTTTTGTCCCGCTTTGTATCATAGTAAGGCAAATTTGCAAGGGTTTGTTCTTCTCCGCTTCTATTTTTCGATACCCTCGAAACCTGCGATCCCCTAAGTTATTGCATTTACTGGCAGTGGCCGGATGGCACGCTCGTTGCCGTTGAAGGCGATTGTACCACGAATCACAAGTCCGCGGGTCCGCAAATCGAAGGACGATAAGCCATGAAAGGAGATTGGTTCATGAAGATCAAGGTGCTTTTGGTGGACGATGAGAGGGAATTCGTCGATGCGCTGGCTCAACGGCTGGAGATTCGGGACTTCGAGGTCGGCAGGTCGTTCAGCGCCGACGAGGCCCTCGAGCGAATCGGCGGCGAGGAGGTAGACGTTGTCGTTCTCGATGTCCTGATGCCGGGCAAGGACGGCGTCGCCGCGCTACGGGAGATCAAGCAGTCAAAGCCCCTCGTCGAAGTCATCATGCTCACGGGAAACGCCACGGTGCAATCGGCTGTCGATGGCCTCAAGCTCGGCGCCTGCGACTACCTCATGAAGCCTGTCGAAACGGGGGACCTCATCGAAAAGATCGCCCTGGCCTACAAGCGCAAAGCTGAAAAGGAGGAGCGCATCCGTCGGGCGCATATCGAGAAAATCATGCTGGAGCGGGGATGGGATTAGACCGGATCGGACGGAATCGGAGTGTTCACGTGAACGTGCAAAATCAGAAAGGAGCAGTAGTCATGGCGGAACAGGCTGGAAACATGCCGGTAGGCGCCGCGGGCCTGCGCGAGATGGCCGAAGGGAACGTCGCGGCGGTCAGGAAGCGGACTTACGACTGGAAGAGGATTTTCTTCATTGTGCTGGGACTTGCATTCTTTTTCATCTTTTACTGTATGAACGACCTGCCCGATGCCGTGGACCCTTCCGGCAAGCACTTTCCCCTTCCCTCTCAGGGCAGGATGGCCATAGGGCTCTTTCTCATGGCCGCGGTCTGGTGGATTTTCGAGGTGATGCCCATCGGCGCCACCGCCATCGCCATCGGGCTCTTCCAGGTCATCTTCATGATTCGTCCGGCGGATGCGGCCCTGAAGGACTTCTTCGACCCATCCGTCTGGTTCATATTCGGCTCGGTGGTGATGGGGCTGGCCTTCGCCCACTCCGGTCTCACGAAACGCATGGCCTATAAGATGCTCGGCGTCGTGGGGGAGAACACGAACTTCATCCTGCTCGGCACTTTCCTCGTCGTCGCGGGCATGACGCTGCTCATGGCCCACACGGCGGTGGCCGCGGCCATGTTCCCGCTGCTGATGACCATTCATTCCCTCTACACCGATTCGGACAAGCCCACCAAATTCGGCAAGGGACTGTTCGTCGGCATGGCCTGGGCCGCGGGCGCGGGATCGATCATCACCTTCCTGGGTTCGGCGCGGGCGGTGGCGGGCGCCGGCATGTTCAAGAAGTTCACCGGGGGCCGGGAGATCGGCTTTTTCGAACTTACCTGGTACATGCTCCCCCTGGGAATCCTCATGGTCTTCCTTGTCTGGGTCGTCGTGATCTTTTGCTTCAAGCCGGAGAGGTCCCATATCGAGGGATTGCGGGAAAGGGTCGCCGGTCTCGCCGGAAACATGGGCCCCATGAACTCCAGCGAAAAGTTCGTCCTGATCATGGTGGCGGTGGTGCTGGGACTCTTCATGATGAAATCCTTCTCTCCCATTCCCTTCTTCAAAGACATGGACCGGGCGGCGATCATGATGGTTCCCGCACTGGCTTTCTTCATCGCCGAAACGCTCGGTGTGCGGGAAATGGAGGACATTCCCTGGAACATCATTCTCCTTTTCGGCGGGGCCATGAGCATCGGCTACTGCCTCTACGAGACCAAGGCCGCCGAATGGATGGCCGTGAGCTGGGTGAACTGGTTCCAGAGCGCCCCGTGGCTGCTCTTCGTGCTGGCCATCGCTTTTCTGGTCCTGTGCCTGACGAACTTCATCATGAATGTCGCGGCAATCGCCATCACGCTCCCCATTTCTCTGGTCATCGCCGGTTACCTGGGAGTGGCGCCGCACGTTATCTTCTTTGCGTCCCTGTCGGCCGCGGGCATGCCCTTCAACCTGCTCATAGGCGCCGCGCCGAACGCCATAGCCTATGAGAGCAAACAGTTCACCACCGGGGAGTTTTTCGTGTACGGCTGTATTCCGAGCCTCGTTCTCATGGCCGTCCTGGCGGTCTTCTGCTACGTCGTCTGGCCGCTCATGGGCATGCCGGTGCTGCTCAGGTAAGACCGGACGCTTCAGGTTGGGAAGGGTTCGGAATCGGCCGGCCCTCCCCCCGTCATCAAATAAAGAAATATTGTTCGATCGGAGGGGATCTCTCACATGTATCTGATAAAGCGATTTTCACTGCTCGTTGTTGCGGCGCTCCTGGTCTCGGTTTTCTGCCTCGCATCTCCGGCCCCGGCGGAGCCGTTCGACCGGCTCACGGTGTCCGGGGCGCTTCTGAACGCCCAAAAGAAACCGATAAAGGACGCGGACATCGAGGTCCTGGTGAACGGCCGGGCGGTAAAGCCCATGGGGAAGGAGGAGGAAATCACCTCCGGCAGCAAGGGCGCTTTCTCGGTAACCTTTCAGTTGCCTCCGGGAACGCTTCCCGACGCCAGGGTGGAGGTTCGGGCCCATAAGCCTTCCTGGGAGCCTCTCGAGCCCGTGCAGGTCAAAGTCGTCGATGCCGGCGCGGACGAACAAGGGAACCGTCTCTTCGAGAGCGCCCGCAACTTCACCATGACCCGCGCCGTGACCCCCGCATTCTGGCTCGCCACCCTCATCCTGTTGGGGGTGTACGTCATCATCAGCTTCGAATGGATGCACCGGACCCTGGCGGCGCTGCTCGCCGCGGCCCTCATCCTTTTCATCACCTACACCTTGGGCAGCTTCAACGAATCCTTCTTCATTCTCTCCTTTGAGGACGCCATGGGGGCGGTGGACTTGAACGTCATCTTCCTGCTCCTGGGAATGATGATCTTCGTGGGGGTGCTCAAGAGGACGGGCATGTTCCAGTTCCTGGCTTACAAAGCCTATGCCTGGACCAGGGGGAACGTCTTCATTCTCGCCTTCGTCCTCCAGTTTCTCACCGCGGTGATATCGGCCTTCCTGGACAACGTCACCACGATGCTCCTGGTTATCCCGGTAACGATCGAGATCGCGCTCACGCTCAGGGTCCATCCCCTGACATTTCTCATCCCTCAGACCTTTGCGTCCAACGTCGGCGGCACCGCGACCCTCATCGGCGACCCGCCCAACATTCTTATCGGCTCCTATACGGGGCTCACCTTCGGCCAGTTTGTCGGCAACCTGAGCTTCATCTGCTTTCTTTGCCTGATCGTTTCCTGTTTCTTCTTTTTATGGCGGCACAAGAAGGAATACATGAAGGCGGACGTCAAGGACGTGGAGAAGACCGTCGCCCATCTGCGCGAGCAGTATAAGATTACCGACAAGAAGCTGATGATCCAGGGGCTCGTTCTCCTGGGATTCACCATCCTTCTCTTCGCCCTGCACGGGTTCATGCACATGCAGGTGTCGGTGGCGGCCCTGATCGGCTCCCTGCTTCTCCTGGCGGTCTCCAGGGTGGACATCGTGGAGATGCTGGAAAAAGAAGTGGAATGGCCCTCCTTGATGTTCTTCATAGGCCTTTTCGTGGTCATTGCCGGCGCTGAATCGACGGGGCTGATCCAGCAGATCGCCGACGTGGTGCTCAAGGCGTCCCAGGGAAATCTCACCGTTGCCGTGGTCATGATCCTGTGGGTTTCGGCCATCGCCTCGGCATTCGTCGACAACATTCCGTTCACGGCCACCATGTTGCCCATCGTGCTATTTTTGAGCGAGAGCTTCGGTCTGCCCAAAGACAACGTGCTTTGGTGGTCTCTCGCCCTGGGGGCATGTCTCGGCGGCAACGGCACCATGATCGGAGCCAGCGCCAACGTGGTCACGGTGGGAATGGCGGAAAAGGCGGGCTTCAGGATCTCTTTCACGGAATACATGAAGATGTGCTGGTTGCCCATGATGATTACCGTCACCATGAGCATGATCTATCTGCTCGTTGCCTATTGATGACGGGGCGGCGCATCCATTCGAAATCGATGAACGCGCAACAATTCTCTTAGGAGCGGTACCATGACATACACAAGCATCGTCTGCGGAGTAACCGGATCGGCCCATTCTCAAAAAGCAGCCCTGGAAGCCGCGGCGCTTGCAAAGCGGCACAATGCGAGACTCACTTACGTCTACGCGGTGGACGCCGGCTTTCTTAAAGGCAGTGTCGGAGGAATGGCGACCGGTATTGCGGAAGAGGGACTCGCCCATCTCGGCGCTCACATACTGGACTACGCCGAACAACTCGCTCAATCGCAGGGAGCGGCTCCGAAGAAGGTCGTCCGGAGCGGGTCCGTTCTGGAAGTTCTCAAGCAGGTCCTCCTGGAAGAGAAAGCGGATCTCCTGGTCCTGGGCCATGAGAACAGGACGTTTTTCGAGAAGGCCCTGTACAAGGGCAGCGTGGAAGATCATATCGAGGAAATGAAAAAACAGACGGGTGCCGAGGTAACGGTGGTCCGGTAATCGACGGCGGTCATCCATGGTCCGGCAGTCGGCTCGCAACCGGCGGCCGTCTTGCCGGCTGCCCTGGACTCGATTCATTTCTTGACGGCTGAACAGGAAGAAATACTCATGATGAAAACCGTGGTAATGTTGGTCGACGATGAGGCGCCTTTCGTGGATGCCATGACCAGGCGGCTCAGCAAAAGAGATGTGGACATAGTGTCCGCGTACGGCGGTTATGAAGCTCTGGAGAAACTGGAGTCGAACGGCGGGGTGGATGTGGTGATACTCGACGTCAAGATGCCGGGAATGGACGGGATCGAGACCTTGAGGCACATCAAGAAGACCCATCCCCTCGTGGAAGTGATCATGCTGACCGGCCACGCAACGGTGGAGAGCGGCATCGAAGGAATGAAACTCGGGGCTTTCGATTACCTCATGAAGCCCTGCGACATCGAACAGCTTATGGCGAAGGTGAAGGAAGCCGGGGACAAGAAGAGCGAACACGAACAGAGGATCACCCAGGCGAGGATCGATAATATTTCACTGCGCCGTGGCGACTGAGCACAGGCCCGCTTACGAAAGTGAACAGAATCGAAGAGCAGCGTCTCACCCCACCCCTCTCCACCCTTTGGGTGGAGAGGGGTGGGGTGAAAGGGCGGACGCAACGGCGTTCAGTCCCTTCACCCTGCCTCTGGATACTCATCGACTGAGAAAGAGTCTGTCAACGTTCTCCCCGGTCCTTTTTGACGTCACCAGGGCGATCCATGCCATACTACTCACTCAGGCTATGCCTGTTCTTTGTGGAGCAACTTGAAAATTTGTTTCTTGGGGGTGTGTCTTCCTCCATTCGTCGTCCAGAACCGCCGGCCGACGTCATTGCGCATAAACTCGTACAGGCTCTCCAGTCGTTCCCGGTTCTCCACTGATTTGGAGATCACATAGCGAAGTTCACCCCTGGGACCCAATATCAAAGTCGCTCCACCATAGTAATCCATTGGAAGACTATTGTCCGGGTGTTGAACGATTTTGCGCTGAGTCACCTCTGCGATAAGGTCGAAGACCACCTGTCCATCGGGGCCGATGCGCCTTGATGAACGGATAGACTCCACACAAACAGGGGCTATTGTCTCCCGGCCGGGCCGACGAACGTCAACCCGCGTAAGACCGAGTTCTTCGAGGAGCGCTTTGTTTGTGACGATTTGTCGTCCCAGTGCGTCGGCCTGACGTTTAAGTTCTTCTCGCCCCGCCGGATGCCCCGGGTCTCCCTCAAATCTCAGTTCGGCAAAGCTCAGTTCAGATAGCTCTTCCATGGGTTTGGTGGGGGGACGCCACAGGAGCGCGTCTTCGGACAGACTGCTTACATTGCGGGGATATATGCCTCGTTTTCGGAAGGCGTCGATCCAGGCCATCCGGTATCCCCAGGGATCGTCGGGTATGAGATCGTAATCCGCTGTGATCACTGCGCGCAGAAACTCCCCGAATTCCAGATCGACGGGAGGACAGTAGTCGATGGCTCGAATACACATATTTAGAAACTGGCGTGCGAGCTTGCTCGCCTCTTCGGCGAGGACGTTTTGAAGGTCCGCGGATAGCTCTCCATCGGGAATCACGCCGGAGCCGTTTGTTGCCAGACGAACATATCGCTGGACTTTTCGCTTGAAAACGGTGAGGAAGGCGTCAAAAACAGCCGAGGTCAGCACTGAACCGAGCTTGTGAGGTTCGGTTTCCACGTCCTGGTACTGTGGAGGCGTCGATCTCGGATTCGTGGGATCGATGTCGATTACCGTACGCAAGGCCCTGTATGAGCCGCCCGTGGTGTGGCCGAATTGCCGGGCGATATCGGTCAGCAACTCCGCTTTCTCCAGATCGCCTCGGGATTTGCGAATTGCCTCCCGAAGGACCTTGTCATAGCTGAAATGCTGAAACACGGCGACCAGGTCCGCAAACGCTTCGTGAAACGCCAGAACGTCGGGACCCCCGGGATAGGTGAAATGCGCCCTCAGACCATCCAGGAGCGCATGCGTGACCTCATGAGCGACAATATCGTGGGAGAGGCAGGTGAAGACGTAGCTGTCCGGGAGATTCAATCCGGCAACATTTTTCCCGGACCGATAATAGCCGAAGGAGAGTTCCCCTCGCATCTTATCGTAAAAAGCGTTCTGAGCATCACAGGCGTGTGGACGGATAAGGAGTTGCGTTCTTGCGGGATCGTCCACCCCCTCGAATCCCCAGGCGATATCCCGGCCGAGCGCCTTTTTGAAAGCTGAATACACCAGGGTGCATACGGCATAAGCCATTTGTTGATGAAACATGGGATCCGAGGGTGACGGATCCCGACCGTCGCGAATCAGAACGTGCGGATCATCCAGGTTTACCTTGCGATAGTGAAGATTTTGCCGGCCATCGTAGTTGTCCACTTTGAAAATACGGCCCTCCGGCCCTGGAGCCAGGGGTTCGTAGGGGATGTTGACCAGAGCGATGGAACCCTCCAGACGCGATTGCGCCGGATCGAGCGTGAAGATCCGGAGCGGGCGATAAACGGGATCATCGCCCTTTCGCTCATATGGTTTCACATGGGCCGCCCCGAAGACCCGCCGTCCAATGAAGAAGGTGCCGTTGTCGCCTGGATTTGCGGTTCTTTTCGGCATAGCGCCCTCGCCTCTAGCTTTTCTGCACGATGGAGAGAATCGTACGGAGTAATTGAATCACCGCCGCGTCTTGTCCCGGCGTCTCCCCGGCCGTGGACGCGCTTCCGGCTCCCTTCGTTCCCCGGGGGCCCGTCAGGGGCTGCAGCAGGTCCATGTCGCACATGGCGGGAGCGCAATCCAGTTCGGGATGTTGCCGGGGTTGAGTTCCGAAAGCCGACAAGACCTTATTCAAAAACTCTCCGTTTGTCATCCCGGTGATTCCCGCGCGCAGCAGCCGCGTCGCCCGCGTGCTGAATTCACCCTGTCCATTGCTTTCCCACGCCACTTCACTGGAGTTGCACGCAGAGAAAAGCACTTCCTTCATTGACCTGTCATCCCGGAATCCACGAGCGCGCCCCCGGCCCTTTTCGCGACGAAACCGCCGATGAGCCTGAATCATGTCCGGGGTAGCCTTCAGGAACCGCGCACGAAGACTCCCATCTCCCGATGTCCCAAGGGTCGGGGTGACGGCGGCAAAACGCGTGATCGTGCCTGAATGGCAGCAGTCGATAAAGCAGGTGACATTAACCCCTTCCGGAATTCTCGCAAACACGTCGGAAATGTCATCATCGATCACGAAAGCGCCCGAAGCGAAATCGAATGGGCAAATCGCTTCATCCTGTCCTGCCGTATCCTGTCCCTCTTCGTCGCCGTCCACATCCGGGAGCTGAGCACCGTGCCCTGAATACTGGAAGACAATCACGTCTCCCGGTTTACTGGTCGCGACAAGACTGGAGAGCGACCGCAGGATGGCATCGCGGGTTGCCTGGCCGTCGAGCAGCATGACGGGGCGCTCGAAACCGATCCGCATGAGCGCATCGGCCCATGAAAGAGCGTCTGCAACGCATCCGGCCAGAGGCTCCGTCGGGTACTCGTTTATGCCGACGCAAAGGGCGAGGCGGCGGCCGGGGGTAGCCGCTTGAGGTTGGGAGGAAAAAGTGGTTGTGGTTGGCAGTGGTTGTGGCTGATGGAATGGCGATGCGGCCTGTGCGGTATGCTGCTGTTGCGCGTCCATGTTCAACGGCAGGTCGAACTGATCCGTCCAACGGCAGGTATCCCGGTTCTCTTCCGTCGGTTCAGGGAATTCAACAAGCGGATCGTGTTCATCCAGGGCCAGCACCCGGCGTAAAATGCTGTTCATGGTAGCAGGGTCATCATCGAAGCCGCCATGGGATGTAGATCTGCTTGCACTGAGTCCGGTGCTGGTAGGGGAAACGGACCAGATTACTTCTCCCGCAGACGGCGGATAGCCCGAAAGAGCGAAAAGCCTGCTCAGGTCGCGGTCACCGCGCAGGCAGATCTCAAGACCCAGCAACGGTGTCTCCCGCCGCCGCTCCAAAGCGTTGTAGATGAGATAGAGCAAGGACTTGCGGTAAATGCAGGCGCAGTGGTCCGCCTCTTCATAGTCCTTTCGCATTGTAAAGAGGCTGAGTTTGTTGATGCCTTTGTTGATTCCAATCAGATTTGCCAGTTGCTTTTGGAACGTATCCACGCTAATGGCGGGCGCCATGAAATGTACCGTTTGGAAATGCGGGTTACCAGCCTTAAGGGCTGCCGGAATGAAGTGCGAATGAAAGATCGAGCCGGCGCTGTGCCCGACAGCATGTAACTCGATGTCATCCTTGTGATTGTTGCAGAATTCCTTGAGGCGCATCGCCGCGTACAGCGCGCCACCGTCGGGGGCGGAGGCGAGTTCGGCGCTCCGCTTCATTGCGGACCAGATGCTGGGACCGTATAGGGCTCGCACGATTGTTTCGATACACGGATCTGTTGTATAGTCCCACAAGTCCCGTCTGCCGGTTTCGGGCATGCGTTGCCCGGCTCGGGAAAGGATTTGGCCGATGGTCTCGAAAAGTCCTGTCTCCCACACGAAGTAAATGGGATAGACGTGATTCTTCTTCCACCAGTTGATGTGCTTGATTGCGCTTCGAAGGGCGTTGGATTCGGAGACCAGTCCGCCGTGTGCGTAAAACACTATGCGAAGCTTCTTCTGAGATCCGAGCTTTGCTTTTTCCACTTCCCGGACGAGATGCTCTCCGAAGATCGCATCGACATCGCCACTGGTCGTGCTGAACTTTCCGTCGGAGGAGAACTGTCCCTGGTTGAGATTGATCACGTGAGGCCGTAATTCTGCAAGCATCTCGGGAATCAGTTCCACTCTTCCCGATGTACTGCGCTCTCCTGTGCGGAGAGCGGCTCCGCCGCGAGTTCCCAGGCTGTAGAATGCATAGAGGTCGCTCTCGCGCATTTCTTCCTCCATGGGTTCGGCATCCGCTGGATCTTCTCTTTCCGGCACCTCGCGGATAAAACTGTCGATCCAATCGTTCATCTCCAAAGCTTCGTTCCCAAAGGGCCCGCCGCCCGCGGCACTACGCGAATGACCTGCGAGGTCCTCCGGCTCCACGGTATGGAGCTTGCGAACTTCCTCAAGGACCTCGTCGTAGTCGATTGCCGTTCCCGGACAGGATTTCGATGACATCTGGTTATGGAAACGAAGGGTCTCCGGTTTCAGGGCAAAGCGCTTCTGGACCAAGTAAATCACCCGAATGACCGTCTCTCGCTGTTTGCCTTCGAAGAGGTCGCATCCTGTATCAAAGTCACCGATCATCTCGAACATGAAAGGTCCGATGGTCCTATTTCCGTTATGGCCGCTTGCACTGGCGGGAGGCGAGTTCCAGTTGCGGCCGAGCCATATCGCGCCTTCCGGATCTACGGTGATGTGTTGTGCGATGTCACTCCATCCTCGATTTTGAGTATGAAAGCGCCACATGCCGACTATGGTATCGTGTCCTTTGAATTGCCTGTGATTTGGACGCCAGGTGTGGTGCATGTGAATTGAATTGATCTTCCGGCTAAAGGGAAATCGCTCAAGCAATACGGCAAATTCCTGCAAATTGATGCGACGAAACTGACGGGGCATGACAACCTCCTCAATGACCAAGGCGATTTGCGGAAATGATCGTACGGACGAGTGCTGCATGGCGGGCGACATGCATTACGGAACCCGTAAGCATATCAGCCTGAATCGTTCAGGCTCCCGAGCAAAGGTTCTTGACGCATTTACAAGTGAGATCGATAATATATATCCATGTTCCCTATTTTATTCATTTCGTAAATACTTGAATGTCCGAAACATGATCTTACGTATTGGGCAGAATAATGCATGGAAGTATGAAATGCAAATAAATACACATCGAATATTCGTGTAGTATAAAAAAACGGGAACGCTGCCTTTGTATGATGGTTGTTATTACCGCAGTCGAAAGCTCATCGGGATGCGCACCCACATGGCGACGTTCTTTCCGTCTTTTTGTCCCGGCCGGAACCGCCACTTCTTCACCGCGTCGCGGGCGGCTTCGTCGAGGACTGCATGGCCGCTGCCTCCGGCAATCCGAGTTTCAACGACCGCCCCCGTCGGACCTACGAGAGCCTCGACCAGGACCGTCCCTTCCCGCCCTTCCCGGCGCGCCCGGCTGGGATACTCGCGGGGAGGGCAATAGATGCAGACGGGATTCGCCCGTGCGCCGCGTCCCGGTCCTTCGGCGTCGCCTCCCCCGGCGACCCCGTTTCCGGAGCCTCCCCCGACCGCGCCCGCGGAACCGGCGCCGGCGCCGGAACCGCCGGGCGCACCCCGAGCGCTTTCTCTCGCCGGTCCACCGACTCCGGCGCCCCCTGACGCCCTCGCCTCTTCAGCCTCCCTCGCCTCCTTTGATCTCTTTATTTCCTCCGGTTCCTTCGTTTCCTTCGGTTCCGCCGGAGCGGGAGGGAGCTTATCCGCCCGGGTTCGATCCTGGCGCCGGGTTAGATCGTTACGCCGGTCTCTGTCTTTCGCGGCGGCTTTCGGCGCACCCTTCGGCATGGATGTTTTTTGCGGGGCCCGCGGCTTTTTCGCTGCTTCCGGCTCAGGCTTCTTCTCCTCCTCTTTCGCTTCGAGGCCGTCCGGGAGGGGAGGTTTTCGAGGTTCTTTCGGTAAGGACGGAGTGGGACCGGGATTGGGACCGGGGGCGGGCGCGGCCGTTTTCGCCTTCTCTTCTTCCTCGATCGGCGTCGGGGGATGCGCTCCCGACGGAGCGGGAGCCGAAGTGGAACGTCCGGCGGGGGAATCCGCGCTCGAAAGGTAGGGGGAGACCGCCCCGGCTCCTTCGGATGATTCGGGCGACGGAGGGACGAGTTCCACGACAAGCGCCGGACGCTCTTCCGGTCTTGCCGGAGTACCGGTATCGGCTTTTCTCAGGTCCATGCAGAGCAGCAGGAAAACGGCGCCGTGCAGCACCACCGACGCAAGGATGCCCGCCACCGGCCTCTCGGCGGCATGCTTTTCGACTCGCCGTCCGCACGGGCGCGTCTCCTGCCCGTCGCCGCAACCGCCATCAGGCATCCGCACACCTCCCGCGCCGCCTCCCACCGCCCGCGGCCTGCCGACAGCCGCCCGCCGGCGGCGGTTCCTACCAGTGATAGCCGATGCCGATTCCTCCGTAGACGTTCAGTCCCGGCGCGGGTTCGAAATATCGGCCTCCCGAAGCGTTGATGCGCACGTTGCCGCTGTAGGATTCGTCAAAGAGGTTTTCCACGCCGACGAAGGGCGATATGCGCCAGTTGCCGACGGGTTTGTCGTAGCCCGCCCGAAGATTGGCCACCGTGTAAGCGCTGCTCTCGAGCGTGTTTTCATCGTCGACGTACGACCCGCCCGCATGGAGCGCCTCGATGCCCGCGTAAAAGCCGCCGGGGTGCTCGTAGAGCACTTCCGCATACACCTGGTGGGTCGGGAGCCCCGGGACCCGGTTGCCCTCCAGGTTGATCCCGTTCTTCACGTAAGTCTCGAATTCCGCGTTCAGATAGGTGTACGCCAGTTTGACCTTCAGGCCTTCCGCGGTCTCCATCCCGAGGCCCAGTTCGGCGCCGATGCGCCGCGACTTGCCGGCGTTCCTGTAGAATACGCGGTCGGTAACATCCCGGAAGGCGATCAGTTCGTCTTCCAGTTGGATGTAGAACAAGGCCAGCTCGAAGGTGGTGGCGCGTCCGCCGGGAGTCCCCTTCAGCCCCACCTCGTAATTGACGGCCTTCTGAGGTTCGATGTCGGGATTGATCCCGCCGCCGCCCTCCGGGCGGTTGACCAGTTCCGTGGCGGTCGGAGTCTCGAACGACTGCGCCACATTGGCGTACATCCGGAGATCGGGCCGGAAGAGGTAGTTCAGCCCGAGGCGGCCCGTCAATTGATCGAAGGTTTTCGATCCGGAGTCGTCTCCGTCGGAAGCGAGGCGGTCGTCCACTTCGAAGCTCACGCGGTCGTAGCGTCCGCCCGCAACCACCGACAACGTGTCCGTGAGCCCGACATCGTCCTGCAGATACGCGCCGACGGAGGTTACCCGCTCATTTTGGTCGAGGAGCAGCGTATCGCCGGGAGAACCCTCCCGGTTGTCGAAATTGAGGCGGTCGTCGTCCTGGCGCTGCAAGTCGACCCCGACGAACAGGTGGTGCGTGACGCCGCCCGCGCCCGCGTCCCCGGCAACATCCGCGGCGCCGTCGTTGCCGGGGATACCCGGGATTTCGCCGGTTACGTCGTATTGAATGCGCCCGCCGAAAACCTCGCGGTCAAGCTCGACGAAGCGAAACGGGATCGCGCTGTCCAGGTCCCGCAGGCCGTAATAGGCGACCGCCTCCAGGTTCCGGTTCGATGCCGGCGCGCCGCGGTACAGCAACCCCCAACGGCCGCCGGTGACGGTTTCGCCGGTATCGAATAGCAGGCCGAGAGGGGACGCCCGGCCGGGGTCGGCTTGCGCCTGTTGGAGTGTCAGGCCGCCCGGGTCCTGCAATTCGGGTGAATAGACGGAGTCAACGAGCAACGTCAGGTCTGAATCGGCATCGATATCACAGCGAAGCTTGCCGGTCATCTTCCAGCTTTCGGCCCGGCTGTGGGCTCGAAACCCGCCGGTCTCCAGCCGCGAGACCCCGAAAAAGCCGTTTGCGCGGCCGCTCCGTCCGCCGCCCTTGACGAGGGATTTCCACAGACCGTATTCCCCGAGGACCGTATCGGTTTCGATGAAGGGCTCTTCCGGGCCGTCCTGCGTGACGATATTGATCATTCCCCCCGAAGAGTTGCCGTAGAGCGCGGAGATGGGACCGCGCATGACTTCGATACGCTCCACGAAGCCGGGATCGATGCTGTCGATCTGGCTTTGGCCGTCCGGAAGAGTGTGCGGGATCCCATCGACGTAAACCTGGATGCCCCGAATGCCGAAGGCCGACCGTGCGCCGAAGCCGCGGATCGCGATCCGGAGGTCCTGGGCGAAATTGAACCGGTTCGAGACGACCACGCCCGGCGCCTGGACCAGCGCGTCATCCAGGGTCACCGTGGGGCGGCCCTGTTGTATGTCCTCCTTTTCAATTACCGTGACGGCGGCGGGGACCCGTTCCGCCTCGGAAGGTATACGGGGGGCGGTGACGATCACCGGATCGAGGGTCACCGTGTCCGGGCCGGGAGGAGGGGCCCCGGTGGAAGGCGCTGCCCGGGTGGTGGGAGAGGCGGCGGCGGGAGGGGAAGCCGGATGGGCAGGTGATGCGGCGGCGTTGTCCGGATTCGAGGGCTCCGAAAGGGATGTCGGCCCCGTATGCAAAGGGGCGGTCTCTTCCGCCCGCGGGAGCGAGGGCTGAAAGAGCGCCGGGCTGAAGAATAGCGGGAAAAGAAGCAGGAGCAGGAAACGGAGCTTCGTATTCGACTTACCCACCTCTCCCCCCTCAGGCTGTTCCACCGCGGGCGCGGCGTGCTCTTCCATTCCCCGGATGCGCGCGCGGAACGGCCTCGAGAGGGATTCCGTCGAACATTCCCGCGGGACCTGCCGGTCCTGCCGGAGGAAAGAAGAACGCCGACGGAACGATCGAATGTGTCGTGGCGTGCATGATGGGCTACACCTCCGAAGGGATTATTCCCAGGAGTTGCGGGAAGGCGAATGCGCCGGGCTGCGCGCAACCCGGCGCATTCGAAACCGGATTTCGCATTCATGGTAAGATCCGCCGGGCGGGTGTCAAGTGCGCATTCTTGCATCGGCAGGCGGGGTCCTGGCAGGGAATGGTCCGGTGGGCCTCACGTCGGAATACGGTCCACGATATGGATATGGGCCGGCATGCGCGGGATTGCCGACACAAGACTAGTGATTACATTGGTTTAAACAGTTTGCAATTTCACCTCATCGAGAGTGAAGCCATGAAGCCGTTGTGACGGGTCCCAACCGCGAGGACGAATGCGCCTCCAGGCGTTCGGGCTTGCATATGTGGAGGAAAACCAATGAAATCAAGCGAGAACGGGGGCTCCAGTCCCCGCCTGGTAACCCCTGAAAATTCGGTGCTTCTTCTGATCGATCATCAGCCGCAGATGGCTTTCGCAACCCATTCCATCGACGGCCAGACGCTCGTGAACAATGTGACCGGACTTGCGAAGTCCGCGAAGGTCTTCGGGGCGCCGACCATTCTGACGACCGTGGCGGCGGAAAGCTTCAGTGGTCCCATCTTTCCACCCATCCAGGCGGTCTTTCCGGACATCACCCCCATAGACAGGACCACAATGAACTGCTGGGAAGACGGAAAGGTGGTCGAAGCCGTCGAAAAGACGGGACGCAAGAAGCTGATCATGGCCGCTCTCTGGACGGAGGTCTGCCTGGCTACGGCGGCTCTGTCGGCCCTGGATGACGGTTATGAGGTCTATATCGTTACGGATGCTTCCGGTGGAGTTACCGTCGAAGCCCACGAGAGGGCTATTCAGCGGATGGTCCAGGCGGGGGTCGTCCCCATGACGTGGCTCCAGGTGCTCCTCGAGTGGCAACGGGACTGGGCGCGCCAGGAAACCTACGATGCGGTTCTGGCGGTCGCTAAGGAACACGGCGGAGCATACGGCCTCGGGATCGGCTACGCAAAGGTCATGCTCGGAGAACATGCGAGCGAAGCGCAAGTGGCCGGGGAAGTGGGCGCATAAGAACGCTCGCCGAAAGAATCGGAGGCCATGAGCCTCATTTGAATCCGCGAGGGACGAGAATCCTGAGCGCCCTGTCGGCCACGGCGAAATGGGCCGGTGTGCTTCCCACGACTTCGCCGTCCACGTCGAGCCACTGTATGGGGTCGGTTTCCACGCGCAGTTCGCGCGTGGCGAAGTAGTTCGCCTCCGGGAGCGATACGTGCCTGCCGAGAAGAAACAGGCCCCAGGCCCTCAGGAATTGCGCCCGGCTTCGCTCGCCCAGGGTGAAACCCGCCAGACTGCTGTCGGTTGCGTTTGCGTCCGGCCCGACCTCTCCGATTCCGAAGAACCGGCCGTTTGCGACCACGACCTGCCGGGTTTCGATCGAAATGACCTTATCCGAGGTGGTCAGGCGGCATCGGAAGGGTTTTGTGGATGCCAGGTGTCCCAGGCCGACGAGCCCGTACGCGAGCGGACCCAGGTGGCGCTTCAGGACGTTGGGGGTCCTGCGGGCGACGTTTGCGCTCATGCCGATGCTGGCCACGTTTGCATAGTAGTCTCCATTGACGAGTCCGAGATCGACGGCCGCGACCCGGTTCTCGACGATTACCTCGACGGCCGCGGGAAGGTCGAGCGGAATGCCGAGCGTCCTCGCGAATGCATTCGATGTTCCAAGGGGCAGGAGCCCCAGGACGGTATCGCGGTAGGCCAGTTCGTCCACGATCGAACTGATGGTGCCGTCGCCGCCGCCGACGATGACGAGACGGGACCCGCGTTCCACCGCATCTTTGACGATTCCGGGAAGCTGCTCCGGTTTTCCGACCGGATGCGCCTCTTCGATCAGAATCCCCCTGGCGCTCAGCAGACGCATCGCACCGGAGAAAAGCCGCGCTCCCGCGCGCGAGTGAGTGTTGACGGCGAGCACGGCACGCCGGTCCGTTCCGAGCATCTCCCGCGGGGTCCCGGTGCTCGGCTTGCCTTGTTCGCCACCATGAAACTTCTTTTTGCCGGCCATCAAAGCGGCCTCCTTCTCTTCCGGATTTACTCTCCAGCCCGCAATCACCTCTCCAGTTGATAATATCGATACATTCAGCGCGCAACGCAAGGTTTTTGTTGCTTCGCCCCATTCCCGCAGGCGTGGCGCGGGTCTTTGCCGCTCTATATATTCGCGCAAGCTGCGATTCGCGATAGTCAGCCGGCTGCGTGATTGCGATTACAGGCGAAACCTTGCCTCCGAATATGAAATCCACGGCAGCGAATGTTCGTTCGTGGACGGCAGCGAGGACGTGATGCAGACATTCCGGAACGAAGGAAAGATCTCGGCAATACTGTGTGTGGCGCGACTTCTGAGTCGGTCCCCGAGCCCCCGCGTGCCCGCGCTTCGCGCCCGCCAATGCAATGTCCGAAATCCTGCGCCGGGCGAAGAACGGTGACGAAAGCGGCTCCGGATGTTGTGATGTTCCGCTTTCTTCCCGCTCAGGCCTTGAACATGGCGCGTCCATAGGGCGACTCCAGGTATACCCAGTCGCCTTCATCGATGCCGGCCGATGCCGCCGCGTCCGGGTGGATCTCTACGACCGGATCGGGACGCCTTTTTCGCAGTGACGCCACCCCTGGCGCATTTCGGAGTGGAAGAAGTCGCGTTTCTTCGTGCCGCTCATGAGGATGAAGGGGTACTCCTTTGCGAGTTCGGTCGTGGATACGGGCGAGAGGGGAGGTTCGACAAAGACGGGCAGCGGGGGGCGCCCCTCGTGCTCCATCACGTTGGAGTAGAATTCGAACTTCCCCGAAGGGGTGTGGAACCCCTGGGTTTCGTACTTCCGGTAGCGCATCTCACCCATGAAGATTTCCTTGTTGTCCCTGAACTCCGCGAAGCTCATGCCGCTGCCTTCCAGCAACCAGTCGAGACAGGCGTACCGGGCGGGCCATGGAAAAGCCTCATGGAGTCCCAAGCGGTGGACCACATCGAAGATGATGTCCCGGTCGTCCCGGCTTTCGCCGATTTGGGCGAGTCTCTTCCGGGTGAGGACGCACCAGATCTTGCGCATGTACACGACGTCGTCCTGTTCGAGCCAGTGAGCGGCCGGAAGAACCAGGTCCGCCAGTTGCGCCGTAGGAGTCATGAAAAGGTCCGAGGCCACGGTGTGTTCCATGTGGTCGCGAAGAGCCGATTCGATGGTAAGGCCTTGAGTGCCCGTAACGCCGCCGGGCGGCGCTTCGGCGCAAGGAGGCGGATCATCCCGCGAAAAGATTCCCGCCTTCCATTCCGCCATCTTGAATTTTCTTGCGAAATGCGTTTTGTTCTTCTCCGACGCAGCGGTCTATAGCATAATAGCAGATCTTGATAACAATACGAGTGAATGAAATATTCCCGAAACTCTCGGGAAAGAGTCCTATAGATGAGGAAACGAGCGAACCCGACAGGAGAAGT
>CAYOVG010000090.1:0-20205 GCA_964407285.1 uncultured Syntrophobacteraceae bacterium
TCTGCCGGACGAGACCCTCTACCTGGCGCTTTCGTCGGGGGAGAATTTCGGCTGGGGCATCTGCGGCAAGTACCTCAGGAAGGAACTGGCCAAAAGGATGAAGGTCGTCTCCCTGGACCAGGACACGACCCTGGCCGTAAACAAGGCGCTTCCCGGCAGGGTCCTCCACACCATCGCCGCTTCCGACTTCAGGAGCCTCTTCCCCGCAAGGGGCTCCCTCAATTTCGGCTACACGTTCTTCGAAAACGAACTGTCTTCCGTTTCCCTGAGGAATGCGCGGGAATACGACGCCGTCATCGCCGGCTCCACGTGGTGCCGGGACAGGCTCGTGGAGAAAGGCATCCGCAACGCTCGCGTGCTCATTCAGGGAATCGATCCCGAAATCTTCCATCCCGTTCCGGAGAAACGAGACGACAGAGCGTTCGTGATTTTTTCCGGCGGCAAGTTCGAGTTGCGCAAGGGGCAGGACCTCGTGCTCAAGGCCGTGGGGATTCTCCAGGAGAAATACCGCGACATCATCCTGGTCAACGTCTGGTACAACAAGTGGCCCGGGAGCATGGAGCCGATGGCCCTGTCCCCGTACATCCGGTACGCATTCAAGGGCGATACGTGGGAGGAGATCATGAACCACCTTTATGTCCTCAACGGACTGGACGCCTCCAGGATAGCCACATACCCCATCGTTCCCAACGAGGAGCTGCGCTCCCTGTACGCACAGACGGACCTGGGGGTTTTCCCCAACCGTTGCGAAGGCGGCACCAACCTGGTGCTGATGGAATACATGGCGTGCGGACGGCCCGTCGTCGCGTCGTTCACGAGCGGGCACAAGGATGTGCTGACCGAGGACAATTCGATCATGCTGAAGGACCTGCGGAAGTTCCGGCTGCACGACGGAGCGGGGAACCTCACCGCCGACTGGGAGGAACCCTCGCTGGACGAGCTTGTCGCCGCCATCGAGCACGCATACCGCAACCGGGACGAAATTCGCGCCATCGGCAGGAGGGCCGGTGAGGACCTGAAAAGGCATACCTGGTCCGGGATGGCGGAGAGGGCGCTGGAGATCGTGTATGGCTGACGGCGAGCGGGATGGGGAACGGAACGATGGGTAGCGGAGGGGGAAAGGAAATGGAGCGGGGGCGGATTGCGGCGCGGAGCCCGGCGCCCGCCCCGGCGGGCAGTCCGGTCCATGGCCCGGCGAAGAGTCCGGTCCATGGCCCGGCGTTGTCGGTCTGCATGATCGTGAAGAACGAGGCGTCCCATATCGAGGATGCCCTGAGAGATTTCCAGTCCTTCGCGGATGAAATCGTCGTCGTGGATACGGGCTCCACCGATGAAACTCTGTCCATCGTGCGCCGCTACACCGACGCCGTGTTCCATTTCGACTGGCGCGACGATTTTTCGGCGGCCAGGAATTTTTCCATCGAGAAGGCGAGAGGGCGCTACATCGCCTGGTTCGACGCCGACGACCGCATGGACCCGGAGATGCAGCAACGGGTCATCCGGCTCAAATCCTATTTCGATGGTGAAACCGCCTTCTATTTTCTACTCCACGACACCAACGCCCAAGGGCAGCCGGAGTTTTGCCATCAGCTCCGGTGCGCGCCCAGGCTGGACGCAGTCCGGTTCCGCGGGCGCATCCACGAGCAGTTGTACCAGAGCGTCGGCGAGTGCGGCTTGAAGACGGCCATTACGGATATCACCGTGCGCCACATCGGGTACAGGGACGCGCGTGTGCTCCTGGGAAAGGAGCGCCGCAACCTGGCGATCATGGAAAAGGAAATCGCCGAAGGGCGCGATGACGAGCAGATCCATTTCTCCATGGCCATCATCCACAGGAACCTGGGGAACATCGACGGCGCCCTGGCGTCCATGGAGAAGGCGCTCGTCCACCTGGAACGGCAGGTCCCGCGCACGCCGGAGGGGTATGCGGCGGCGGACCTTCGCCCCTGCGTGGAGGCATATCTGTTCCTGGCGTCCCTGCACGCGCAGCGGGGCGAACGGCAGCAGGCTCTGCGTTACCTGGCGCGGGCGGATGTGATGACCCGCGACGATGCGTACTCCCACGTGCGGATCGCGAGTCGGCTCCAGGATTTGCAGCAGCACTTTCCGGCCGTGGAGAGTTTCAAGAGGGCGCTGCATGGGAAGGTCTCCTTCGGGTTCCATCCGTCGGGGCCGATGCCGGAGCGAAGGGAGATACTCTTCTCCATGGCTCTCAGTTTGCTTTGCATGAACCGGCGGGCGGAAGCGCTGGAGGTCCTGGCCGAGGCCGGGAAATCGGGGCCGGCCGCCCATGAGTTGTGGGAGCGCGTGGGGTTCAGGATGCTCGGGTGGAGGCGGTGGGAACTCGCCCGGGAAGCCTTCGAGACCGCTCTTGCATTGGGGACCCATGCGATGGGGATAGGGGGCGACGCGATGAAGCCCCACGCGACCGGAGTCCATGCAATGGGACCCCACGCGACGGCGTCCCATGCATCGGGAGTGTTGAGCGCCGACGGGTACTGCAGCCTGGCTCTCATTTACGCGAAGGATGGAGACGCCGCCGGGGCCCTTGCCTGCTACGAAGCCGTGCTGGCGAAGACCCCGGATCACGGGAACGCCCTGTCCGGTTCCGGGTACCTGCTCATGGAGCTGGGCAGGTGGCGGGAGGCGGGAAACCGTTTCGGGCGGTTGATCGATGCCGGCGTGCGCGATGTGGACATCGTTCTGGCCTTTGCGCTTGCGGCGGCAAGGGATGGAGATCGGGGCCGGGTCGGGGCGGCGCGCAGGGTCCTGGCCGGGAGCGGAGACGCATCGAAAATCCGGGGAGCGGGCGAAGGCTCGCCCCGGGCGCACTCGCATTCCAACCCAACGGATTCGAATGCGATTCCGGGTTCATTCAAGTCGGATTCATCGGATGAAGGTCCGCATTCAGACGCGGAGGAAATCCGCTTCTTCCGGGAAGCGGCGCGGAAGCTCCGCGACGCGGGGAAAGTTCGGGAGGCCGGGTGGGCCCGCTCCGTGGCCGATTATCTTTCCGCGAGCCAAACCCAGCATCCGTAAGAACATGAACCGTCAAGCGCAATATAGCGCGCCGGCTCGATTGTCGACTGAACGAAGGGAAGCGGAAGGGGCTCGTTTTCGCTTTTCTTCCGATGATACCGGGCCATCCGGCATTTATAGTAAATAGGTGAGCAGGTCGGTGGATTCCAGTCTCCTCGAATGATCGCCCTCCAGGATTGACGCCATGAAGCTTTTGACCACTCAGCTATCTTACCTTCTCAGCCAACAGCAGGCCCGTAGAAACCTGAAGGCGCTGCTCAAGTTTGTTCTCTTTCTCATCGTTGTGGTCCTGGTCTACGCTGTCCTCTTTCACTGGATCATGGCGAGCGTCGAAGGAAAGGATCACTCGTGGATCACGGGCATTTACTGGACCCTTACCGTGATGAGCACTCTGGGGTTTGGCGACATAACCTTTCATAGCGATATCGGACGCGCCTTCAGCATCCTGGTGCTGCTCTCGGGTATCGTTCTTCTTCTGATTGTACTGCCGTTCGCTTTCATCCGGTTCTTCTACGCTCCATGGCTGGAGGCCCAGATCCGCCTCCGCGCTCCACGCGAGGTTCCCGAGAACATCAGCGGCCATGTGATCATCTGTTGCTACGAGTCCGTGGCGCGAGGTCTCATAAAAAAGCTCAAGGCTTTCAGCATCCCCTACTTTGTTCTCGAACCGGACGCCACGGTGGCCGCAAACCTCTACGAAGAGGGCGTCTCGGTTGTCACGGGAGAGATTGACAACAGAACGACCTACGCAGCTCTTCGAGCCTCCGGGGCTCGGATGGTGCTCGCCAATGCCGATGACGCCACCAATACGAACATCACGCTGACCGTGCGGGAGATAGCTGCGAGAGTCCCGGTAGTCACCGTGGTTGAAAGCGTGGATTCCGTGGACATCCTCGAGCTGGCTGGAGCAACGCGCGTTCTGCCCTTGAAACAGAAACTCGGCGAGCACCTCGCCCACCGGGTCACGGCCGAGCATGCGAACGTGCATGTCATCGGCGCCTTCAAGGACCTGCTCATCGCCGAGTTTCCCGTGCAAAACACTCCCCTGGCGGGGCGAATGATCCGGGATACCCATCTTCGAGAGATAACCGGGGTCAATGTGGTGGGGATCTGGGAGCGCGGGCGTCTGCTGCCCGCGCGGGCGGATACCGTGCTGTTGGAATCGAGTGTCCCGGTAATCGTGGGAACAGCCGCGCAGATAGCCGAAATCGAGTCTTTCCTGGTAATCTACAATATCAACTATAACCCTGTTCTTGTTGTCGGTTGCGGCAATGTGGGATATGCCACAGCCTGCAGCCTCAAGAAAAAGAACGTTACGTTCCACGTTGTAGAACGCGACAAGGCCCTTGCGGATCGTGCGGCGGCCGTTGCGGATGGACTATTCATCGGAGACGCGGCAGACCGGAATGTTCTCATGCGCGCGGGGCTGGCGGAAGCTCCCTCGGCCGTCATCACTACCAACGACGATGCCATGAACATCTACCTGGCCGTGTATTGTCGCCGCCTGAATCCTCATATTCGAATCGTCAGCCGCATCACTCACGAGCGAAACCTCGAGGCGATCCACCGTGCCGGCGCCGATTTCGTCCTGAGCTACGCGTCCCTGGGGGCCGAATCGATCTTCTCCATTTTGCAGGAACGAGAATTGATCATGCTGGGGGAGGGATTCGACCTTTTCGTGGTCAAAGTGCCCCAATCCCTGGCGGGCAAGAGCCTGGGGAAAACCAACATAGGCTCCGAGACCGGATTGACCGTGATCGCGATTCAGAAAGCCGGGGATGTGGTTACGAATCCTCCCGCGGACGCCGTGCTTGATCTCGACAGCGAGTTGCTGATGATCGGAAGCAGTGAACAGCGCAATGAGTTTGCACTACGATTCGGTTCCTGACTCGTGAGGCCGAAACAACGCCCGGTCCCCTGATCCCCGTTTTCGATTTCCGACATCCGATTTCGGACTTCCGTCGGCGAAACGTTGCTCGCCGTCGGATTGGCTGCTCGCATGGTTTCCATGCCGGTGGGCGGGGGCTTAGTCCGCGCCCACCGGCATGGTCCGAAGCGATGATCATGGTCCATCATCGATCATCGGGTTGATGGCATAATCGCCATCGGCGGCGCCTTGTCGGCGCTTATGCTCGACCGCCGTTGGAATTCACGGGATGCCGCCGTGGCGGCCGACTGCCGCGGCATGACTGCTACAGAAGCCGGTAAGGCATGGCGCGTTTGGTCCATTCGCTGTCGGGATACGCCTTCCGCAGCTTCTCATAGGCTTCCTTGAGCGGTTTCGCATCGTGTTTGCTCTTATACAGGCAAACCCCCTTCAGGTATATCGCTTCGGGAGCCGATCCGCTATCGGGGAAATCCTCCGATACTCCTTCCAGTTCGTGGAGCGCTTTCTCAAACTCGCCATTGTCGAAGTAGATCTTCGCGGCGCCGAGCATCATGGAGGGGATGAATTCCTCCGGCGGCAACCAGCCGACCGTCCGGTGGTGTTCGCTGCCGTCGGGGCCGAGCGTCACGAGGCACGGAGTCCACTTCACGTTAAATTCGTCCGCGATGGGCACGGCGTCGGAGGAGACCCGCAACGGGATCAGGTGACTCTGAATATAATCCATAACTTTGCTGTCGGGATACGTAACTGCATCCATCTGTTGGCAGCCTATTCAGTTGGGATTGAAGAAATCGAGCAGTACTGGTTTGTCCTCGGCTTTCGACTGTTTGAGAGCTTCTCCCAGATCGGTATGCCATTTTATCTTCTCACCGACATCCATGGTATTTTCCTCCTGAATGTGAAGAATAACCGGAAACAACAGGACCGGGGCAGGGCCGGCGTGCTTGCCCGCCGCTTACGATCGCCCAAGACGGGGAAGAACCGAAAAATCTTATCTTCTCATTATCACTAAATAAGATCGGGCAGATCCCTTTTCAATCTCTGAAGGAACAATAGACCGGTGAGGGGCAACATGCTCGAGATCGCAATCGGCGAGCCGATGCCGGTTACGGCGCGGTTTCCCGGAACGTCTCAACCGGCGTGGTTACAGGTTTTCGGCTGAACTGGCGTCCGGTTCGTCGGATGATTAAAATATGGAGTAAATACAGGAATATAATAGCGTCTATTATATGTTTTTGACGAAAGCCGCCGTAACGGGCTCTCTTTCCGCGGCATGTGACAACCCTTTTTTTCTCTCCGGCGCGACGCGGCGTACGGCGCGGTGCGCGCATGGAGAAGGCAGAGGTGGAGCAAATGGAAAGAAAAGAATGTACGTATGAAGGAAAATCATACCCTCACGGCCGGCAGGTGTGTGTTGCCGACAAGTGCATGATTTGTGAAGATGGAAATTGGAGAATCAGTCTATCGGAAGAATCGGGCGCGGAAGACTGATTGAATACCGACGCTTCCCAAGCGCGAGCGGTGAAGCCGGAAGGGAATGTTGCGTTGCCTGCCCCGACCGTCGGGTCCACCGGCAGGGACTCGATTCAGCGGGATTCGACCGGCAAATCGGCTAAGTGCAACCGCAACGGCTTCCAACCGTAGCGGCCTGGAGCGCCATAGGGGAAACGAAACGGAGGAGCGGTTTGGCAATGCGGGCCGGAGGGCCGGGTCTGCCGGCGGTTCAAGGCCTCGGGCCACCGGGACGTGAGCCCTTCAGTTCGAAACCGCTCCTTCCTCCACTCCATTTGTCCCTTCTTGTTTCCTTTCCTTCCGTTATTCTCAGTTTCGACGGTCCCGGCAACGCAATCGAATCGGCAGCCGGCGCGTGAGAAGACCTTTCGAACACCGCCGCCGGGGCCGCCGGTCTCAGGGTCACTGTTTCGCCCGAGCGTCCCGAATGCGCAGGGAATCGTGGGTGCAGATCGGGCAAAGAAGCACGTCGTCCTCTCCTTTGCGGCACTGGAACAGGACCAGATCGGCGGTTTCGGACCCGCAGACGGCGCAGATGGGAGGGGCGAAGTACTTCTGTTTGAACTTGAGGGCCACATTGACGAGGCCGATGAGAACGGGGACCTCCACCAGAGGCCCGATGACCGCGGCGAAGGCCTGGCCGGAATTGACTCCGAAAACGGCGATCGCGACCGCAATGGCAAGTTCGAAGTTATTGGACGCCGCCGTGAAACTCAGGGTGGTCGCCTGTCCGTAGGTGGCGCCGACCTTCTTCGACATGTAGAAGGAAACGAGGAACATCACCACGAAGTAGATGCAAAGGGGGATCGCGATCCGGACCACATCGAGAGGCAGTTGGACGATGTATTCCCCTTTGAGAGAGAACATGACGAGGATGGTGAAGAGCAGGGCGACGAGGGTCATGGGACCGATTCGCGGTATGAACCGCGTTTCGTACCACTCGCGTCCTTTCGTCCGGAGGCCGATGAACCTCGACGCCATGCCGGCGAGGAACGGAATGCCGAGGTAGATGAAGACGCTTTCCGCGATTTGCTTCATCGAGATATCGACGACGGCGCCGGTCATGCCGATCCACCGGGGAAGGACGGTAATGAAAACGTAGGCGTAGAGGGAGAAGAAGAGCACCTGGAAGATCGAGTTGAACGCCACCAGACCCGCGCAGTACTCCGTGTCGCCTCCGGCAAGGTCGTTCCAGACGATCACCATTGCAATGCAACGGGCAAGCCCGATCAGGATGAGCCCGACCATGTATTCGTGACTGCCTGAAAGGAAAACGGCGGCCAGAAAGAACATGAGGATGGGGCCGATTATCCAGTTCTGGACGAGGGACAGCGCCAGCACCTTGTAGTTGCGGAAGACCCGCCCCAGTTCCTCGTACTTCACCTTGGCCAGCGGCGGGTACATCATCAGGATCAGGCCGGCGGCGATGGGGATATTGGTGGTTCCCACCTGAAAGGCGTTGATGACGTCCTTGATGCCGGGGTAGAGCCAACCTCCTCCGACGCCTGCGAACATGGCCAGAAAAATCCAGAGGGTGAGATAGCGGTCGAGAAAGGAAAGCCGCCTGGAAACCGATTCCCTCATAAAAAGCGCTCCTGTGTCGTTTGTTGCTTATCGCCGGCTAACCGCCGCCGGCTGCCGGTTTTTTACTCAGGTCCGTTGTGTTGCTGTCCCGGCGGTCATTTCGTCAATGCTTCGGGAAGCTTTTCGATATAGCTTTTGATTTCGTCGCGCACGCGCCTGTAGTGGGCCATGGCTTCCTCATCGCTTTGCGCATTCGCCGCGAGTGCGGGAGGGTCGTCAAACCCCGCGTGCACCACCCTGGTTTTCGCCGGGAAGAAGGGGCAGGACTCCCGGGCGTTGTTGCAAAGGGTGACGACATAGTCGAATTCGATCCCTTCCAGGGTATCGACGTGCTTTGACGTCTGGTCCGAAATATCGGCTCCGGCTTCGGCCATCGCTCTAACCGCTCTCGGGTCCACTCCGTGCGGGGCGACTCCTCCCGAGTACGCTTCGATGCTTTCGGCCTTCAAACGGCGCGCCCAGCCTTCGGCCATCTGGCTCCGGCACGCATTTCCGGTGCAAAGGAAAAGGACCTTCACCTTTTCGGGCTTCGTTCCCGTGTCATCCATGTTGCCGTTCTCCCTCTTTTCCAGTTCTCATTCGAACTGGAATTGTCCAAGGTATGCGTTCAGTTTAATTTTACCGTCCTCGTTCAACGCCGGACAGTCCCCGGCTTCTTTTCCTCCTTCGGCCGCCTGTGCGGCGAAAACCATGCACGTGGGCTGACCGCACTCACGGCAATTGGTCTTCGGGAGCAGCTTGAGGATTTCGATCACTTTCGGTCTGGGGGCGGCTTCGAATCGCGGTTGGATTTCACTCCGCCGGTCCCAGGCATCGTTGATTTCCTTCTTGAGCCATTCGATGATCTTCTCGCCCTCCGTTTCGTCTCTCAGGGCATTCACGCAGATCATGCCGGGATGCACGGCGATGAGCTTACCATGCACCCTGAAGGAGACGGAAGGGGGGTCCGTGGTGTACTGAAAGCTGCCGAGCACCGCGTTGAGGTAGGGGATCACCTCGCTTATGTCCTCATCGAGGTGCGCTATACAGTGCACCGATTCGGCCTCGGGTCGGCATTCCGGTCGAACGATTTCCTTGCGGTAGCCTCTGAGCAGCATGGAACGACCTCCTTCCTCCAGGGGGGGAAATGGAAACGGCCGGTCGGGACGTACCCGAACGGTCAAAGCACCTGTGATCGCAATTACGCAAGCAACCGGTAACGGGTCTTTTGTCCTTCGGACCCAGGCAAATCGTCGCCTGGACTACCCAATCCTTTATGCTTTCGGAATGTACTTTCTTCCGGTTCTTCGGCTCGTTCTTTCTTCGCTGCTTATCTCACAACTATTCCCTCTCTTCTCCCGCCCGATTCCGCACCATATCGACAGTCGGGAATATAGCCGTCATATCGACGACAGTCAATATAATTCTTGCATGGATGATGAAAGGACTGGAGTATGTTACATTTTGGAGACAAAGCCTTGAAATGCATGAAGCCGGGGCAATGGAGGCGGGAGCGGGGGTTGAGAACCGTGCAAATCGCCGTTCATGGATATGGGAGGTTTGTGGCCGCGGGGGCGGCGCCCGGGGGGTCGGGGACTATCCCGGCGCATGGCGGGGCGCGGAGCGAACGGTATTTCCCTTACTTTTGAATCCTCAACACGCTGCAGATTTTCTCCTGCAGGGTGTGGGCCGAGAAAGGCTTCACGATGTAGCCGCTCACTTTCTTTCGCGCCGCCTCGACGATGTTTTCCTGCGTGGCCTCCCCGGTGACGAACAGGAAAGGTATCTTCTTCCACTCGGAGTTGTCCCGCACATGGCTCAGTAACTCGATGCCGCTCATTTGCGGCATGTTCCAGTCGGAGATCAGCATGTCTATCCGTTCTTCCTCGAGGACCTTCAACGCCGCCAGGCCGTTTTCGGCTTCGAAGAAGTTGGCGAATCCCATTTGCCTCAGCATCCGGATGATCATTTTGCGCATGTTTTGAAAATCGTCCACGACGAGCACATTGCGCTCGCCTATCCTGGCAGCGCTCTTGAGCGCCGGTTTCGAATGGGCTCCGGGAGCCGGTTCCGGCGTTGGGGATGCCCCGGTCTCCGGTTCCACGCCTTTCAGATCCAGGATTACGGTGGTGCCGTCCTCCTCGGAAGTCTCGAAGCGAATCCCGCCTCCCAGCGTCCTGGCTATCAAGGCGGCCGAGTAGGTCCCCAGTCCGGTGCCGGACGCTTTTCCGAATGTGGCGTATTTTTCGAAGAACCGGTCCCTGATCGCTTCGGGCACGGCCCCCGCATTGTGAATCGCCACCGTGCGGTCGTGAGAGCCCTTCATGGATACCGTAACGGTCCCGCCTTCGGGAGACGCCTCAACCGCATTCTTTATGAGGTTGGCGAGCATGGAGTAGCAGAGCAACTCCTCTCCGGCCACCGGAAATTCCTCTCCGGCCGCCACGGGTCTTCCGTCCAGCTCCACCTGGATGCGCAGCCCTTTCGCCTGCACCGTTCCCAGGGTCTCGCCGCGGATCTGGTTGACCACCTTCAGCAGATCCACGGGTATGGGATGCAACTCATAGGCTCCGGACTCCATCTTGTAGATATCGAGCGAGCTGTTGACAATCTCCAGGAGCCTGTAGGCGGATTGCTCGATCATCCGGAGTATCTCGACCTGGCTCTCGGTCAGGCCCCCTTCCTGGATCAGCAGGTCCGGAGCCGAAAGGACCGCGTTGAGCGGCGTCTTCATATCGTGGCGCACGATTCGCTCCACCTCGTCGCGCAAACGGATGTTCTCGCTCAGGACGGTATTTTTCTCCTTGAGGCTCTCCCTGGCCAGCTTCAATTCCAGGTGATTCCTCACACGCATCTTCACGACGGGAATGTTGAAGGGCTTGCGGATGTAGTCGATGGCCCCCAGTTGCAGACCTCGCATCTCGTCTTCATCCTCACCCATGGCCGTGCAGAAGATGACCGGTATGTCCCTGGTGGCCGGGTCCGATTTGAGTTTGCGGATCACTTCGTAACCGTCCATGCCGGGCATCATGATGTCGAGGAGGATAAGGTCGGGAGACGATTCCGTCGCATGTTGCAGGGCCGTCTCTCCATCCATGGCGACCGTGACCTGATGGTCCTCGCCGAGCGCTTCCACCAGCACATCGATATTGGCCCTGGTATCGTCCACCAGCATCACCGTGCAGTCCAAGAGGCCCTTCGCCGCTTCCGCCGGATGAATCGGATGAGTCATATTCCCCTTCTCCTATCCATGTTCCCGCCTTGTCCATGCGATTTCGTATTAGATAGGCCGGTTTCATCATGGACTCAAAGCGAAGTTCTCCCGTCTCCGGAATTCAGGTACGCCACCGCGTTCCTGATGCCGTCGATGGTGAGGTCCTCCATGTGGAATATGAGCCCTATCCGGCGAATCGTGGAACTCTCCCGGTCCCACAGCTCCTTTTTGATGGGGTTCAGCCAGACGCTCGCCGGATAGGCTGCCCGCAATTCCTTGAGCCACTCGATTCCGGGCTTTCGCTCCGTGTTGCCGATGACCATGGAGCCGTTGGCGGCCATCAGTTCCGCGGGGGCCATATTGGCGTCGCCTATTATGACGAGCCGCGTATTTTTCCCCTGGTTTACGAGCGTTTCCCACGGCGTGGGCCGCATCCGGGGAGGGTCCCGGTACGCGGTCCCGTAAACGCAATTGTGGAAGTAGTAAAACCGCACATCCTCGAACGAGTCCCGGATTCTACTGAAAACCGTCTTCACCGGCAGGTAGTAGGGCTCCATGGAATAGCCGCCGTTGTCGAGGAGCACCACCAGCTTCAGGCGGTTACGCAACTCCCGCCGGAAGACGAGTTCGATCTCCCCGCCGTTTCCGGCCGTCCGGGCGATGGTTTCGTCCACATCCAGGTCGGTTTCGGGTCCCGTCGGCTGAAGGCTCTTGAGCGTTGCGAGAACCTGCCCCAGGTTTTCGTTGCGCATCGGGGCCTTGCCGCTGTAGTTCAGATATCTTCGCTCCTCCACCGCCTTCAGGGCCGTGCCGTGGAAACTGCGTCCGTAGACGCGGATTCCTCCTCCCGCTCGTCCGCCGTGCCCGAACGGAGATGTCCCCTTCGAGCCGGTCCACGCGCTCCCTCCGTGATGTTCCCCCTTCTGGGCGAGGATCGTCTCCCGGAAGCGGGCGAGCAGTTCTTCGGAGTCGAACTCCCGAAGCTCGTCCGCCGAGAAGACACCCTTCTCCAACTGCTCCCGCAGCCACTCCTGAAACGGCTTTCCGGCGAGCATTTCCTCCCAGTCGGGCATCTCCCGCCCTCCGGCGGCCCCGAAGAAGTACGAAGCGAAGACCTGCTCGAACGCATCGTAGTGCTCCACCCGCTTCACGAAGACGAGGCGCGCCAGCAGGAACAGGCCATCCATGTCCGAAACCGTCCCCCGGCCGAGAGCCCGGTAAAACTCCAGGACATACCTGACGCTTACCGGAATCCCCGCTTCTTGCAGAGCATAGAAAAAGCCGAGCATGTGGAAACCCCTTTTTCTCCCGGTGTTCGTTCGGCGCTCGCCGCGGAACGGGGACCGGACCGCACGCCGGTCTACATGCGCGGCGGCTTCCGAATTCCCTTGAACTTGACCAAGTCCCGCGTCCGCTTGAGGAGCGTCCCCACGTGGCCGAGGTCCTCCCCCGCTCCCGGCCCCTGCATTCCGCTTACGGTCATGGCTCCGATCCAGTCGATCAATTCAGCCGTTGCGGGTGGTTTCTCGAAGCTTTGCTCCCGCAGCCGGTAGAAGGCGGCCAGGGAGGCTTCCAGGAAGGGGGGCGGGATGTCCGGGTAGTGGAGCCGAACGATGCGGGCCATCTCCTCCTGCGGCGGAAACGGGATATAGTGGCAGAAGCAGCGGCGAAGAAAGGGGTCGGAGAGTTCGCGCTTTGCGTTGCTCGTAATGATTATGATCGGGCGCAGCCGGGCCGTTACCTTGTGGTTGATTTCGCGGATTATGAAGGAGCCGTCTTCGAGCACGTCGAGCAGGTTGTCCTGCGTGTCCGAATCGGTCTTGTCGATTTCGTCGAGCAGGAGCACTCTTTTGTCATCGGCCAGAAAAGCCCTGCCTATCGGTCCGAAGCGCAGGTAGTCCCAAATGTCGTTGACATCCCGGCCCGTATCGCCGCTGCCGAACCGGGAGTCGTTCAGCCGGAGCACGGTATCGTATACGTAACAGAGTTCTTCGCCCTTGAAGGTGGACTTGCACCTGGCTTCCTCCATCTGCAGCCCCAGGGCGCGGGAAATTTCGAACGCGAGTCGAGTCTTGCCGGTTCCGGCCTCCCCCGTGAGCAGCAGGGGTTTCTCCAGGGCTATGGCAATGTTGACGATTTCCCGAAGTTCGGCGTTCAGGTAGTAGCGTTCGGTTCCTTCGAATTTCATCGCGAATATTCTCCTTGCGGTTCGCCGGCTCCGGCAGGTCGGGGCAGCACTCCATCCAGCACGGACCGGACCGTCCAGGCCATCTCCCTGATGTTGAGCGGCTTCATGATGACGCGCCTTACCTCCGGAGACGCAATTCCCTGTTCCGTCCCCTCTTTCAAGACCTCCCGGTCCGAAACGCCGACGCAGAAGCCCGTGCAGATGATGACGGGAAGGTCGGGGCGAATCCGGCGCACCTCGGCGGCCAGTTCGCGCCCGGTAAGGCGCGGCATGGCCTGGTCGGCTATGATAAGATCGAATGCATCCGGATTTTCTCGAAAAAGGCGCAGGGCCTCCACGCTCGACGTCGACGTGGTGACCCGGTATCCGAGCCGCTCGAGGGTCCGTCGCCCGATGTCCACGAGCACCTCTTCATCGTCCACGAAAAGAACACTCTCCGTTCCCGGGGGCAGCGGCCGCGTATCGGCGGCCTCCTGGTTTTCGGAAAGGTCCTTTGCCGCCGGCAGGTAGATATTGAAAGTCGAACCCCGCCCTTCCTCGCTGTAAACGGTTGCGGCCCCGCCGTGGCTCTTCACGATGCCGTGGGCCAGCGCCAGCCCCAGGCCGGTCCCTTCCCCCTCCCTCTTGGTCGTGAAGAAGGGTTCGAAGATCCTGGAAAGCGTCCCCCGGCTCATGCCGCAGCCCGTATCGCTCACCGATATCAGCGCGTATTCGCCGGGCGCGAGGCCGGGATGCTGCCGGGCGGCGTCCTCGTCCAGGTCGATCTTCCTCAGAACGACTTCCAGCACTCCCCCCGCCTCCCGCATCGCATGGACCGCATTGGTGCTCAGGTTGAGAAGCACCTGGTGGATCTGCGCCGGATCGGCCGACACAACAACACACACGGTCTCGAAGCGGGTATGGATTTCTATGTTTACCGGCAGAGTCGCTCCCAGGAAATTCATGGTCTCCTTTACGAGAGGACACAGATCCACAAACGTGATGTCGTGCTCCGCCTTGCGGCTGAACGTCAGAATCTGCCTGACCAGGCTCCTGGCCCGGTCGCAGGCTCCGAGCACCGCCGTGAGGTTTTCCCGGATGCTGCCCTCCTCGGGGGCATTGAGCAGGGTCAGGTCGGTGTAGCCCATGACGGCGCTCAAGATGTTGTTGAAATCGTGGGCGATACCGCCCGCCAGGGTCCCGAGGGCTTCCAGCTTTTGCGACTGGAACAACTGGTCTTCCAGCCTTTTCTGCATGGTCACGTCCCGCATGACCAGGACGGAGCCGTCGATATCGCCGATTGAGCCGGGGATGGGGGAGACCGTGACATCCAGTTCGATCGTTTCACCGCTTTCCGACTTCTTCCCCATGTGCCCGGTCCACGGCTTGTTCAGTGAAGCGGCCTGCCGGAGCGCCCGGTAGAAGGAATCATCGTGAAAACCGGCCGGCGCGGCTCCGGGACCGATGTCCAGGGTATCGCCCCTGGCCAGTCCGACGATCTTTTCGGAGGCGGGGTTCGCGTATTCGACGGCGCCCCGGGCATCCACGATGACGATGCATTCGGCCGTGTTTTCTATCGCGGTATACAACCGCCGGAGCTGGATTTCGGCCTGCTTGCGCTCGGAGAGTTCCCGCATGAGGCTGAGGTTGGCTTCCTCCAGTTGGGCCATTTTCGATTCGAGCTTCCGGGTGAGGGCCTCATTGTGCTCCCTGAGGTAGCCGGCCTCGTCGCACCCGCTCCCCGTTGTTTCATCAGCCTGCCACGCCGCCCCGGTCGCCCCGCCGCCCGAAGCCTCCTCCAGGACCTCGCGCAGAATTTGAACCAGTACGTCCGGTTCGACGGGCTTCACCAGGTAGCGTTGCGCCCCCAGGCTCAGGCCGAAGTCCCTGTCCTTCCGATCGGTATAGGTCGCGGTGTAGAAGACGAAAGGCACGGCCTTCAGTTCGAGGTCGCTCTTGCACTCCCGGCAGAGGGTGAAGCCGTCCATGACGGGCATCAGGATGTCCGTAACGATCAGGTCCGGCGTCTCTTTCCGGGCCGACTCGAGAGCTTCCGCCCCATTGCGGGCGGTGAGCACCCGGTGCCCGTGCCCTCGCAGAAGGGCTTCCAGGAAGTAGCGGTTCTCCTCGATGTCGTCGGCTATCAGGATCTTGCTCATGGCTCGCTCTCCCGCCCCGGCTGAAGATATCTTTCCATTTCCCCTATGAACGTGTCCGGATTGATGGGTTTTTCGATGTATCCGGTGCAACCGGCTTCGATGGCTTTTTCCCGGTCCCCCACCATGGCGTAAGAGGTTACCGCTATTATGGGAATGGACTCGAAGCCCCGGTTGGCCCTGAGGAGCCTCGCCACCGTGTAGCCGTCCATTTCCGGAAGCTGGATGTCAAGTAATATCAAATCCGGCTGACTGCCGCAAGCGGCATCGAGGGCGGCCGCCCCGTCCCGGACCTGGATCACTTCGTACCCGTGATGCTCCAGGATGAAGTTCACCAGGTAGAGATTCTGCTCGTTGTCTTCGATCACCAGAATTTTACGTTTCATGCTCCACTCCCGAAGTTAACGGCAAAGTGAAAGTAAAGACGCTGCCCAGACCTTCGCCCCGGCTCTCCACGCCGATCTCGCCGCCGAGCATGGTCACGAGCTTCTTGCAGATCGAAAGGCCCAGCCCGGTCCCTTCATAACGGCGGGCCACCCCGCTATGGATCTGGCGAAAGGCCTCGAAGAGCGCGCCCATGTCTTCGCGTTTGATCCCGATGCCCGTATCGGTGACGGAGACGACGAGATGCGACGCCCGCAAGCGGCACGCAATCCGGATTTCTCCCTTATCGGTGAATTTGACGGCGTTGTTTACGAGATTGATGAGGACCTGTTCCACTCTTCGCTGATCGCTGCAGACGGGGCCGATTTCGGGGTCGATCTCGCGGAAGACGGCAAGCCCTTTCTTGGCGGCCGCGGGAGAAACGGTCTCGACGACGCGCTCCAGTGTGTCCGCAAGATTGAAGTATTCGCGGGACAGTTCCAGTTGCCCCGCTTCTATCTTGGATATGTCCAGAACGTCGTTGATGAGCCGGAGAAGGTGCCGGGCGCTGTTCCGGACCATTCCCATCTGCTTTCGCTGTTCTTCGTTGAGCGCTCCCGCCAGCCCCTGCAGCAGGATGCCGGTAAAGCCTATGATCGAATTGAGGGGGGTGCGCAGTTCGTGGGACATGGAAGCGAGGAAGGCGGATTTGATGCGGTCGGCTTCCCGGGCTTTCCGCATGGCCACTTCGAGTTCCTCCGTCCGCTCCATGACCCGTTTTTCCAGTTCGGCCGCGTGGCCTTTCACCTGCTCGTAGAGCATCGCGTTGACCAGAGACACCGACACCTGCCTGGATATGGTTTCGAGGAAGGCGGCTTCCCCCCGGTAGTCGTATGAGCGGCATGAACCTAGGCACAGCAATCCGATGATCCGCTCTCCACTGAACAGAGGGAGGGCCCCGAAGGAGCGCAGACCCGCATCCTTGCATTCCTGCCTGGTGCAGCGGGGGTCGGTATGGATATCCATGGAAAAGACCGGTATTCCGTCTTGGGCTCCGATCCCGCAAAGGCATTCCCCCAGCGCGTGGGTGAGCGGGTACCGCTCTCCGGGCGCGAGGATTCCCGCATGCTTTCCCTTGGGGACGAGCGAGTCTCCTTCCAGCAGGTACATCAGCAAGACGTCCGAGTCGAGGCTGAATTGGAGGCTCTCGATGGTCGCGTCCACCACCTGCTCGACGGAAAGGTACTGCCCCGTCTTCTTGGCCAGCGCATTGAGAGTGCTCATCTCCCGGACGCTCCGCAGCAGGGCTTCCTCCGCGCGCTTCCTCTCGCCTATTTCCTCCTCGATCCGCGCCACGTAGTCGGCGTTGGCAAGAGCCATCGCGATGGTGCGCCCGATGGCGAGGTACATCCTTCGCTTGGCCTCGGGCAGGGCATACGGCTCCTTGTAGATGAAATTGACGACCCCCATGATCCGGTCCTTGCAAATCAAGGGCAGGCAGACGATTCCGCCCCGGAAGCCGTCTTCGACGAGGGCCCGGCGCACCCGGCTCTCCACGCGCTCGTCCACGGTGATGTCGTAGCTTGCGACGAGGTCGCCCAGGCGCACCGCGAGGCCCGTGAGGGTGCCTTCCATCGGCAGCACGGAGCTGACCCGGATCGTTTCCTCATTGAACCCCTTGTGGTGGACCAGGCGCAGGACCTCGGAGCTTCCATCCCGGACAAACACGGCCACGGACGGGGAACCCGAGTATTCGGCGAGGATATCGACCGCCTGCCGGACGATCGTCTCCCAGTCCAGCGACTGGTGGAGCTTTTCCGCGATGCTGTTGATGGTCATCAACTGCTCGCTCCTGTCCTGGAGGCTCGCGACCATCTCGTTGAACGAGGAGACCAGTTGCCCGAGAGCATCGACACCGTCGTAGGCGATGGTTTGAAGGGATTCGCCCGCGCCGATTTTCTGGGCCTGGGTGGCCACCTGGTTTATGGGACGGCTCACGAACCGGGCGAGCACAACCGCCAGGAGGACCCCCAGGACCATGGCCACGGCGGCGATGGCCAGCACTTCCCCTCTGAAGGCTCCGGCGTCCTTTCGCGCCTCGGCCGTCGAATACCCGATGACGAGTTCCCCGTATTTCTTCCGTTCGAACACGATGGGGTGCGTCAGGACCCTGATGTCGCCCTCGGACGCGATGCGCTTCGATGCCGCGGCGCTCCGGACGGATTCTCCGGCGTCGTGGAGGGTTCCGTCAAACTCGTGCCGGCTGTGGGCGAGAACCCTCCCGTCGCTTTCATCGACCACCGCCGCGAACAGGATGTCCTGGTAATCGGCCAGGTTGTCCACGAAGCTGTCCAGCAGATTTTTGTTGTAGATCACGTAGGCGTTGGACATGGAAAGCCCCGTCAGCCTGATCAACGCCTCCATCGCGGTGCGGGTCGCGCGGTGCATGGAGGTTTCCACGGACTGGACGATGGTGAGGACCAGGACGGAGGCGGCAAGGACCACCGGGACGACCGTCATGATGGAAAACTTGAACCACAGGCTCCTGTTGCCGAAAAGGTGGCGATGGACCGGCATCGGTCGACTCCCCTATTGGAGGTGAACATCCCTGAATTGAAAGATTCCGGTGAGAGACGGCCGGAAATTTCTCACCCTCTCCCGCAAGCCGTAGAACTCCTCGGAAACATAGCCGAAGATCATGGGAGCGTCTTCGTGGACGATCGCCTGGGCGCGCATGTAAGCCTGCGCCCGATGGGCCATCCCTTCCGAATGCTCCGCCTCCTCCATCAACCGGTCCACCTCGGGATTGCGATAGCTCGAATAGTTCCCCTTCCCGTCGCTCTTGAACTTGGGCGCCAGGATATCGATGGGGTCGAGAGTGGAATTGCCCCAGGATCCGACGAAAACATCCCACTCGGCCGTCGCTCCGACGGCCTCCGGTTTGCGGGAATCGGAAATGGTCAGGGAAACCGGCAGTCCGATCCTGGTCAGGAACAACGCCAGAATGTTTCCGAATTCGCGGCATTCGTTGTCGCAGTGGAGGAGAACGGGCCGGTTTGGCGGGTAACCGGCGGCGTCGAGCAGTTCCTTCGCCTTGTCGGGGTCGTGGGAGTAGGGGGCCAGTTCCTTGTTGAAGGCGAAGGCCGCGGGCAGAAGCGCCGTCGGCAACGCCTTTCCGTGTCCGGCCAGGACGTGGCGGACCAGGGCCTGCGTGTCGGCGGCATGGTTCAGGGCCTGCCGGACGCGCCGGTCCGAGAAAGGCCCCCTGGCGCAGTTGATTTCGGCAAAGAAGCAGCGCGTCCCCGGGTGGCTCATGACCGTTATGCCCGGCGTCCGCCTCAGGATGTCCACGGCGCTCGGGGGCACTCCGAAGATGAGATCGGCCTCTCCACGCTTGAGCCGGGCGATTTGGTCCACCTTTTGAGGCACGACGTCGAAGACGAGTCTCCGCACGGGATTTCCCTGCTCGCCCGCCCGGCGGCGGGACTCCGGATGGCGGTAGCCGTCGAAGCGGGTCAAAACGATTCGTTGGCCGTTCCGGACCGATTCGAGTTGGAAGGGACCGGCGCCCACGGGCTTTTCCCTGAAGTCTTCGGGTCCCACGGTTCTGAAGTGCTTTTCGGAAACGATCTCCTGCAGCGAGAGCATCATGGGAAGGATGGGCCAGGGCCTTTTGGTGGTGAATCGCACGGTGTGGTCGTCAACGACCAGGACCCCGGCAACGGGTTCGAACAATTCCCTCCGGGGCGAGGAGCGCCCGTCCCCCAGCGCGCCCGGATCGAGAACGCGCTCGAAGGTGAACTTGACGTCGCGGGCGCTGAAATCGACGCCATTGTGGAACTTGACGCCTTCCCTGAGCTTGAATTCCCATGTGAGAGGATCGAGGGAGCGCCAGCTTTCGGCAAGTTCGGGGACAACATTCAGGTCCCGGTCCCTCGCGGTGAGGGACTGGAAGATATTCTTCAGAACCAGTTGAGTGATGCGGCTCCGATGGTCGGTCGGATCGAAGGAGTCCACGTAGGCGGGCAGGCAAACGGTCAAGGCGTCGCGTCCCGCGCCCGCGGCGGGGTCTCCGGAAGACGGGACGGGTCCGGCCAGTGCCGGACCGCTCCAGACCAGCGCGACGACCACCAGCCGGAGCGCCCGGGAAATTGCCCATCGGTGCGCGAGCATTGCCGTCAACCTCCTCAACCCGAAGCCGGCCGGTCCGGCCGGTCCGACAGCCTCGGCGTGAACGACGGGGAGCGTTCCGGGATCGACGAATCGCTGAAGCCGAACCCGTTCTTCCCGGCGCTTTTGACTT
>CAYOVG010000091.1:0-20095 GCA_964407285.1 uncultured Syntrophobacteraceae bacterium
AAACCTGAACGGAGACTACCTTTCCGACGCTCTGGCGGCCCAGGTGGGAGGCCTCGGGATGGCGCCCGGCGCCAACATCGGGGATGAGAGCGCCGTCTTCGAAGCGACGCACGGCACTGCTCCCAAGTACGCCGGCCAGGATAAAGTGAATCCGGGATCTCTTATTCTTTCGGGTATCATGATGCTGGAGCACCTGGGCTGGCTCGAGGCCGCCGGCGCCGCCCGGAACGCCCTGTACAGGACTATCGGGGAGAAGATCGTCACCTACGATCTGGCGCGACAGATGGAAGGGGCCACCGAGGTCAAATGCTCCGAGTTCGCCCACTCCATCGCGGGCAACATGCGAAAAGGCTGATTCGATGCTGCTGACGACATCGTGCCGGTTGTGTTCCTCATCTCTCCCGCCGCCGGCGCCGTCAGCGGCGGGGCAGGGTGATTCTGAAGGTGGTGTTGAGTCCGGCAACGCTTGATACGGTTATGCTTCCGCCGTGGCTTTCCACGATTTCCTTACTGATGGCCAGCCCCAGGCCCGTGCCTTCGGGACGGCTGCTGTAGAACGGCTTGAAGATATGGGGGAGGGCGTCGGCCCCGATTCCGGGGCCGTTGTCCCGGATCAGAATATGAAGAGCATCCCCGTGGGAACGGGCCTCGATCGTGATCGTTCCGGTTCCGTGCATGGCCTGCAAGGCGTTCATGCCGATGTTTAAGAGAGCCTCTTTGATCTGGTCCAGGTCGAGGGGCCAGAGTCCGAGTTCCGGATCAATAGCGATCTTTACGGCGACATCTCCCACCAGGCTTCGATCCGTTGAAAGCAGCGTTCTTATATCTTCCAGGAGGGAAGGCACGGAGACATCCACCGGCCGCGGCAGGCGTGGTTTCGCGTAAGTGAGGAATTCGGAGAGCTTGCGCTCCAGGCGCGCCGTTTCCCTCTTCAGCAGATCGAATATGAGGCTGCGCTCCTCCGGGGACTGCCCCTCCATTTCCACCAGCTTTATGCCCGTGATGACGGCCCCCAGCGGCGTGCGGACCTCATGGGCGAGTCCGGCGGAAATCTCCCCCAGGAGCGTCAACCGCTCCTGCCGCAGGAGCCGCTCGGACTGCTCTGCGACCCTGGCTTCCAGTTGCTGCGAGTATTCCTGGAGCCGGGCTTCCAGTTCCTTTCTTTCCGTAATGTCGCGGAGGATATGGATGCGGGCGATGCCTCCGTCCGGTTCGTGGAGCGGGGATACGGAAACATCGTAGGTCCTTCGTGTCTTGGGGGAAAACCACTCGCGCCGCATCCGCGGGCCGAACGAACTCATGCCGTGCTGGCATTCGTCGCAGGCGGACCGCTCGTGGCCGAAGAACTCGAAGCAGCACTCGCCCTCGCCGTCCCCCATTTCCCCTTTCAACGCAAGATTCATGAACTTGATGCGAAGGTCCCTTCCCACGATGTATATTCCGTCATCCATGCTGTCCAGTATGGCTTTCAGACGGTCTCTTTCCGTGCCGGCCTCCCGTTGAGGATCTTCGTCTCCGCCGGTCCCGGTAATCTCTTCCGGCTGCTCCTGCTTTTTTCTCTCACGCATTCAGCGCTCCCTTCGCGGATAAACTCCGGCCAGAGGATCTCATTGTATTTTATGTGGTGAAATGGAGGACAAAGACGGTTCAGATAAGACGAACCGTCCATGGAGCCGGGCAATACGGCTTTCTTCTTCAAGCCCAACGTGTTGAAGCGACTCCGCTGTCGCGAAGCCGTTATTCCTCCACGGATGGACGCCCCTCCCTTGGTCCGGATATTACTTTTCCAGCCACGAATTGACGAGTTCGATTTCAATCTCCTGGAAAGGCTCGGCTCGCACTTTGTCGTCTTCTCCGTTAGATCCCAACAGCACCCAATGAGCGACTTCGAGCCTGTACACGTCAAGAGTCTTGGCCAGAGGATCGATAAGCCATGCGTATGAGACTCCATGGCGGGCATAAGCGGGCATTTTCTTGACTTTGTCGATGCGTGCGCTACTCGGGGAGAGAATCTCACAGACCCAATCGGGAGCAGTGGTGAAGCGGTGCTCATCAGGAGAGGTCGGAAGCCTTTCCCTTCTCCACCCCGCCAGATCCGGGACCAGGATATTCTCTGCCAAATCGAGTTCCGGTTCGTCGTGGATAATCCATCCTCCAGGGCCTCCGCCGCGGCCCAATTGATACGGCGGTCCGATCTCGTTTCCCAACAGGGATGCCGCATGCACATGTCTCCTGGACGGCCGGGGCATGACGAACAGCTCTCCATCGATGATTTCTCCGGTCATGTTTTCCGGAGCGTTCAGCAGGTCCTCATAGCTCGCTTTTCTCTTGGCGGGTTCCATCATGTTCGCTCCTCTGCCTTTGCCGGGTCCATGTCGGTATCGATCAATCCACTCCATACTTCTTGAGCTTGCGCCACAAAGTGTTGTATCCGATGCCGAGGATTTCGGCGGCCTTCGCCTTGTTATTACCGCAGTGCGAGAGCACGCCGAGTATGTGGCGTTTTTCCATTTCGCCGAGCGAAAGCTGCCACGGCGGCTGCGGGTCCCGCGGACCGGAAGGCGGCCCTCCCGCGCCGGGCAGGCAGGCTTCCAGCATTAGGTCCGGCGCGTCGATCCGGTCGCCCTTGTTGAAGATGAGGCAGCGTTCCAGGGTGTTTTCGAGTTCGCGCACGTTTCCCGGCCAGTCGTGTTCCAGCAGCTTTCTCACGGCGTTTTCCGTGAGTTCGGGTTTGCGCCGCCCCATGCGATGGCTGAGACGCCACAGGAAGTTCTCGGCAAGGGGCGCTATGTCGTCGGGTCGCATCCGTAGCGGCGGAAGGTGGATAGGGATGACTTTGATGCGAAAGAACAGGTCCTTTCGGAATCGGCCTTCATGCACGAGTTTCGCCATGTCCTGGTTGCTCGCCGCGATGATCCGGACGTCCACCTTGATTTCACGCGTATCCCCCACACGCCGTATGGAGTGTTCCTGGATGACCCGGAGCAGTTTCACCTGGAACCCGTGCGATATCTCCGCCACCTCGTCCAGGAAGAGCGTTCCCCCGTCCGCGGCTTCGAAAAGGCCCTTCTGGTCCTTATGCGCGCCCGTGAACGAACCGCGTTTGTGGCCGAACAGCTCGCTTTCCAGTAGATTTTCCGGCATGGCGCCGCAGTTGATCGCCAGAAAGGGGCCGTCCGCTCTGCCGCTTTGCTGGTGGATGAGCCTGGCCATCAGTTCCTTGCCGGTTCCGCTTTCTCCCTCGATGAGGACCGGAGCATCGCTGGAAGCGACCCTGCCCGCCGTCTCCACGACTTCCCGCATGGACTCGCTGACCGCGATGATGCGGTCGAGGCCCGCCTCCCGTACGACCTGGTCCTTCAAGGCGTCAATCTGGCGGTGGAGCCTGCGGTGTTCGAGGGCTTTATGGATATAGCGGACCAGGTGTTCCGGGTCCACGGGTTTCGTGAGATAATCGTAAGCGCCTTCCTTCATGGCCGCCACCGCGGTATCCACCGATCCATAGGCGGTGATGACCAGCACTTCGGCGTCCGGCTGCAGTTCGCGAGAATCCTTCAAGACGTCCATGCCGCTGTCCCGGCCCAGGCGCAGGTCGGTGACGACCACATCGAAAGCCCGGTGCCTCAATTCTTCGAGCGCCTGGTTCCGGTCGGGGACGGCGGCCACTTCGAACCCTTCTCTGCGCAGGTAGAGGCATTGGGTCAGGCGTAACGCCTCGTCATCTTCTACAAAGAGCACCCTCTGCATGATCCGGTACACCTCTCATAAGAAGCAAGGAGTGGTCCATTCCAGGGGAACGAAAACGCGATGGTTCGATCCCGTTGCTGCATTATAAAAGGTGAGTAAACAGGAAACCAATTCTATTTTGGAGGGATGCCACGGCCGCGCAGGGGGTATTTCGAAAAAATGGGGAGTACACCCCATTAACCGGAAACCGCTCAGTCATTAAATGCATACCTACAGGCTCGGATGACGCGAAAATCTCCCTGAAAGGCTTGAGGGAAGTATTGCCCATTGCGTTGAAGCGTTCTCCCCATATCATGACCGAGCCATCCTCCCGGACGGCCGAATCATGGGCTGTTCTCTGATGGAAACTCATGCAATCTCTGAATCATTCTAAAGGAGAAAACGGATGGAAATCTATGAACTGCTGAAAAAAGACCATAAGAAAGTCCAGGGCATTTTCAAGAAACTGCAGGAGAAGAAGAACCCCGGCGCCAAAGGCGCCCAGGACCTCGTATCCGAACTCAAGATGGAGTTGATGGTGCACATGGAGGGGGAGGAAAAGCTCTTTTATCCCGCTCTCGAAAAGGCGGATGAATCACGGGAACAGACATTCGAATCCATTGAGGAGCACCACATCACCAAGACCGTGCTCAACGAACTGGTCGACATGCCGGGAGACAGCGACAGATGGCATGCCAAACTGAAGGTCTTGCAGGAGCTTGTGGAACACCATATCGAAGAGGAAGAAGAGAAGTTGTTCAAGCAGGCTCAGCAGGTGCTGGACAGCACGAAGGCGCAGGAGATCGGCAAGGAGTTCGCCGAAGAGAAGAAGAGACAGATGAAGGCCATGTAGCAGGTAGACACTAACAGCCCGGCGTGCGACGCGCCTTTTCTCTTCCTTGGCGCAGGTCTCACGCCGTATCCTCTCCATCCATTCATATCCGGGCGTATGCGTCCCTCCCTCAACGCATTGCGGTCTGAATTATCGCTGGACACGGAATTGTAAACAACATATGATGAAAATGGAGTCTTTCATGCGGAAAGCTCTTATTTTTCCGCAGCTACATGGGGACTACCGCTATCGGATGTAATTGGGACATCGAAAGGAGATGTGTGTAATGAAGCGGACCTTTGGCTCTATCGCTGGTCTTCTTGCCCTGATTTTCGCTTTATCCTCCTGCGCCTGGTTGAGGCAGAACAGACCGCTTACAGAGGGAGAGATGAGACTGGTGCGGATTCATGCCCCTGAAGTCATTCGCGAGGGTGTGAACAACAACATAGTGGTTGACTTTCAATCGGTGGGGGAGCCGCAGATTTTGAGCGTTTGTTTCCGCTTTGCATCAGACGAACCTCAGGCGAGAGTCCCTTCTCTTTTCTGGTATATGCAGGAGGCGCAGTCGGAGAGGCTTCTTTGGGGGACATCCCCCGAGATGAGGGAAGATGGAGGGGAGCACGCCGTTGTCTCGGTCCCATTTTGCGCCCGTGCTCAAAGTGTGCAGTACGGACAAACGCCCCCCGGCAGTCTTACTACCGTCATCTCCCCCCAGGCGATGCTCCCCCTGTACAGGTATCTGGAGTGTTATGTGGAATACAGGAAAGACGGCAAGGAATTGAAGACCAACAGCGTATTTTTACCCATTAGAACCATACCGTGAGCCGTTTCCACGTCCTGGTGATTTTATCCGCCACGAAAAACACGAAGAGACACGAAAAGGAGAAGCCCCATTTTTTCGTGCTTTTCGTGTTCTTCGTGGTTCGGTTTTCATCTTCCGTTCTTCTGGATTCGCCTTCCTGTCGCCGTTTCGCATGTCCTTGCATCCAAGCTTGTCCTTGACCCTATCGGAAAAAACGGCTACGCTCACACCTTGATTTGGAGTGCATCTTCCGGATTCAGTGTGAAAGGAGCTTTGCATGATAGCCATTCTGGATTATCGGGCGGGGAACCTGACCAGTGTAGAACGTGCTTTGCGCTTTCTCGGGTTTCCCTGTCGGATTACCGATTCGCATAGTGAGATTGAAAAGGCGGACCGAATCGTTTTTCCCGGGGTCGGCGCCGCGGGAAGTTCCATGGCCACGCTCAAGCAACTGGGGCTCGATAGAGTGCTCCTTGAAAGATTACAGGCCGGAGTACCCATCCTGGGGATCTGTGTGGGGTTGCAGGTGCTGTTCCGGCATAGCGAGGAAAACGATACTCCGTGCCTCGGAATTCTTTCGGGAAAAGTGCGCCTGTTTCCGGAAAGCCTTCAGGGACGGGCCGGGGAGCGGCTGAAGATCCCTCACATGGGTTGGAATGCGGTGGAATTTTGTGTCGATCACCCGGTCTTCTCGGGCATTGCGCCGGGAAGTGAATTCTACTTCGTCCACAGCTACTATCCCGATCCGGCGGATTCGACACAGATTGCGGGGAGGACGGAGTACGGCATAACCTTCGCCTCGGCGGTATGCCGGGACAATCTGGTAGCGATGCAGTTTCACCCTGAGAAGAGCGGACCGCCGGGATTGCGGGTTTTGGACAACTTCTGCCGATGGGACGGGAACTTCCGTGGTTAAGGAGCCGTTATGCTGAGCAAGAGGATAATCCCCTGTCTGGATGTTCGTGACGGGCGGACCACCAAAGGAATCAAGTTCAAAGACAATATCGATATCGGCGACCCCGTGGACATGGGGCGGTTCTATTACGAAGAAGGGGCCGACGAGATCGTCTTCTATGATATTACGGCGTCCAGCGACCGGCGTCCCATCATGCTCGATGTGGTCAGGCGCGTGGCCGAAACGATCTTCATCCCGTTTTCCGTCGGCGGCGGAATCCGAACGGTAGCCGATATGCGCGACACGCTGCTGGCCGGCGCCGAAAAGGTGAGCGTCAATTCGGCCGCGGTGCAAAATCCCGAGATAATCCGCCAGGGTGCGGAAGCCTTCGGCAGTCAGTGCGTGGTGCTCGGCATGGATGTCAAGAAAGTTGCCAGGTCGGAGAAGATCCCGTCCGGCTATGAAATAGTCATCAACGGCGGACGAACCTACATGGGGATCGATGCTCTGTGGTGGGCGCGGGAGGCCGAGCGGCTCGGGGCCGGCGAAATCTGCCTTAATTCCATCGACGCCGACGGTACCCGGGAAGGCTACGAATTGGAACTCACCCGGCTGATTTCCACTCATGTCGGGATTCCCGTGATTGCGTCGGGCGGTGCGGGCAAACCGAAAGACCTCGTGGACGTGCTGACCGACGGCCATGCGGATGCCGCGCTCATAGCCTCGATGGTGCACTACGGCGCCTATACCATCCGGCAGATCAAGGAGTTTCTCCACGAAAACGGCGTGCAGGTGCGTCGAACCTGGTAGAACATGGAGATCGGAAATCGGATATTGGACATCGGAGGCATGCAACTCCATTCCGACTTCCGACCACCGACCTCCGTCTCCGTGCTCTCCGCGGTTTTCACGCCTCCACCCACGAAACGGTCTGATCTCCGGTGGATGCGCCAGTCCCGCGGCACGGTCTCTCTCCCACGACTTGCATTCACTCCCGCGAAATGGTTTAGTCCTTTCTGATTCCTTTCTATTCATACCTCGGTAATCATTCATGCGCCGTCCGCGCCTCGTATGCGCATCGTTGGAGTACCGTTTCCCAGGCTTGAAGTGAGGGAAACAGGGGTCGAGCGCTTGTCCTCTCCGCGCTGCAGTCCTCTACTGCACATTCCTTGCGGAATTGACAAAGGCTTTTTCCGTCATTACCTGATTGACAGAACGGAAAGATTCGGGATTTCGAGAGTTTGTTGATTCTGGAGACATCATTTACCGTCTTTTGCACCAATTCTGGAGGAGAGAGACCTTATATTCGGATTCAACCGCTTAACCGAAAGCGATTTATTGCAACGGTGCATGTTCGGACTTAGTATCTGGAATAGATGCAGCGTGGGGGCTTAGTTGCAGATGAATCAAGAATTTACGGTCGTATACCCGGTTTCATACCCTCAAACAAGCAGGCGTACCCCATTTGGGCATGCTCCCCACTTCTCGAGCGCCGTTGTCCGTATGAAAACGATGAGTTTTCACTGATATCAAGCATATGGACATTATGGCTGCTGCTATGAATGTGTTTCTCCCACACTCACTATGGATAAGAACGGAGGAGGTTTCAGCCGCTTTCAGTGGAAACGTTCATTGGAAGGGAGAATAGCTTACACGTGCGGCAAGCTGTCCTCCGGAAAGGGCTGTACTGGTGAACATATGCAGACGTATTCGAGTGATGAGCAAGACTTGAGGGATGAATCCAGGAAGGCCTGGTATTGTATCTACACCAAACCCAGGCAGGAAGATGCATTATGCCGGAAATTGAGCGATATTGCCGATATCGAGACATTGAATCCAAAATTGAAAAGGAAGAAGCTGATCCGTGGAAAACACAGCGAGGTGGTGGAGGAGTTTTTTCCATGCTACGTCTTTGCAAGGTTCGACCCTCGAAAATACCATCACATGATCACGTACACGAGGGGAGTCAGGCGTATTGTCGGCAACAGCCTCGGTCTTCCGTACATAGTGGATGAAAGTATTATCAATATGATCAAGGAGAAAATGTCGGACGGATATATAGCTATCGACTATCCGAGGTTAGTAGAAGGAGAAGAGGTATCAATAACCGAAGGTCCGATGAAGGGAATGAAAGGGCTTTTTTCTCAGGAACTCAAATCTCAGGACAGAGTGCTTATATTGCTTAATACGATAAAATATCAGGCAAAGGTGGAGATAGAGGCAGATTATGTCGTTAAAGCATAGCCGATGGCTCCATTCATGTATGATGATTGTTCGGAGTATCTCTCGGGACTGTTGGCATGGTGATGGGGCGTTATGCATCTGGGATTAGTGAAGCGCCGGTCGCGACGAACTAGTTTCGGATCCGACTGATACCAGGGATTAGGGAAAAACGAATGCCATCGGCAGGCTCTAATTCTTTGCCTCTCGTTCATTGCACATCCGGCCTCTCTCTCGACGCCCGCGACCGGGGTCCCGAAGGAGAGCCGGATGGAGCCGGAGTACCGGCAGCTTATGACGATTCTCATCGCACCGGATGCACGAGTCCGGCGAGGGCTTCACGTATGTGCTTCAATTTTCGCTCTTCAGAGGGAACTGAAGGGAATGGGCGGTAGCATATCCCGGGGTTGTCCCGGCTTCGTACTCCTTGCCGGCGGTCGATGGAGCGAAGCGTGGGGAAGCATCTGACATGGAGGGAGTTATGCATGGGGTTAAGGGAATGAGGTTGGCGGTGGGGTTCATATTTCTTTTCCTTGTGGCGGCGTGCGGAGGACCCGTGGTTCAGAATCCCGTGCCCGTGGGCGCTCCGGGGACTATTGTGCAATATCCCATGGGGGAGTACAAAATCAATGTGGGGGACCAAATCGATGTCAAGTTCTTCTATAATCCGGAACTCAACGATTCCGTGGTCGTCCGGCCCGACGGCAGGATTTCGCTGCAATTGGTGCACGAAACCGTGGCGGCCGGCCTCACGCCCGGGGAACTATCCAAACAGCTTTCCGAAAAATACGCTCCCGAACTCCTGAATCCGGAAGTCGCCGTAATAGTGAGAACTTTCAGCAACAACAGGATCTACATCGATGGCGAGGTGAACCAGCCCGGAGCGATCGATTTGACCGGTCCGATGACGGTGATGCAGTCCATCAGCAGCGCGGGCGGTTTGAAGACGACCGCACGCACCGAAGAGATCGTCGTCATTCGAAGGGCGGAAGGGAACAGACCGATGGCCATTCCCGTCAATATCAGCAAGGCGATCGACGGGACGGGCATAGGACAGGACATAACGCTCATGCCGTTCGACATCGTGTACGTACCGAGGTCCACCATAGCCAATGTCGGTCTGTGGATGGAGCAGTACATCAGGGACGCCATCTTTGTAATCCCCGCCGAATTCTTCCTCTACTACTCCGTCACCCAGTAGCGGGCGGATGGAAGGAAAAGCGTATAGCGAGGTGCTTTCATGGATCATCACTCCTTAGTCGGGCATAAGCCGCACATGCCTCAACCCGGCGCCTATCCGCCTGCGGCCGTATGGGATACGGCATTCCTGGCGGAGGGCGATTCCCAGGGCATCAACCTGAGGGACATACTGCTGATCGTATTCAAGCATAAGATCAAGATTCTCGTGGTCTTCGTCGCCATGGTGATTCTGGCGGCGGCATCCTACTTCTTCTACTTCAAAAGACAGCCTCCCCAGTATGAGGCCAAGGCGATCCTCATGCTGCGATACGGGAGCGAGTACACCGATGTCGCCAATCCCGCGCCGGGACGCACGCCCCTGGCTTTCGGACAAAAGGAGATCATGGCGTCGGAGGCGTTGATTCTGAGCAGCAGAAATGTGCTCGAGAAGCTGATCGACAAGATAGGCCTGGAGAAGCTTTACCCGGAGATGGCCGCCCCGTCGGCAAATGCCGCCAATCCCGGAGCCGGCAATCCGGAAGTGATGGAGAGAGCGCTGTTCCGGCTCGGCCAGGAAATCGTCGTGGATACCACCGGCGGGTCTCAAATCCTCACGGTCAGCTACAAAGGCAAGGACCGGGAGTTGAGCGCCCGTGTCGTCAACGAACTGGTGGCCTTGTATAAGGATGAGCGCCTCCATGTGTTGAGTGATCCCGCAACGCTTACCTTTCTTCGGAGCAAGGTCTCCGAATACTACGACAAGGTGAAGGAATCCGAGGCCAAGCTCGAAGCCTTCAAGGATCAGTTCCAGATCTACTCCTATGAGGAGCAGATGAGTTTGCTGAACAATCAGCGCCAAAACTGGGAAAACGTATTGATCAATGCACAGACGCTTACGAAACAACTCCAGGGCAGGGTGGCCTACATTACTGAAGTCCTTGAGAAAATGCCCGCGTATTCGTCAGGGTCGGATTCATTGCGGGATGCCCGCGCGCGGTTGCTGGATCTGGAAGCCAAGGAGCGTGATTTGGCCACCAGGTATACGGACAAGAATCGCATGCTGGTTACTATTCGGAGCCAGATCGAAGTCCTGAGGAATTCGCTCAGGAAGAGCGGTGTATCCGATACCGCGATGGATAACGCCCCTCCCGGCTTCGACCTTGCCGGCAGTCTGCGGATGGAGAGAATCCAGGCGCAGCAGCAGCTCAACGCCGCTGACATCCAGATCGCCGATGCGAAAAACCAGATCGAAGGCGTGGAGAAGCAAATCCAGGAGTTGGCAAAGATCGGCAACAGGTACCAGGAAGTGCAGCGCGAGGTGAATCTCAACCAGAGGTATTACGAAACGTACCTCAATAAGCTCGAAGAAGTCCACATTACCGATGACATGAAACGTCAGAAGATGACGAGCGTGAGTGTAGTGCAGGACGCTTCCGCGCCCGCCGTTCCGGTTCAGCCGCCCAAGTCGTTCTTGTTGATTGTGGCTATCGGGGCGGGATTGGGCCTGGCGGGAGGATTGGGCCTTGCATTTCTACTGGAATTCATCGGGCAGAGGCTGACTATTCCCAGGGATGTGGAAAAACGGCTGGGTATGCCCGTGCTCATCACCATTCCCCGCCGCTCGTGAGAGAGACATGTACCTCAATTACTACGGATTCAAAAGAGAGCCGTTTCAGGTTACGCCCGATCCCGACTTTCTGTTCTTCAGTCCCAGCCATAAAGAGGCGTTGGGGGCCATCATCTATGGAATCGAGAACAGAAGGGGGTTCATCGAGATCGTGGGCGAGGTGGGAGTGGGCAAGACCACCATTCTTCGCTCCTATCTGCAAAGAGCCGACCGAAAACGGCTGAAGGTCCTGTATCTGTTCAATGCCAACATTTCTTTCGAGGATCTGCTGAGGGCGATATTTCGGGAAATGGGAATCGAACGCCGGGCCGACGCCGCTACTTCGGACATGATCAACGAACTGCACAAGGTCTTGATCGAGGAGTACAAGCAGGGACACAATGTGGTGCTCGCCATCGATGAAGCCCAGAACATGCCGGTGGATACCCTGGAAAACCTTCGGATGCTGTCCAACCTGGAAACATCGACGGAAAAGCTCATCCAGATTCTTCTGATCGGCCAACCCGAACTGGACCGGAAGCTCGACCTGAACGAGTTGCGCCAGTTCAAACAGCGCATTGCGGTACGTTCGAGAATTCAACCGCTGACACCCAAAGAAAGCATGGACTATATACTCCACCGTCTGACGAGGGTGTCGACGTCGAGGGGGGAAGTTTTCACGAGCCGCGCGCTGAAGCTCATCGTCGAGCATGCGGGAGGCATTCCCAGGGTCATCAATACTCTGTGCAGCAACGCCCTGGTGACCGGTTTCGGGTATCAGCAAAAACCCATTACTCACACCACCGTGAAGGAGGTCATCGCCGACCTCCAGCAGAAAAAGATGAGGCCGATGATTGGATTTCGAGCCGCTCTCGCGGTTCTCGCTCTGATTGCGGCGGTATTCCTGGGGATCTCGCTGTACGGGGGCAAGGTGACCTCCAAGGTGAAGGCCTTTCGCATGCCCCAAATCGCCACTTCGCAGACCACGACAAATCTGCATCGGGAAGCGCCGACGCCGGGAGAGCGGGCCCCCGCCTCCGGGGAAACGGCTGCTCCGGGTGAAGCTGAACCGGCTGCCGTGGAGAATCCTCCTTCACCTTCTCAAACCGCACAGGTGAATGAGGACAACAACGAGGAAATGAGCCGCGATCCTCGGACAGCCCGGAAAGATGTCGCACCTGTTCCGCAACCGCCGTCCTCATCTTTGCCCGCAGGCGAAGAACCTCCCATGATCCAGGTCCCGACCGGAATGCATCCGGAACCCGACGCGGGAACGTCTGCTACGGAAGCGATTGCCGGGCGGGGGCTCCATGAATCGGCTCAAGATGGAGACTCCAGCCCGTCCGGCAGTGTTTCGGCAGGGGAGACCGATAGCGGCGTTGTCACGAAGATCGTCAAGAAGGGAGATACCCTCAATAAACTCATGATGGAAGTCTACGGCTTCAACGACCGGAGGCTCATCGAGTCCATCCGGCAGGCCAATCCGCACATCCAGGATGTCAACAAGATTTGGGCCGGGGATACGGTCCGTTTTCCCCCGGCCGGTCCCAATATGTAAAATGGAAGCAATGGGAGTAGCAATATGAGCAAAATATACGAAGCTCTCGAACATGCGCATCGAGAGCGGAAGAAACTGAATGACCCATCCATGATGCACGCTTTCGAGGAAGGGAGTCTATCCGATCAGTACGTACCTCCGAATACGCTCATATGCCTGGAAGAGGAAATGCTCACGCTCTACAAGAGCATCGACACCATGCTCAATCACTCTCCCCAAAAGCTCGTTCAGTTCATCGCAGCCATGGAAGGGGAGGGGACTTCCACCATCGTGAGGGAGTTTGCCCGGATATGCGCGATGCGAATCGGCAAATCCGTGCTGTTGCTGGACACCGACCGGGTGAACCCTTCGCAGCACACATACTTCGGGATTCCCTATTCCGGTGGCTGGCTGGAAGTGATAAAGACCGGAAGGGGGATCGGTGATGCAATCCACCGTGTGGAGGATTCTTCACTCTTTGTGGCGCCATCCACCAATAGCGCGACGTTTACTCCCGAGTTCTTCGACTTTCACTGGATGGACGACTATCTCAGCGAGTTTAGAAACCGTTTCGATATCGTCCTTGTGGATTCGCCCCCGTTTACTTCTTCTCCCGACGGTATCGGGATTGCGCCCAAAATGGACGGCGTGGTCATCGTAATCGAAGCGGAGAGGACCAAATGGACGGTGGTGGAGAATCTCAAGGAGAATATTCTGAAGGCAGGGGGGAACATTCTTGGAGTAGTTTTCAACAAGAGGCGTTACCACATCCCACAATCTATATACGACCGACTATAGAAAGTGGATAAGCTTATGGATATATTTCAATTAAACATGAAGGCGGGCTTCTCGATGTATCGAAAGCAAAGCATCAGCGCCAACAGCTCTTTGTGTGACCATGAGACGGGTATTTTTTCAGATGCCTACTTTCACGAAATACTGAACCTGGAAAAGAGAAGGGCGGAAAGGTCCGATAAGCAGTTTGCCCTGATGCTGCTGGATATCGGCAGAGTCCACGACGTGAATAACGTGACGATGCTGAAAAGGCTGAGCCGCGTACTGCGCCAGTCCACGAGAAACACGGACATAAAGGGCTGGTATGCCGACAATCGCGTTATCGGAGTGATCTTCACGGAGATCCGGGAGATAGACAGAAGTTTTATCCTCGAAAAGATTTTTCGCAAATTATACAAGAATCTGTGCAGGATCTTCGATCTGGAGTTCTTGAGCGCCATCGACATATCGTTTCAGTTCTTCCCCGAAGGAAAACAGGGAGAAAAACCGGTCAGCCCGTATCGCGTAAAGCCTTTGAAAGAACTGCGGGCGCCGCTTCTCTCCATGGCCAAGCCCGCGCAGAAGCAGGAAAAAGAGCAGGAGAGCGATGCCAGCCTCACCAAGCAGATTGGAAAGGCCAGCCTGGGATGGGTGCTGTTCGCCGGGGACCTTTCTCTCGTTCTTCTGGCCGCCTTTCTCAGCGCCTGGCTGGGTTTCGGGGATTCCGCGGGATCGAGGCAGTACTACCTGGAGGGGGTATTGTTCAGTTCGCTGATCTACCCGGTTTCCTTGTATGTCTTCGACCTGTACAACCTGGGACGGGCATTCCGGCCGCGGGAGGCTCTGCCTCGAACCGCATTCGCCATGGTTCTTGCGGGGCTGGCGTCGGCGCTTCTTTTCTTTCTCCTTCCCCACTGGCAGGACGGACGATGGGTATTGCTGATCCAGATTGCCGTCATATGGGTCCTGCTGGTGTTCTGGCGGGGAGTGTACGGGATTTCTTTCCAGGAGGCCACATCCAAGGAAAACACCGTCATCGTCGGAGCCGGGGAGAGCGGGAGAGCCATCCAGGCGCTGCTGGAAAGTCCGTTGTCTCCGTACAGGGTCATCGGTTTTCTGGACGATAATCCGGAAAACCAGGGGAAACCTCTGGGTTCCGCGGCGGTGCTCGGACCCGTGGACCGCCTCGGCGATGTGGCGCGCAGTTCGAGGGTCAAAGTCGCCATTCTGGCGAATCCGCGTGATTGCGAGTATTGCACCCCGCGGCTCTTCCGGACCATTCTCGAGGCCCGGCTGCAAGGCCTGGACATCCTGGAGATGCCCACGGTGTACGAGAGACTGACGGGCCGGGTTCCCGTCAAGCACATCGAAGACCAGTGGCTCCTCTACGCCGAAGGCTTCGATCTCATTGCACGCGAGTATGTACAAAAGATCAAGCGCATCCTCGACCTGTTCGTTTCAGGAACACTGCTGTTTTGCGCCGCCCCGATGATGTTGTTGACGGCGCTGGCCATACGGCTCGATTCGCCGGGTCCGATATTCTACAGGCAGGAGCGGGTGGGAAAGGGCGGTAAGATCTTCACGGTCGTCAAGTTTCGCTCCATGCATCAGAACGCAGAGGTCCAGGGAGCGAAGTGGGCGACGAAGGGAGACCCTCGGGTGACTCGTGTGGGCAAGTGGATTCGGATTTTCCGCATCGATGAGCTTCCTCAGCTCTGGAATGTCTTTCGGGGGGATATGAGCATCGTCGGGCCGCGACCTGAACGGCCGGAATTCGTGCGGGAACTGGAGAAGAAAATACCTTACTACTTCGTCCGCCATTCGGCGCCGCCCGGAGTCACCGGTTGGGCGCAGATCAACTATCCCTACGGGGCTTCGGTGGAAGATGCCCAGCGGAAGCTGGAGTACGATCTGTATTACGTCAAGAACATGTCGCTCGTGCTCGATTTCAAGATCCTTCTGCGGACCGTGGGCGTGGTGCTCATGGGCGAGGGAGCAAGATAGACGGGCCGCGCAACGGCAGGTACGGCGTGCTTATGAGTGCATTCAATATACTGAGCATCGATGTCGAGGACTATTTCATGGTTTCCGCCTTCGAGGGCGTCGTCGGGAGGGAATCCTGGGACCGGTATGAGTCGCGCGTGGAGCGCAACACCTATCGGGTTCTGGATACTCTCGAAGACGCTGCAAACGGTGGGGACCGGACCGGAGCCGGGCGGACGGCCCCGATTCGGGGGACGTTCTTCTGCCTGGGATGGGTGGCGGAGCGTTTCCCCGGCCTCATCAGGGAGATCGGCGCACGGGGACATGAGGTTGCTTCCCACGGCTATGAACATCGTACGATCACTTCGATGACCCCGGGGCAATTCAGGGAAGACCTCCGGAGAGCGAAGGGGATACTCGAAGGCCTCACCGGGGGGCCCGTCCTGGGATATCGGGCCCCCAGCTACACCATTACCGATAGTACCCTGTGGGCGTTGGATATCCTGGTGGAAGAGGGATTCAGGTACGACTCAAGTATCTTTCCGATCCACCACGACCGCTACGGTATTCCGGACGCTCCGCGGTTCCCGTTTTTCGTCTATAAGAACGGAAGCGAGAAGCACGAGTACACACCGGTCCGTCCGGAGGACGCCCATCGTCATGCTCCTGGGTTGCACTCGAACGGCAGTGGCGGTGGTTCCGCCCGGGGAATGCTCGTGCCCTCCCGGACTCCCGGCACGGAGCCTCCAGCCGGGTCGCTCGTGGAATTCCCCGTATCGACATTGAGATTGTTGGGCCGGAACATTCCGGTAGCCGGGGGAGGATACTTTCGCTTCTTCCCTTTTCCCTTCGTCCGATGGGCCGCAAAGCGGATCCATGAAAGAGACCGGCTTCCTTTTATATTCTATCTGCATCCCTGGGAAATCGACCCCGGTCAACCCAGGATTTCGGGTCTTTCCGTCAGGTCCAGGTTCCGGCACTATCTGAATCTCGACAGGACCGAAAATCGTCTGAAACTGTTGCTCCGAAGCGGATTGCCGTTCACTTCCTTCCGCGATTACCTTGAAGTCCTATGATTCCAGCCATATCATCGCTTTCCAGAACTTTGCCGCCCACCGGGGCGCCGATCCGGTTGTGGGACCTTGTGCGCTGTATACCCGCTCTCGCGTGGGGGGACGAGGCTGAAGCCGGGTTTGCGGACGTTCTGAAAACTTACTTCGGCGTTGCGCACGCCTTTCTCGTCTCATCGGGGAAGGGGGCCATCAGCATGGCGCTGAGTGGACTGCAACGAATTTCAGACAGGCGGGAGGTTATCATTCCGGCCTATGCGAGTTTCTGCCTGGCTTCGGCCGTGGCGCGCGCGGGGTTGCCCGTAAAGCTCTGCGATGTGGACCCCGGAACCCTGGATTTCGACTTCGATCGACTCCACCGCCTCGTGGATGAAAGAACCCTCGCGGTAATTCCCGTCCACAATTACGGGCTGGTCTGCAACATGGCGGAAATATGCGCTCTGGCGTCGGAGAAGGGGGCGTGGGTAATCGAGGATGCGGCGCAGGCGGCCGGCGCGGAGTGGGAAGGCCGCAAAGCGGGCTCCGTCGGCGACATCGGGATACTGAGTCTGGGCAGGGGCAAGAATATCTGCGCTCTGAGCGGAGGGGTGATTCTTACGAGTAACGAAGACCTGGCGGACACGATAGCGAAAGAGGCGGCGAGGTATGCCTATCCGCCGCTGCTTTCAAACGCGGCGGGCCTTGCCGTGGGCGTTGCGCTCAGCGTCTTTCTCAATCCGGCTCTCTACGCAATCCCCTCGAACCTCCCTTTTCTCAAGCTGGGCGCTAATGTTTACGATCCCGGGTTCGATGTGCATCGACTCTCTCCGGTCAATGCCGAGGCAGGTCTGAAGACTTTCCCCAACCTGGACCGCTACAACGAAATCCGTATGGAAAATGCGCTGTTTCTGCGGGCCGGTCTGAGTTCCCGCGATTCCATCGGTGTTCCCGCTCCCGATCCGCGCGGGCGTTCCGTGTACCTGAGATTTCCCGTGCTGCCGGGCAGCCGCCGGGAGCGTGAAGATGCGTATTCCCGCGCCGCGGCCCTGAGACTCGGCGTTACTCGCAGTTACCCGACTCCTCTCGGGGACATACCGGATTTCAGGAAATACCTCGTATTCGGGGCCGGGGACGACTATCCGGGAGCGCGGTCGGTAGCGGAGCGTGTTCTCACCCTGCCGACGCATCCATATGTCAGTAAGGAAGATCTTTCGAGTATCATCAATATCATCGAAGGAATGTGAACTTCTCCCCGCCCGGGGTGAGTTGACTGGAAGATTACGTACTGTGAGCCATGGGTTGCAGGTTTTGATGCTCGCAGGCCATGGGCGTGGATTTGTCGTCCATGGGCGCTCCCGGCAATGCCGATATATTCAAAAGCCAAAGCGTAAGGACAATCAGAAGTGCTTTCGTATGGCGGGCAAATGGGGAAAAGCCCGATGCTGGTGGTGCGGCTCTACGTCCGAAAAATGTATCAAATGTAATATCATGTAGTTAAATATAAAACGTTGCATATCCTCGAGCCAAAGGTGCGGTTATGAAACCCTACTTAAGTATAGTTGTGCCGCTCTATAATGAAGAAAGCTCCGTTGAGAAGCTTCTCGCCGGCATTCTCGATGTCGGCAAGGATTTCGATTTCCCGTACGAGGTCATATTCATCGATGACGGGTCGCTGGACAAAACCTGGCAGGTAGTTCAGGAACTCAAACAGAAGACTCCCGTGCTTCGGGGGATCAAATTCAAACGCAATTACGGTCAGACCAGCGCCATGGTGGCCGGCTTCGATCATGCGGCCGGAAGCATCATTGTCACGATGGATGGGGACCTGCAAAACGACCCGGCCGACATTCCCCTTCTGCTGGAAAAAATGGACGAAGGCTTCGATATCGTCAGCGGATGGCGAAAGGACCGGAAGGACAGCTTCTCCCGGGTCCTTCCGTCCAGGATAGCCAATGCGCTGATATCTCTCACCACCGGAGTCAGGCTGCATGACTACGGTTGTTCGCTCAAGGCCTACCGGGCGGAGTGCATCAAACCTCTCAAGGCGTACGGCGAGATGCACCGCTTCTTTCCGGCTCTGGCGAGCATGACGGGCGCAAGAGTCGCGGAAATCCCGGTGCGCCATCATCCGCGCAAGTACGGGGTCTCCAAGTATGGTTTCGGAAGGATTCCAAAGGTTTTCGGCGATATCTTCGCAATGAACGCCATCATCCACTTTTCGTCCATCCCTTTGAAAGGTTTTTCTCTCTTCGCGCTTCCCTTTCTGCTCGCAACCATCGGGTTCGGACTCCTGGCGATTCTCGGCATCGTCTTTTCCTGGACGCCGGGGAAGGCTCTCTTCTTTTCGCTGGCTGCCGCGCTTACATCGATGGCTTTCGTGCACTTGATGACCTTGGGGATACTGGGGGAACTCGTCGTGAATACCAGCGACCTGTCTCACACTCAGATGCCGGAGATAACCTCAATGCACCGGCGCCTGAGCGAGAGGCTCAGCCGGACCGGCGAGAAGGCGGGGACTGTCGAAGAGAAGAGAGGAGTCATTGAAGATGAAGTACTCGACGATAATGGTCTTAGAGAAGTGGTATGACGACTTTCCGGATTTCGTACGGAGCATCCAGGGGCTCCTTTCCAGGAGGGGAGAGCCTTTCGAGATCATAATAATAGCAAACGGCACCGGCGGGTTTCTAAAGAATGAATTGAAGGAATTGAGCCGGTTCACCACCCGCCAGGAAAATGTCCGGGCGTTCGAGTTCAATATGAGAACCACCCAGGCGGTATGCTTCAAAGCCGGGTACCGCGAAAGCTCCGGGGAAATCATCATCGGCTGTGAATCCTACCAGCAAATTACCGACGATTCCTTCAATCGTCTGCTCGATGCCATGCTGGACGGGGTGGATATCGTGGTCCCGTGGAGGCAGCACAGGGTCGATCCCTCCTTCAATCAGTTCCAGTCCAGGTCTTTCAATTTGATCGCCAATAAGATCACGAAATCCGATCTCCACGATCTGAGTTGCACGGTGCGGGTCTTTCGCCGGGAGGTGCTTCAGGACGCCCAGTTGTACGGCAACATGTACCGCTTCCTGCCCATATTGGCCGCTCGCAGAGGCTTCAAATACAAGGAAGTCAAATGCGATCATCTCCAGGAACGCGGCAAAACCGGTTTCTACAGTTTCTCGGAATACGCCACCAGGCTGGTCGATATTTTGACTCTCTACTTCAATACCCACTTCAGTCGAAAGCCGGTCCGGTTTTTCGGGTCGATAGGAATGCTCTTCATGTTGTCGGGAGTGTTGCTGGCCGCGTACGTGATCGGAGAAAAGGTCATGTTCCAGGACCCCATCGGCCAGCGCGTCACGCTCATCATTGCGCTGCTGCTCACGGTCCTGGGCGTACAGGAGGCCAGCGTGGGGCTCCTGGGGGAAATCATCGCCTTCACCCATGGCAGGCACAATAAGGAATATACCATAGAGAAGATTATATAGAATGATCCTC
>CAYOVG010000092.1:0-19813 GCA_964407285.1 uncultured Syntrophobacteraceae bacterium
CCGGACGGGGAGTTGATCCGGATCAATCCCATGGCTTCCTATATTCTCAACCATGTTCCCGAGAAGCCCGAAAGACTCTCCAGAGAGATGATTGAAACCCTGGGCGTCAGGACCCTCGATGGAGAAGAAATACCGTTCGAGGATTTTCCTCTGGTCAAAGCCTTTAGAGGCGATACCGTCATCAATCAGACCGTGCGGCTGCGAAGACCTGTGGGACGGGCCATATACATTTCCGTGAGCACCGCCCCGATCCGCTATCGGGGGGAATTTCTGGGCGTCGTCGCCACGTTCACCAATATTACCCGGCGCCTGGAAATGGCCGAGGAACTGAAGAAAGCGCGGGACAGCCTGGAGTTGCGGGTCCGGGAACGCACCCTGGAACTGGCGGAGAAGACCCAGCACCTGGAAGAGGTCAATGCAGCGCTTCGAGTCCTGTTGAGGCAAAGGGACGAGGACAGAAAGGAGTTCGAAGAGACCATCCTGGCCAACGTCAGAAACCTGGTCGTTCCCTACCTGGAAAGATTGAAGAAAAGCAGGCTGGACAAGCTCCAGGAAACCCTGCTCGGCATCCTGGAATCCCACCTCCACGAAATCACTTCCGGATTCAGCAGAAGGCTCACCTTCCAGTACTCGACCCTCACGCCAACCGAAATACGGGTCGCCGCCATGGTCAGGGACGGCAAATCCACCAAGGAAATAGCGGAGGCGTTGAATATTTCCGGGAAATCCGTTTCGTCACACCGGGACAACATCCGGGGCAAGCTGGGCCTTCGGGGGAAGCGCTCGAACCTGAGGACTTACCTTCTGAGCATTACATGATGATTATTTGGCCCGTCCGCCGGGCGTTGTGTCCGGCGGACGGGCCAAATAGGGCTTGCTCCTTTTGATGAGGGTTTTCGCCCGGCAGTCGAGACATACGGGAAGACCGGAGAAAACAAGACCCCATTCGTTTTGCCGGGATTGAATCCCCTCCCGAAGAGGACGTCAGGGAGACGCTCCCGTCCATCGTGAGGGCGGCCCGGCGGCCGTATCCGGATCAGGAGCAGGAGCAGCCGCAACCGCACGAGGAAGGCGAGGGTTCGTCGTTGATCTCGTTGACCTCGATGTCGAAGGTCAGGGATTTCCCCGCGAGCGGATGGTTCAGGTCCACGATCACTTCCTGCTCTCCCACCTGTTTTACCGTTGCCAGCGTCTGGCCTCCCTCCTCGGTTTCGAGCACGATGACCTCTTCCACTTCGGGATGGAAATCGGCCGGAAGCTCCGACCGGTCGAACGTGTGCACCAGCGCCTCATCCCTCCGGCCGTACGCGTCGTCGGGGTCGAGCGTAAACGTCTTGCGTTCGTTCAGCGCCATGCCCATGAGAGCGTCCTCGAACCCCTTGATCACATCTCCCGTCCCCACATGGACCTCCAGGGGATGGCAGTTTTCCGTTGAATCGAATATCTCTCCGTTTTCGAACCGGCCAGTATAGAAAACCTTGACGTAATGGCCATCTTTAACCGTCTTCATCGTATTCTCCTCGCTGAATCGACGATTGCTCCTCCGCTGAGCTTCCGCGGCCCGCCGAAAAGGGGGCGCGGCGCCGACTTCGCAACGCAGCCGGGGAGCAAACATGTATCCTTTCGCCGTCGGTTGAATGAAAAAACATCCAGGCGGAGTCATGCAACGGTCGCCGTCAACCGCCCCGAGCATGGAAAAGCCCGTTCCACGCTTCAGGGGCCGGTTTGCCGTACCGAGGTTTGAAATCGCAATGGATGCGTGGTCGCCTTTCCGGCAGTATAATACCTGTTCATTAAATAGCAATATAATGATTGATTTGAACGGTGGAATAGCGACGGAAGAAAGCCCGCGGAAAATGGAGAATTATCGTGGCGGCGCCATTGCCATCGATGCTTTTTGTATTGTGTTGCGCCTGCTTTGGCTCTATAAAGTCAAAAGAGGCATTCCCGGAAGAGGACTGATACCTTGCATCAGGAATTCAGCAAAACATATACGTGGGAACGGACGGATATTCCGTTCGAGGAGGGGGAAAATGAGTAGTCCTTCTGAGAGAGAACCGGATGAGAGCCGGGGCGTCGCCGAGACCGGGCAGGAGGAGCGCGCCGTACGGGCGACCGAGCTGTGCAGGAAGGCCTGCGAGGACAGCGGCCTGGAAGTGGCTGCCTGGCACAAGTTCGACGGATGGAATGAATACATGGACGGCCGGATCGAAGAGTCCCAGCTCAACGATAAGGCCAGGGACGAGATGGAGCAGTTCTCGCGCAGCTTCGGCAAGTATGTCGTAATCGACAGGAAAGAGGAAGCCCGGCACCAGCAGGAGGAAAAAGAGAAGAAGGAGCGGGCGCGGCGCGCCGCCAAGATCTACAAGCAGGTGTGCGCCGAAGCCGGAATGAAGGTCTGCTTCTTCCACGATTTTTTGAGCTGGAGCGATTTCGTGGAAGGGAAGCTGACCGAAGAGGAATTCTATGCGCGGGCGAAGCTGGAGGCCGAAAAGATTTCGGTTCAAGCCCAAAACCCGGCCGCATAGCGGGTCGAAGGGGCACACGCCCGAGCCCGCCTTCCACTTCGGCGACCGGTCAAGAAACCCGAACGGCAAACGGAACCCGCGGGATTGGACGACGTCCGGGAGGCGCGTCTTCCAGTCCCGCGGTTCCCCGTTTCGCAGCGATTCTCCTCCGACACCGGACGCACGACGCACGATACTCGCAGTTCGAACCTGAAAGCGGATTCCACTGCCGTCTCCTCCCGCGCCCCGCTCGCCCTGTCCTTCGGATCCTCGGTCCATCGTCTACTTGAATGTCGCCGCGATGCTCTTTAGCTTATTTCCGGCGGCCGGACGCCGTTGGGGCGTGTGGCGTTGCAGGGTTTCGCCGCCTGCCGGCGCGACCGACCGTTCCGGCGGACCGGCGCATCAACCGATACGTTCATCCCCGGCCACCGCTTCGCATTCGACTCAAACCAAAGGACATACCGTTATGAAGGCTCTCTGTTACTACGAACACGGCGGACCGGATGTGGTCCGCCTCGATGACGTGGCGGACCCCGTCGCGGGTCCCGGCCAGGTGCTTCTGCGGGTCAGGGCGTGCGCCGTCAACCATCTCGATATCTGGGTGCGGCGGGGCTGGCCGGGGCTCAAGCTGGAGATGCCCCACTGGGGCGGCTCGGACATATCCGGTGATATCGTCGCCATAGGACAGGGCGTATCGGGATGGAACATCGGGGACCGCGTGGTGGTGGACCCCGGAATCAACACCGCGGAGGACGAGTTCACCCGGCGGGGAGAGCCCACCATGAGTCCCGGGTACCGCATCCTGGGGGAGCACATGCGGGGAGGGATGGCCGAGTACGTGGCCGTGCCGGCGACGAATGTGCTGGCCCTGCCCGAAGGGGTGGACTACAGCAATGCCGCGGGGCCGATCCTGGTGACTCTCACGGCCTGGCGCATGCTCATCCACCGGGCGAAGCTCCGGGCCGGGGAATCGGTCCTGATCGTGGGCGCGGGGGGCGGAGTGAACAGCATGGCCATCCAGATCGCCTCGATGGCGGGGGCTACCGTTTACGTGGTGGCGGGGGACGCCCGCAAGGGGGAGAAGGCGCGCGAACTCGGAGCCGATTTCGTCCTCGACCGCTCCAGGGTGGACTGGGGCCGGGAGCTTATGAACATGACCGGAAAGCGCGGCGTGGACGTGGTGGTGGACAACGTGGGAGCGGCTACACTGGCTGTCAGTATGAAGGCCGTGGCCCGCGGAGGGCGGATCGTCATCGTCGGGAACACGAGCGGCCCCCTGACGGAGATCGACATCCGCTACATTTTCTCGAAGCAGATCAGCATCATCGGCAGCACCATGGGCACGCACCAGGATTTTCGGGAACTGATGCCGCTCCTTTGGAACGGCCCGCTGCGGCCGGTGATGGACCGGGTGATGCCCCTTGGTGAGGGCCGGGTGGCTTTCGACATCATGGAAAAGGGGGAGCAGTACGGAAAAATCGTTCTCGTCCCCTGAATATGGGGGCGGGTTCAACAGGAAGTACGACCGGTTAAATCTGTTGTCACGATGCTCGAAATAGGCTATTCTGGTTTCATGAGATTTCCCCTAAAGTATGGAAAGGATATGTGTTCGTGGAATGTAAGGCTGTTCCCGCCGTAATTTTGATGGCCGACGATGATGAAGACGACGTGATCCTGGTTCGTGACGCCTTCGAGAGGAGCAAGCTCCTCAACGATCTGCGAGTGGTCGCCGACGGCGTCGAGCTGATGGAGTACCTCAGGCGCGAAGGCAGGTATTCCGATCCGGCCCTGGCTCCCCGGCCCGATATCATTCTCCTCGATCTCAACATGCCGAAGATGGACGGCCGCGAAGCGCTCAAGGAGATAAAGGAAGACCCGGACCTCAAGAGTATTCCCATCGTGGTCCTCACCACTTCGCACGTGTACAAGGATGTCGTCCAGACCTACACGCATGGGGCGAACTCCTACATTCCCAAGCCCGTCACCTTTGAGGGCATGTGCGAAGCCGTCAGGAAATTCAACGACTACTGGTTCCAGATAGTGAAGCTTCCCGCCGACCGCGGCGATGGATGAGGTCGCGGACCGAGCGGATGGCCGGTCCCCCGGAAAAAATGGCGATCAAAGGCTGAACTCCCTATGGCGGACGTATTGATCATAGACGACGATAAGGCCATGTGCCGGATGCTTTCCCAGATGGTCGAGAGAATAGGGCATAAGGCTGCTCAGAAACACACCCTCACGGAGGGGGTCGAGGAGGCGCTGGGAAAGCCCTACGATGTCGTCTTTCTCGACGTGAGGCTGCCTGACGGCAGCGGCCTGTAGGGGCTGCCTGAAATCATGAAGAGCCCGTTCCCGCCCGAAGTCATCATCATGACCGGCGCGGGCGACCCCGAGGGGGCGGAAATAGCGATTCGAAACGGCGCCTGGGACTACGTGCAAAAGCCGCTCTCTCCGGAAAAGGTGGTGCTTCCCCTCAAGAGGGTCCTCCAATACCGCGACGGCCTCAAGGCGTCCCCGAAACCCGCGGTGGTCCTCAAGCGGGAAAGCATCATCGGAGAGAGTCCGGCCATAAAGGCCTGCCTGGACCTTGTCGCGCAGGCGGCGGTCGGCGAGGCCAACGTGCTCATCTACGGTGAGACGGGGACCGGCAAGGAGTTGTTCGCCAGGGCGATCCATGAAAACAGCCCCCGCGCTCAGGGGATTTTCATCACGGTCGATTGCGCCGCGATTCCCGAAAACCTCGTCGAGAGCACGCTGTTGGGTTACGAGAAGGGGGCCTTCACGGGGGCCGACAAGGCGCAGACCGGACTGATACGCCAGGCGGACGGGGGGACGCTTTTCCTGGACGAGATAGGAGAGCTTCCGCTTTCGATTCAGAAGGCTTTCCTGAGGGTCCTGCAGGAGCGCCGTTTTCGTCCGCTCGGCGCGAGGCATGAAGTCGTCAGCAACTTCCGGCTGATAGCGGCGACAAACCGGGACCTCCACCAAATGGTGAAAGAAGACCGATTCAGGAAGGACCTTCTGTACCGGCTGGGCGCTCTCAACATAACGTTGCCCCCGCTGAGAGAGCGCAAGGGGGATATCAAGGAGTTGGTCCAGTTCTACATGAACAAGTTTTGCGAAAGCCACAAAATCGCCTCGAAGGGCTTTTCCCCCGAGTTCTTCGATGTCCTGGGGACCCACGACTGGCCCGGAAACGTGCGGGAGCTGGTCAACGCCGTCGAAACCGTGTTTACCGTGGCGCGCCATGAACCCACGATATTTACGAAACACCTTCCCACGGACATCCGCATCAAGCTGAGCCGCGCATCGGTGGAGGCGCAACTGGCCGATGCGTGCGTGGCTGCCGTCCCCGATCCGGGGGGATGCGAGTTGTACGCATCCTTTCCCACCCTCCATGAACTGCTGGACAAAACGGAGCGCCAGTACCTGACGGACCTGGTGTCTCTTACGGATGGAAACCTGAAAGAAGTCTCCAGGATCTCGGGACTCTCCCGTTCACGCCTCTACGACCGCCTCAAGAGACACGGGATCATGCGCCGGTTCTGACGGTCCCGCAACCGGAAGTTTTCAGTTTTCGAAACGCGGCGCTTCAATATATGGGTAAATGTCCCGATTCCTGGACATTGGCCCGGCCGGTGCATTCCCGCCGCGGGTTCATGAAGCGAAACCACGCCCGCCGGACGACCGCAATCACCCGATATTGTTGAATCCTCACTCCTTACCCGCTCATGGCATGCCCTTTGCCATCGATATGGATCGGGGCGTCGGATGCGTCCCGATGACCGCTCCACGTATCATCAAGGGAGAATGCCAGGAGATGAACATACTTTTCTATGGCCCGGAAACGAGCAGCATCGCAGCGATGCTGCAGTCGGTGGTGGAAGCCGAAACGACGATGCCCGGGAAGAGCATCAGGGTGGAAGCGTCCCGCAGTATTTCCGATCTGACGCACAGGCTTTTGCACCGCAGGAGGGAACTGGCGCTGGGAGTCATCCTCGCGGAGAACGAGGAAGAGCTTTCCCGGCTCGTTTCCATCAAAGACCTCTTCTTTGACCTGAGAATCATTTTGATCCTCCCGGACAACGAGGCCGGAACCATTGCGAAGGGCCACAGCCTGCGGCCACGCTTCCTGGCCTACATGGACCGCGACCCTTCCCCGGTCGGAGCCGTCGTGAGGAAGATGCTGAAAGGCGTTGGAGGTTGAAGGTCGGGAGCCGGTTATGAATCCTTCCCGCATTCTCGTAGTCGAAGACGAAGCCATAGTAGCCATGGAAATCATGGAGCACCTGGGAGCCGCGGGCTACGACGCCGCCGGTTGCGCCGCGACCGGGGAAAGCGCCCTGGCGCTCGTCCGGGAGCATCATCCCGACCTCGTCCTGATGGACATCCGCCTGAAGGGAGACATGGACGGAATCGATGCCGCACGGGAGATTCGCAGGAACTTTCACCTTCCGGTGATCTTTCTCACGGCCTATTCCGAAGACTTGACGCTGGAGCGCGCGAAGCTCGCGGAACCCTACGGTTATGTCCTCAAACCGTTCAACGGCCGAGAACTGAAGTCCGTCATCGAGATAGCGCTTTTCAGGCATGGCGCCGAAGAAGAAATCCTTCGCCTGAACCGGATTTACGACGTATTCAGCCATGTGAACCAGACCATCGTGCACACGCGAAACCCCGAGGAGCTGTTCTCGGCAATCTGCCGCCTGATGGTGGAGCGCGGCGGGTTGGACATGGCGTGGATAGGCCGCCTTGACTCCGCCACGTCGAAGGTCTGCCCGGTGGCCGGTTTCGGGTGCGGGATCGAGGCTCCGGGCGAATTGGGGTGTTGCGCCCGCGGGTCCCCCGAGGAGGGTGGAATTCCGGACAGAGCCGTGCGGGAAGGATGCCTGGTCATATGCGATCGCTGTTCGAAGGTCCCCCGCGCTCCGTCCGTGGAAACGTCCGTCCGGTTCGGATTCAAGTCCTGCGGATCGTTTCCCCTCCGGTTTCAGGGCCGGATCTACGGCGCTCTCACTATCTGCACGGCGGCCCCGGCCTTTTTCCGCGAGAAGGAGATCGAACTGCTGAAAGAGGTGGCGTCGGACATATCCTTCGCTTTGGATAAGATAGAGGCCGACAGTCAGCGCAGGCTGGCGGAGGACGCCTTGCGTGAAGCCTACCAGAGCCTCCAGTTGATGGTTGCCGAGGCCCAGGCCGCCAACATCGCCAAGAGCCGGTTTTTGTCCAACATGAGCCACGAGTTTCGAACCCCGTTACAGGGAGTGTTCGGAGGGGCCATGCTGCTGATCGATACTCCTCTCACGCCGGACCAGCGCAGGTATGTCGAGATGGTGAAATCGTCCGGCGAGGAGATTCTTTCGATCATCAACGCCATATTCGACTTTTCGAACCTGGAGGCGGATGTCCCCGGCTTCGAGGCCGTGGAAGTGAATATCCGAGCCATGCTCAGCGAATTGTGGCAGACCATGGATTTCAGAGCACAGGGGAAAGGCCTCGAGTTCATATACACCGTAGATCCGCGGATTCCCTCTCCCCTGTACGGCGACCCGGACCGGCTGCGGCAGATCATGACCATCCTGGCGGGCAACGCCATCAAATACACCGACAAAGGGAGCGTCGTCATTCGTGTTGTTCGGGCATCCGAGGATGCTGCGTCGGTCAGGCTGAGCTTCGAGATAGCCGATACGGGCGTCGGAATCCCAAGGAAGCGGCTCGGGGACCTTTTCATGCCGTTCCATCAGTTGGATATGTCGAACACGAGAAAGCACAGGGGTATCGGACTCGGGCTGGCCATCGCCAGGATGATCGCCTCCTCCATGGGCGGCGAGATCGGCGTCGAAAGCGAGGAGGGAAACGGCTCGACGTTCCGGTTCACCGCGGTCCTGCAGAAGCAGCAGTAACGCAGCCGGGGGGCCGCGGGGGAATAGGGCCGGGCTGATGAGTATTCGGGTTTTGGGAAAAGTTTTGGAATATCCGCCATATCTGAAATGGATTCAGGAGGAAACAATGGCTGGGAACTCGCTTCCCGCTTCGATCAGAAACCGTATTTTCTTTGTTCTGGCGTTCTCGATATTCTCCGCGAACGTGGCGGTCGCGATGCTGTACCGCTGTTCCGTCTTCTCCGGATTCATGTTGCAAGGGAAATCCGTCGTCGTTTCGATGACGGCGCATATGGCGGCTATAGGCGGTGTGACCCTGGCGGCGGCAGCGGTCGGCGCGCGAGTGCTGGGGCCCCTCATTTCCCGGATCATCCATTCCGGGAACTCGAGCGCCGACAGTGCGGGGTTGCAGGGGGAAGCGGGCGCGGCGGGCGACATCGACGACATCACCGAGCGAAAGAAGGTCGAAGCGGCTCTTCGCCGGTGGGCCGATGCGTTCAACTACTGCGCTCACGGCATTGCTATCGGCAACGCTTCCAGCAATTGTATAATGATATGCAATCCGGCGTATGCGCGCCTGCAGGGACGTACGGTCGAGGAAGTGGCCGGTTCTCCCATCAGCACGCTCTACGATCCTTCGGAGCGGGAACGTTTGTCGTCCTGCATCTCGGAATCGGACCATGCGGGGCACAGCCGTTGCGAACTCTATATGTTGCACAGGAACGGTTCGACATTCCCGGTGCAGTTGGACCTGGTAAGCGTGTTCGACGAGAACGGGAGACCTTTGTACCGGGTGGCGACGATACAGGATATCACCGAGCGCAAGTGCGCGGAAGACGGGATGCGCAGTTCGCTGGAAGAAAAGATCTGCCTGTTGAAGGAGGTACACCACCGCGTCAAAAACAACCTCCAGATCGTTGCAAGCATTCTCGGCCTCCAGGCAAACCGGGCGCAAAACCCGCAAGTGGCCGATGTACTGCAGAACACGCGCGACCGGGTACGTTCTATGGCGCTTCTCCACGAAGCGCTCTACCGCTCCGGGAATCTGGCGCGCATTGATTTCGCCGCCTACGTGGAGAACCTTTGCGCGCAACTGCTGACTTCGTTGGGGCCCGCGGGGAACGGACGGGTCAGGGTGGAAGTGCGGGTTGCGCCCATCAGCCTGTCCCTGGAGCAGGCGGTGCCTTGCGGGCTGATCATCAACGAACTTGTGTCCAATGCCATGAAGCATGGTTTCCCCGATGAGCGCTCGGGCAAAATCGTGGTGGAACTCGACAGGGCCGAGGGGCAAAATCTCGTCTTGTCCGTCCGGGACGACGGCGTGGGGTTATCCCCCGCCGTCATTCCGGAGAATACTTCGACACTGGGGTTGAAACTGGTTTTCAGCCTCTCCGGCCAGTTGGACGGCAATCTGTCGGTCGAACGTCCCGGCGGCTCCGGTACTGTCTTCAAGGTGGTTTTCCCCGCTCCCGCGTGATCGCTGTTTCCGGAGAGCATCAATCCGGGGTTTCGCCGCTTTGGCTCACGGAACGCCGACACTATCGGATCAGTCCTTCACCAGGAGGTTTTGTCGGTGGCAAATGTGAAGCGTTGCCCACCCTACGCCCGGCTTCCATGCGCCTGCGTGGGGTCTTCCCGGGTCTTGAAGTCCTGTCCCGAGTTGGTGGAATCCCGTGCTTGCGCGCTCTGCCGTGGATTTTACAGCGGTTTCTTCCCGTTCCGTTCACCACTCCGGTATGCGTTCCCCGCACAAGCGTGGGAACGAGAAGAACCCGCAATCCATAACAGAGCGCAACACGATTTACGCTTACGGCTTACGAGAGTCCGAACTCGCAACCCGAAACCCGCTCCGGGCGACCCGTAACCCGTAACCGGCAGTTCGCAACGATTTCTTAAATTCCACTTTCATATAGAGCCAATACCTGCTAACTTCATGCATCTGTACAGGTCTTTTCCATAACCCTTTCATCCCGGAACCCAAAAGGGAAGAAAGATTTCCGAATGGAGCCACAATCTCGTAATCCGGGGTCACAATCTCGTAATCCCGGCTCGTACTTCGTCATCCACACGGAAAGAGGAAACTGAAATGGGACCGAATCTTCCAGGGACCAACGGAAACCACCACCGCTTCAGCGAGCAGGCGCGGAGAATCGAACAGATAAACAGGGCGGTTTCGGAGATGGACGGAATGATCCGGGAAAACGCCGCCAATGCGGAGGAATCCGCTTCATCTTTTCGTCGGCGGGGCAAAGCGGCCGTAGGCTATAAGCCGGGGGACCCGCATGACGCGAGGACCTCTCGTTCCCACGCTTTCGCGTGGGAACACGCATAAGGTTGCCGGTTCCTTTATCTCTATCGCTACGGTTACTCTCACCCACATGGGGAATACCGATGGTGGATCGAAACCTGCCCATCAGAGTTCTTCTCGTCGAGGACGATGAAGATGATTTCGTCCTGATTCGCGAAGCCTTCAACCTTATGCGTGGCGCCGAGCGTACGTTCGAGTTGCGCCGTGTGGAGGATTTCGATTCGGCGCTGAGCGCGATTTCCGATGCGACCTGTGATGTATGCATTATCGACTACAGGCTGGGTGAACGGAGCGGGTTGGAGTTACTGGAGCTTTTCCCGCGCAGGAGCAAAATACCGGTCATATTCATCACGGGCCAGGGGGACTACGAAGTCGACATCGAGGCAATGCGAGCGGGAGCGGCCGACTATCTCACCAAAGACCGGCTGGACCCCGATACTCTTGAACGGTGCATCCGCAATGCGATAGAACGCGAGCAGAAAAGGCAGGAACTGCTCAAGGCCAAGAGGGTGATCCAGGCGCTCAGCGAATGCAACAACGCCGTGATCCACATCAAGGACGAAGTCATACTGCTGCACGAGATCTGCCGGATGGTGGTGGAAGCGGGCGGTTACCGGATGGCCTGGGTCGGGTATGCCGAGGACGACGAGGAGCGGACCGTCACCCCCGTCGCCCGCTACGGGCACGAGGAAGGATATCTCGATGCGATAAGGGTTTCGTGGATGGACAACGAGCGGGGACGGGGTCCGGCCGGGATGTCCATCCGGACGGCGCTTCCTTGCATGGCTCGTTCCGTTCAGGAGTATCCGGGGTTTGCGCCCTTCAGAGCCGAGGCTATGAAGAGGGGCTATGCGTCGGTTGCCGGTTTTCCCCTCTTTCTGGATGGCCGGGTGTTGGGGTGCCTCGCTATCTACGCGTCGGAACCGGACGCTTTCGATGGAGAAGAGGTGGAGCTTCTCACGAAACTGGCGGGCAATCTCTCGCACGGGATCGGGGCGCTGAGGGCCCATCAGGCGCAAAGACTCGCCGAGGAATCCCTCAAGGCAGCGTACAGCGACCTGGAAAAACGCGTCGAGGAGCGCACCACCGAACTGCGCAAGCAAAACGAGTACCTTGCGGCGTTGCATGAGATGAGCCTGGGAGTGGCGAGCCGACTGGAACTCGACGAACTGCTCGATTCCATCATCACCCACGCCTCCGCCCTGGTGGGAACTCCTCACGGTTTCATCTATACCTACGATTCTCAAAGGCACGACCTGGAAATACGCGCGGGGGTGGGCGAGTACAAGAAGCATATCGGCTATCGCATCGCTCCCGGAGTGGGCATGGGCGGAGTGGTCTGGCAGACGGGAAGACCGCTCATAGTGGGCGATTACGCCGGTTGGGAAATGCGAAGCCGCGACCGCCACTGGGATGAGTTCGGTTCGGTAATGGGCATTCCGCTCAAGTCGGGCGCGAGGGTCCGGGGAGTAATCGGACTGGCGTACGTTCGGGATACCAGGAAGTTCGGGGCCGAGGAACTCGATATCGTCCAAAGGTTCGCCGCCCTGGCTTCGATTGCTCTCGACAATGCCCAACTGTACCACAACCTCCAGGAAGAACTCCAGGAGCGCAAGCGGGCGGAAGCGGAGAGGGAAAGACTCCAGTCGCAGCTCATCCAGGCGCAGAAACTCGAAGCCATGGGAACGCTCGCCGGAGGAATCGCCCATGACTTCAACAACATTCTCCTGCCGATCCTCGGCTACACCGAAATGGCGCTGGACGAAGACGGCATATCGGACAGGCTGAGGTACGACCTCGAACAGGTGCTCGGGGCGGCATCCCGCGCGAAGGACCTCGTAAAGCAGATTCTCGCCTTCAGCCGCATGGGCAAGGAGCAGACGACGGCAGCGCTGGATATGAGCATAGTGGTCAAGGAAGCGCTCAAACTTTTGAAGGCCTCGCTCCCCTCCACCATCGAAATCAGGCAGCATATAGAGAGAGGCATCGCCGTGGTTGACGCGACCCAGATCCACCAGGTCATCATCAACCTGTGCACCAACGCCTCTCACGCCATGGACGGCCGGGGCGTGCTCGACATCTCCCTGCGGAAGGAATACTGTGTCGGCGGTCCCGACGCTCCGTACGTTTCAGGGGTGGAGCCCGGACCATGTCTGAGACTCAGCGTCACGGACACCGGGCACGGCATGGATGCCGAAACTCTGCAGCACATCTTCGAACCCTACTTCACCACCAAGGAGGTGGGGAAGGGGACCGGGCTGGGACTGGCGGTCGTGCACGGGATCGTCAAGCGGCACGGGGGCGGGATTCTCGTGCGAAGCGAACCCGGCACGGGGAGCACCTTCGACGTTTTTCTTCCGATGGTCGAGGACCTGCCGCCCACGGCAGTGGATTCGTCGGAAGTTCCGCCCTCGGGAACGGAGCGAATCCTCATCGTGGACGATGAGCCGGCGATCACCGACCTGGCCGTCCGGCTCCTCGAAAGATACGGCTACAGAGTGACCGCAAAGCTGGACGTGCTCGACGCCCTCGCTCTTTTCTCCGCTCAGCCGTCGGAATTCGACCTGCTGATCACCGACTGCACCATGCCGCGGATGACCGGGATCGAACTGGCCGCGGAAATCCTGAAGATCCGGCCGGACATGCCGATCGTCCTCTGTACGGGATTCAGCGAGAAAGTGACGGCCGAAACGGCAAAGGCGATCGGGATCAAGGAGCTTGTGCTCAAACCGTTCAACAAGGGGCCGTTCGTCCGGCTGATCCGGGATGTCCTGGACAGGGGGGCGAGGGCGCCTGATTTCCCGTCCGCCTATTCGTCGAACTCGTGACCCTCCCTGCGCATTATCTCCCGGAATATCACGAGCTTCTGCACATCCTGCGTCCCCTCTCCCAGCGACGATCCCCAGGCGTCCATGGGATACTTGTGAATGGGGTGTTCGAAAATCACGGAAACTCCGCCGAATATGTCCGCGGCCCAGACGCCCACCTCCCTGGCAACCTCCACGGCCAGGTACTTGGCCATGGACGAGGCGAGCTTGAAGTCCTCCCCCCGGTCCTTAGTCCAGCAGGCCTTCCAGAGCATCAGCCTGGCCGCTTCGATCCTGGTGTAGAATTCGGCGATCTCGAACGACTTGGCCTGCAGGTCCGCGAGCCTCCCGCCGTACATTTTGCGTTTCTTGGCATGGTTCAAGGCCAGTTGGAACGCCCCGACGGCCGTCCCGATAGTGAGGGCGCTGATGGTGATCCTGCTGTTGGCGAATATCGCCAGCACCTGCTGCAACCCCTTGCCCGGCTCTCCGACGAGGTCCTCCTCGGGCACGAATACATCCTTGAACTGCAGCCGGGTGAGGTCGGACGGAATCCACACCTGCTTGTTGAGCTTCTTTCTCGTGATGCCGCCGGAGGAGAGGTCCACCAGGAACATGGACATGCGTTTGTTCCTTTCGGCATCCGGGTCGGAAACCGCCGTGATCAGGGCCATGTCGCTCATGAACCCGTTGGTGACGAACGACTTGGTCCCGTTGAGCACCCAGCCGCCATCGGCTTTGTCCGCCCGAAGCGCTACGCCGGCCACATCGCTCCCGGCCGTCGGTTCCGTATTGCCCAGGCACAGGAGCGTCTCGCCTCGAACGGCCGATTCCAGGTGAGCCCGCTTCTGGGCATCGGTACCGAAGAGGGAGAGACCCTTGGTCCCCAGGGAAATCTGCACCAGCACGGCGACGGCAACCCCCGACGACACCCTCGCCAGGGCGTCCATCAACACGGCCTGCTTCAGGGTGGACTGTTCCACAAGACGTCCCCCCACATCGTCGTAAGCAAGCCATCCCCCTTTTCCCAACTCCTGAAAGAAGCTCACGGGAATCTCCCCCTCCCTGTACCAGTCCGGGAAACGGGGGACCAGGCGTTTGTCGAGAAACCCTTTGAACCGCTCGAGATCGGCGGTGATATCTTCCGGGATAGAGAAATCCATCTTTTTGCTCCTCGTGATCTTTGAAGGCCACGGGCGTGGATTGACTGTCCGCGACATCCGGACCGACGCAATTCGGAATACCGGCCCGTTTCAAAAGCCGGGCCGGTATTCCGGGAGAACCGGGAAGGACAGCAGTCGGCTGCCGTACGGCCGGGTGGAAAGGAGGCGGAACCGTGGTTCAGTAGTCGATGCCCGGTTGCGGCTCGATCTCCTTCCTGTACGCATGTTTGATCTCGACCACCTCGCTGACGGTATCCGCCAGTTCGACCAACTCGGGGTGTGCGTCGCGGCCCGTCAGGACGATGTGCATGGAGGGCGGCTTGCCGCGGACCAGGTCCAGCACCTGTTCCAGGTCGAGCAGTTTCAGCTTGAGGGCGTTGTTTACCTCGTCGAGGATTAAGAGATCGTACGCACCGGATTCGATCTTCTCCGCAGCGATGCGGAGCGCCTGTTGGGCGGCTTCCCGGTGCATCGAGTGGGGGAACGGGTTGCCCTGTATTCCGCAAAACCCCATGCCCGCGGGGATGAGTTCGATGCTGCAGTCGAGCTTTCCGATGCCGTCCCATTCCCCGGTATAGAGGTCCCCTTTCATGAACTGAATCATCGACACCCTCATGCCGTGGCCGCACGACCTTACGGCCATGCCCACGGCCGACGATGTCTTGCCCTTGCCGTTGCCGGTGATGACCACCACCAGCCCCACCCTCTTCTTGGGATCCAACCGGGTGAGCGGCAAATCCGGGTGCAGTCTTTCAACTTTATTGGTTTCCATAGCCACACCTCCTCGGGTTGTCTTCGGGTTGCGGGTTGCGGGTTGCGGGTTGCGGGTTACGGGTTACGGGTTGCGAGTTATGGGTTGTGGGTTGCGGGTTCATGCCGCTACGTAGCTTCAAGCCCGTGGGTTTCGTTCCCGCCAACCGTAATCCGGCCTCTTCCCTCGCTCGTCGCCGGACACCATCGCTCGAGATCCCGCGTTGCCGACATCTGCCCGGCAACGCTGCCGACGGCCCCGCCATTACGGAATGTGAGCCGGCCCGTCGAACCGATTCGCTGCATAAATGGGAACTCTCACTCGTCGTCTACAGCTTAAATATAAGCACCGGGTAATACAGGTCATCACCGGATACAGCTAAACGTTGGAGGAAGCATTACTCAATTCCACTCGTGGAGGAGGAAGGAAACAGGAATGCAGGTTTGATGCCCTTCGCGTCTATTTGGATAAGGGATTCGAATTTTCATACGAATGTAACGTCGAAGAAACGAAAGAGACCGGGCGCCCTGTTAAGATAGCCTCCAAATCAAAGGTGATCGCCCAGAGTTCCATTGGTTTTCACTAAAACAAGGGTTGAAGGTGAAAGTCTTACTTCGGAGCGGCTTGTGTCTTGGGCTGCTTTTTGCCCTGGCATTGCTGCCGGGGCCCGTGATCGATCTGCCGGCCGAGATGGGTCGTGTGGACCTCCCCTCCGATCTGTCGACGCTGGAAGATTACATTGCAGCCGGGGAGGCCGGGTACCCGAATCTAACGGCAGGCGCGGAAAAGACGATTGCCTGGAACCAGGGGAAACGCGAGAGGACCCATTTGGCGCTGGTCTATGTTCATGGTTTCGGCGCGGGCAGGCGGGAGATCTCTCCCGTGGTGGAACAGGTTGGCGAGGGCGTCGGGGCTAACGTATTCTTCACGCGACTGAAGGGGCATGGTCTCGGGCCCGATGGTTTCAAGGGGATCGGAGTCACGGACTGGGTTCAGGACCTATCTGAAGCCGTTGCCGTGGGTCAAGCCATGGCGAACCGGGTGATTGTCGTCGCGACTTCCACCGGGGCGGCCCTGGCGGTGTGGGCGGCAAGCAGGGGAGCGAACATAGACGGCTTGATTCTTGTCTCTCCGAATTTCTATCCTGCCGATCGAAGGGCGGCTCTTATCACCTGGCCGTGGGGACGCCTTTGGGTTCGCATCTTCGTGGGGAAGTACCGGGAGTTCACTCCCGTTTCCGAACTGCAGAGACGCTACTGGACTTGCAGGCAGCACACCGACGGTCTGTTCGCCATGATGGGTGCGGTTCTTCTGGCGCGATCCGCCGATCTTTCCAGGCTCGTCCAGCCCACCCTCATCCTTTACACGGATATGGACGACGTGATATCCCTTCCCGAGATGAGAAAGGCCTTCGACCGAATCGGCTCCGAGAACAAGAAGATGCGCCGCATCGCCGACGGTTGTCACCATGTGCTCGCCGGCGCGGCGACCTGTCCCCGGACGGTGGATGAAACGGCGCGCATCATGGTTGATTTCATCTCCGCGCACTGGTAGCCTCGAACCGGCTCCGTCCCTCGCTGCAACAAATCCTTCGCGTTACAGGAATACTCCGCTGCAGATATAGTAGCCCAGTCCTATGGTGAAGACGAAGTCGCCGTAGATGGCGTGCTCGACGTTGGAAAGCCATGGAGAGCCGTCCTTCGCGTAGGTGTGGGCAAAAAAGAGCCCGCCGAACAACGTCAGGACGATCGCAACAGGATTCCGGTAAATGATGTGCGCATAGGAGAACACCAGCGCACTGGCGGCGATCATGGCCCAATCGCTTCCAAACAGATCCCGGTATCGTCTGAAGACGAACACACGATAGATGATCCCCTGTGGAATCACGGAAAGAACAGGGTAGAGCCAGACGAAAAGCAGCCACACTAAAGGATTATTGCGAGGAAACGCGAAGAGTTTCCCTGGTTCGAAACATACGGCGTAGAGTATGAGCAAGACAGCCCAAAACGCAAACCTCGCCAGGGCTGCCCGGACCCTCTCCTTACCCGGATGAGCTCCCAGGAAATCCTGCAACGAAAGAGATCCGTCACGTTTCAATATCCAGACGCAACAGGCGGCAAAACCCCAGACGACGGGAAAAGGATGGATCAAAAACGGCCGGTAGGCCATGTAAACGGTCGGCAGAATGATGAACAGGACGGTGAATTCCAACAGCAGTAACGCCTGCCTCGATCTCTCTCGAGTCGATCTGTCCGCCTGTCCGTCCAGGAACAGAATCCTCACCCTCCACCTCCTCGAATCCAACCAGGATAATTCAACCGAGTCTGCGCTCGAAAGGGGCGCGGGAGCACTTCGGCCGGTATTGAGAGAGCCGAAAGCGCGGTGATGAAACCGGTAAGACACAGACCCGCAACCAACTCGTCACATCACTGTAACGACGACGACAAATTTTGTAAACCTGAAAGTCGTCAACTCAATGGGTTGCAGTGCGCGGATGCCGCGGCAGCCAACATCCGCCGGCATGGATTTGGATCGCGGCTCGGGCCGCAAGCCCCGAATCCACGGCAAACATTGGGTGGATGCGTGCAATGGCCGCATTCACGGCGTCAACAAAGGGAGAAAGGGGAAAGGCTCAAAGACCAAGGATCATGAGCGCGGGAGCGGACCTCGGGAACGGGCCGGCCGATTACAGCATGGAGAGGGGCAAGGAATACATCCGGACGACAGGAAGTCTCTTTTTCCTTCATCGCTCTTTCATCAAGGGGCTGACCAAACCGGGTATCGCGGCCGGCGGCGGCGTGGACCAGGGGGAAATCATCCCTGATGCACATCCGTGGTCTTGATTGATGGGGGCCGGAAACGGTATTGTAAGTTCGGATATAGTTCTATAAAGGAGTGAATGCGCCATGGCGACACGTGATGTCAAATTCTTCGAGCAAGGCCCCATTCGCCCGCCGAGCGAGGCGAGCAGCCTTCTGCTGCGGTTTACGCGCAACTGTCCGTGGAATCGATGCACCTTCTGCCCCGTCTACAAGGGGCAGAAGTTCAGCCGCAGATCTCTTGCCGAAATCCGAAGCGACATAGACGCGGTACGCGATATCACGGAGGACCTGCGCGTTCTCTCCCGGTCCATGGGGCATGACGGCGCTTTCACGAGGGAAGTGCTCTACCGGGTGATGACCGACCCCCGCAACGACGCATGCCGCCGCCACGTGGCGTCCTGGCTCGTCCACGGGACCGGGAGCGTCTTCATCCAGGACGCCAACAGCCTCTTGATGCGCACCGAGGACCTGGCGGCGGCTCTTCGCTATTTAAGAGAACGGGTGCCCGGCATTCGCCGTATCACCTCCTACGGGAGGAGCGGCACGATCGCCCGCAAGAGTTTGGAGGAGATGAAGGAACTGCGGGCGGCGGGACTCGACCGTATCCACATCGGCCTGGAGAGCGGGTCCGACAAAGTGCTGGAGTTCGTCCGCAAGGGATGCGCGGCGGCGGAACACATAGACGCGGGCCGGAAGGTGATCGAGGCCGGAATCACCCTTTCCGAATACGTCATGCCGGGCCTGGGGGGCGTGGACCTCTCGGAGGAGCACGCTATCGAAACCGCCAGGGTGCTCAACGCCATAGATCCGCATTTTATCAGGCTTCGCAGCACCCGCGCGCCGTCGCGAGCCCCGCTCAGCGAAGACATGGCCTCCGGGCGGTTCCGCCTTCTTTCCGACGACGACACCGTGCGCGAAATCCGCCTGTTCATTCAGACCCTTTCCGGCATACGCAGTACGCTCACGTCCGACCACATCATGAACCTTCTTGAAGAAGTCGCCGGTAAGCTGCCGGAAGACAAAGAGGCGATGCTCGCCGTGATCGACCGCTACCTGGCGCTGCCGGAGGAGGAGAGGCTCCTGTTCCGACTGGGACGGCGTGGAGGGGCCTTGAGAACGCTGGAGGATGTGAATGATCCGGTGATGCGGCAGCGGCTGCGGCTTGCCATGAGCGACCTGGCGACTCAGACGGGAGACGACGTGGAGCAGATCATTACGGAGTTAGGTGATCAGTATATCTAAAGCATATGCTTAAAAATATGGGCTCAATGTCTAGAGATATTAGTTTTACTAGAAATGCCTAGGAGTTATCATGTCAGTTCACATTTCGCATATGAAAATTGTAAACTTTCGTTGTTTAGCTGATGTATCCATACCGACTAATTCTATAAACGTTTTATTTGGCCCAAATGGAGCAGGAAAATCCTCCTTCCTTGACACTTTGTGGTTTGTACGTGATTGTGCCATCCGCAGTGTGGATCTTGCCTCTCAATGGCGTTGACTTAAGCATGCTCCACAATGGCGTTGACTTAAGGTAAAGGTCATTTTCGGCCCCACTTGCCGTAGCTGC
>CAYOVG010000093.1:0-15694 GCA_964407285.1 uncultured Syntrophobacteraceae bacterium
ATCCCGATATCCTGCAAGAAGCGATGAAGACAACCAAGTCCCGCTTCCGCCATTCGGATTTCAAGCATCCGGCCGTCCGGGAACTCTTCAGGATCTGCACCATCAGAGAAGCCATGAGGTTGAGTGAGGGGGGAGCGAACCGCGGACCCGCCGGACGCAACATAGACAAAGGAGAGAGACAATACGCGGAATCTTTTCCCGCCACGGACGGGAAGGACCTGGAACCGATAGACCCGTTCCGGATGGTCCAGGACGACATCAAATTACCCTCTCTTCCCGCCATCTTCTGGCAGATCCAGGACGTCATCGGCAATCCCCGTAGTTCCGCTCACTCCATCGCCGACGTTATCAGCAAGGACACGGGTCTTACGGTCCGGCTGCTGAAGTTGGTCAACAGCTCCTTCTACGGCTTTCCTTCCAGGATCGATTCCCTGTCCAGGGCCGTGACCATTGTCGGCACCAAGCAACTCAGCACCCTTGCGATGGGAATTTGCATCACCAACACGTTCAAGGACATTCCGCAGGAACTGATAAGCCTGGAGTCTTTCTGGAAGCACAGTATCGCCTGCGGAATGGCGGCGAGGATACTGGGCAAATTCAAAAATACCGCCAACAGCGAGCGGCTTTTCATCGAGGGGTTGCTCCACGATATCGGCCGCCTGATCATCTTCGGTTTTTACCCCGCGCACGCAAGGGCCGCATTGATTGCCGCCCGCAGGAACAGGGACCTCCTCTGTAAAGTGGAACCGGATGTGCTCGGTACGTCTCATACAACAATCGGAGCCGTTTTACTGAAGGAATGGAAGCTTCCGGTCATACTGGAGACCACGGCTCAGAGCCATCATGAACCCGAAAAGGCGCAGCATCCGGTGGACGCGTCACTGATTCACATGGCGGATATCATCGTGAACGCCTTGGGAATCGGATCGAGCGGCGAGGTTTTCGTGCCTCCCCTAGGCTCTCATGCCTGGGAGTGCCTCTGCCTTCCCGTGAGCATCTTCGATTCCACTGCGAGGCAGTTGGACCGTCAGTTGACCGAAGTCGTCAGGTTCTTTGCCTATGAGTAAAAGAGAGCGGGCAAGACAAAGAATCCGGGAACTGGAAGAGCGTGTCAAATACCTCGAAGAGGTTAATCGATTCACGCTTGACGCTTTGGATATGGCGGCTTCCCTTGCGGATTTTCAGCCTAACATAAACAAACTGCAAGAACCCTCGGCCATCCTTGACGATGCCCGCTCGCGCATAAAGCGCCTGACGTCTTTTCAGACCACGGCCTTTTTCCTGGTGGACGAAGCCACTTCGGACTTCTACCTGGCCAGTTGCGACCCGCCGGGTACGGAACCCTTCGTTCAGGAAGAAGTGAGGCAGTTCATCGATAACGGGACATTTGGATGGGCGCTCAGGGAAAACCGTCCCACCATGGTTTCATCGAGCGATTTCGAGGATCAGATAGTCCTTCACGTCATAGCCACCAGCGCAAGGGTCCGGGGCATGTTCGTCGGCGTGCTCGAACGGGGAAAAAACGACGTTCCCGATATCTCGCTTTCTCTCCTGTCGATAATTCTTCTCAATAGCGCCAACGCTCTCGAGAGCTTCGAACTTTACAAGATGATCAGCGATATCAATAAAGACCTGGAAGAGAAAGTAAAGGAACGAACGAAACAACTCGAATACCACGCTCTCCACGACCCCCTCACGGACCTTCCCAATCGAGTTCTCATCTTCGACCGCCTCGAATACGAAATACGGGCGTCGCAACGCAAGAACAAAGAGATGGCCTTCCTCCTCATCGACCTTGACAGGTTCAAGGATGTCAACGACAGCCTCGGCCATCACGCGGGGGACGTGCTTCTTGTGGAATTCGGCAGAAGGCTTCGCAACATCGTACGGGATACCGACACCATAGCACGGCTGGGAGGCGACGAATTCGGAGTGTTCCTGCCCGAGGTGCACAACCTGAAGAATACGGTGGACGTGTGCCGGAGGATACTCAAGAGCATGGAAGAACCTTTTCTCGTCGAGGACCAGTACATCAGCGTCGATGCCAGTATCGGAGTCGCAATGATACCGGCTCACGGAAAGGACAAAGACACGATCCTGCGTAAGGCTGATGTCGCCATGTATGCCGCCAAACGCACCAAAAGCGGCTACGCGGTGTTCGATTCCGATCATGGGGAAGGCAACCTGGATCGCCTGACGCTCATGGGAGAACTGCGCAGGGCCATAGACAAAGAAGAATTGCTCCTCTACTACCAGCCCAAGGTGAACATAGCCACCGGCCAGATCTGCGGCGTCGAGGCCCTGTTGCGATGGTTGAATCCCAAAAGAGGGTTTGTATCTCCGGGAGAGTTCATACCTCTCGCCGAACAGGGGGGACTCATCAAAGCCGTTACGCTCAAGGTCATTCGCATGGCTCTCCGGCAGCAGAGGCTATGGCTCCAGTCCGGCCTGGATATTCCCGCCGCCGTCAACCTTTCCGCCCTGAACGTTCAGGACCCGGAACTGCCGAACCAGATTGCCGGCATGCTGGAGGAGTTCCAGGTTTCACCCGCGTGCCTGGAACTGGAGATAACCGAGAGCACCATCATGACCACCCCGAATCGGGGTCTCAAGGTCATCCAGGAACTCAACGGCATGGGCATCAAGCTCTCCATCGACGACTTCGGAACAGGCTATTCCTCCCTGGCCTATCTCAAGAAGCTGCCCGTGCAGGTAATAAAGATAGACCTCTCCTTTGTAGTGAACATGCACAAGGATGAAACCGACGCCAAGATCGTTCAGTCGATCATAGAGTTGGGACACAACCTGGGGATGGAGATTGTGGCGGAAGGCGTGGAGAACTCCAGTATTTGGGAAAAGCTCGCGGAACATGGCTGCGATATGGCGCAGGGTTATCTCATCAGCCGGCCTCTGCCTCCGGAGGAGTTCGGTGAATGGATGGCCGGTTCGACATGGACTCTGCCTCGCGGCGCCGTGGAGAAAAAGATCGCCGGCAACTGGTGGGATGAGTGATCGGATTTCGCTTTACGGGTTGCGAGTTGCCGGCTGCGAGTTCGGGCCGGGCAGGCTGTGGGCGCATTGCGTCCAAAACTCGTTCGATCCCGTTTCCGGTTTCAAGCATTTTCCCAAATTCCCGAATGCGGGCACGGAACAACCTCAAGGGGGAACCGCTCCCCCCGAAATCGACCGGCGGACCCGAAGCGCCCGTTGTTTGAGGATCTCCAGGTCATCGTAAGTGAACTCCGGCCTGCGGCACGCAAAAAAGCTATTGTTATGGTAGAGCGGTTCGCTTTCGATGTCGAAGGGAGAAATGGCCACCGCATCGCGCCACATGGCCGTCTTCGGCAAGGGGGAATATTCGGCGAGGAAAGGCGATGCACCCGCATCGCCCACCACATCGATCGCTTCGGCCACTTCCTCGGGTGTCTGGCCCGGCAGGCCGCAAAGGAGATAGACACCGATCTGCTTCGCCACGAACCCGGCGTTCCGCAGGTTTTTCATAGCCCATGGGAACATGTCCGTCTCCACTTTGCCTCCCCATTGCCGCTGCCTGTCGGGACGCGTGCTTTCAAGGCCCAGGCGGATCGTGGTAAATCCACTCCGGTAGAGCAGTTCGCACCACTCCGGGGTCAGAGCGCGGATGTGTAGCGCATTGGGCGTGTGGAAGCGCACGCGCACGCCGGCATCCACGCACAGCCGTTCCAGCGCCGGCTTAAGGGTCGTCTCGGCCTGCAGGAGCAGGGCATCGTCGTAGAAGGCAAAATCGACAACCCCTTTCCCGCGCCACAGGCAGATTTCCCGGTAAATCGATTCGGCGCTCCGCCTCTGCCACCCCGGCTGGAGCAATTCCGACGCGCAGTACGGACACCGGAAGGGGCAGCCGCGACTGGCCAGTATCGGAGCGTACTCGAGGCCGGCGATGAGGTCCAACGCCGGAGGCGGATAGGCGGAAAAGGTCCCCCACACGCTCCTGTTGCTCAGGACAACCCCCGTTGCGGCTTCAATCCGGTCGGGAAGCGACTCGACGGAATCTGCAAATACTTCGTGGGCCCCGCTCACCGTCCGCGCATGCCCGGTACAGAGTCGTGCGTATATTCCCCCCAGCCATATCGGTGAACGGGGAAAGACTTCAGCCAAGACCGAGATAGTGTCCCGAATTCCGGGATACCAGTAGGTCATTATGGAAGTCACCAATATCAGATCGGGTTCCGGGTGCGCTTGCAGCCGGAGACGCAGGGTATCGGGATGGAGTCCGTACCGGAAATACGTTCTGGGTATATCCTTGTACGCCTCGGGTTTGGGAATGGGCGTCTTCGGGTACTTCCCGGTCCCGTACCCCCGGCTGCCCCCGGGAATAATCCCGTTTTCCTTCTTCGCCATGGGGTCGAGACGGTCGAGGCAGTCGACGAGGGCCACCCTGCATCCACCTTCACGCAGGAGCGAGGCGAGGAGCAGCAGCCCCATCGGCTTTGCCCACATATCATGAGCGGCAAAGTCGGTGATCCAGGGGTTTACGAGCAGAACAAAAGGTTGCCTGAGCATAGGGTTCCTGAAACCTCGAAAACTTCCGCACATCGGCGGAATCGATAGTGTGTTGCCGGGCGAATCCCGCATTATATATCCTTATTAACAGGGCAGGTCAAACAGCCAATGGCCGGGCAGATATCAACAGCATTTCGCGGGTGGGGCTTTGACGGCCACAATGGACGCGCCCCAACCACGAAGTGGCTACAGCTCAGTATCGGATGAAAGGAGAGGAGTATTACATGCGCGCCGTGGTACAGCGGGTCAGCGAGGCCGGAGTACGGATCGGGGGAGAGGAAGTCGGCAGAATCGGCAAGGGACTTCTGGTGCTTCTGGGAGTGGGCCGCGAGGACGGTCCGGAGGACATATCCTATCTTGCGGACAAGATTGTCAACCTTCGCATATTTGCCGATGCGGCGGACAAGATGAACCTCTCCGTCATGGATGTCGGCGGGGGCATACTGATCGTTTCGCAGTTCACGCTCTGGGGCGACTGCCGCAAAGGGAGACGGCCGTCTTTCGTGGAAGCGGCGCCTCCGGAACAAGCCAGGGCTCTTTACGAAGCTTTCGTGGAGGAAGTGCGCAAGACGTCCCTTTCCGTCGCCACCGGCAGGTTTCAGGAATTAATGGAGGTGTTCCTGGTCAACGACGGACCGGTTACCATGATCCTGGATTCCCGAAAGCGATTCTAATACCCCGGTGCGTTATGGGGCGATCGTCTTTATCTTTTTCGTGCACGTGCGATATGCTATAGGATTTGACGATCTTGCAGGAGGTTGCCCATATGCGGTGGTTGATTGTCTACCTGATGATCATCCTGATGCTCAATATCACCAACGGCGCGTTTGCCCTGTCGGAAATCGCCATCATATCATCCCGCAAGGCGCGCCTCCAGCAACTGGCCGAGGAGGGCGACAGAGGGGCCGTCGCAGCGCTGAACCTCGCCAATCATCCGGATTCCTTCCTGCCCACGGTGCAAATCGGAGTGACGCTGGTGGGAATACTGACCGGCGCATTCGGAGATGCGACGATCGCCGAGAAACTCTCGGAATACCTGAGGACAGTTCCCGCCCTGGCCGGCCTCAGCGGCCCCTTCGCCACGGTGGTGGTGGTGCTCGGCACGACATACCTCACACTCATTCTCGGTGAACTGGTTCCGAAGCGGGTGGCGCTCTACAATCCGGAAAAAGTAGCCACCATCGTATCGAGGCCGATGCGGTTGCTCGCCCGCATTTCTTCACCGATCGTATTCCTGCTCAGCGTCTCCAGTGACGCCGTTATACGCCTGTCAGGCGTGCGACCATCGGAGGGGTCTCCGGTAACGGAAGAAGAAATACGCCTGATGATCGACCAGGGCGCCCAGGTGGGACTGTTCGAGAAAGAAGAAAGGGATATGGTGACGAGCATTTTCCGCCTGGACGAACGGCGCGTCGGAACCATCATGAAACCGCGCACGGATATGGTTTGGATAGATATCGGGGACTCGTCCGAGGATATACGGCGTAAGATCGGGGAATGCGGGCACTCGCGCTACCCCGTTTGCCGGGAGGATATCGATAACGTGCTCGGGATAGTCCATGCCAGGGACCTGCTTACTCACTGTGAGGTGGGTCCGTTGAACCTGGAAACCTCCCTGAAGACTCCTCTTTTTGTCTACGAGAATGTATCCGTCTTCAAGCTCTTAAAACTTTTTAAAAAAACGGGAAATTACGCAGCCCTGGCGGTTGACGAATACGGGAGCGTTCAGGGTTTCATTACCATAAACGATGTCATGGAAACCATAGTCGGCGAATTGCCGAACTTCGGGGAGGAAGCGGATGAACCCGCCGTGCAGCGCGAGGACGGCTCGTGGTTGCTCGACGGGGCGCTGTCATTCGAGGATTTCAAGGATATCTTCGCAATCAAGGTGTTGCCCGGTGAGAGCCGCGGATACTATCACACCCTGGCGGGATTCGTCATGATGCACCTCGGGCATATCCCCAGGACAGGTGAATCCTTCGAATGGGAGAACTTGCGCTTTGAAGTGGTGGATATGGATGGACATCGGGTGGATAAGGTGCTCGTGCTTCCCATTGAGCTTGACCAACGGGAAAATGACATGCTATCTAACAATGGTCGGGAGTAAGAGCAGCTGTTTTACGGGATTTCCGCCGTCATTCCCATAAGAGAAGCGATGCGGTCAAGCGGTCCGAAAAGAGTGGGAGATCTTGTCGTCTCTATTCCGCCTTATAACAGGAATTGCTCGCCATGGAGAGAACACCTTTCCAGGAAGACGAAGTTTTGATTTTGAGGCACGCTGTCGATGTTTCGGAAGACCTGATAAGTGACTTCTACAAGATATCCACTTCCGAGTGGAAGCGTTACCGCTACGATATTCAATCATTGAAGGACCTTCACGAAGAGGAGATCACGGATGCGGCCTTCGCTCAGATCCGCCGGTACGCAAGTTGTCCCGACAAGCGCCTGCGCGGAAGCGAACCCGGCGATTACTTCAAGATATGCCTGCAGGACCACAGAATCCGAAGAGCTATCCTCATGGATCCGAAGCTGCAACTCCTGCCGTTCGGATTGTATATAGTGACTCATGAATTGATCCATGTGGTGCGTTTCGCCAAGTTTCTTCATCGGTTCCACACGACTGAAGCCGAACGATGCGCCGAGGAGGCGCGCGTTCACGAGTTGACGTTCCGGATTCTGGCAAACAGCAGCATCAAAGGTCTCCCCGAAGTTCTGAATACTTTTCAGGACCACCGCGCCGTGGAGACATTCTTCTGACCTCCGAACCGATATTCTCCGAAGCCCGGGATGCATCGTGCCGGCGTTCTTCGCATGCGGAACAGCCGCCGGCATGCTATATGCCTCATAGGGGTCCATTACGTCTATATGTCAGATATCCGTCGGGATTCGGCGGCAAAGCGTCCGATTCCCAGCGCACGGGGAGGAAACATCGATGAGTTATTGTGGCTTGCCGGTCACCAGGGAAGAATTGAAAAGACTGCACCTGCTGGAGTACGTAAGCCTGGACTCCATAGAAGGAGTTCTGAGTGCGTGCACCGTTATGGAACTGAAGCCCGAAGAAGTGCTCATTGCTTCAGGGCAGCCGAACCATAATCTTTATCTCCTGCTTTCCGGCAGAGTGCGCGTTCACCTGATCTCCCCGGACGGACCACCGCTGGTCTACCTGCATCCCGGTGAGAGCGTGGGCGAGATGTCCATAATCGATCATTCCCCCACCTCGGCATACGTGATCGCCGATACGGCATGCCGCATGCTCGTCATGAGGGAAGAAATCGTATGGTCCATCATGCGGGCCTCGCATGAAGCGGCATTGAGTCTGCTGCTTACGATTACGAAACGCCTCAGGCATGCGAACGGAGTCATTTGCGAGGGTATCGAATTCGACAGGGAATTCCATCACTACGGGACGGTTGACCCTCTGACCGGCCTGTACAACCGCTACTGGCTGAACAACTCGCTCGATCGCCACATGTCCCGTTGCAGCATCGATCGGCATCCCTTCTCCATCATCCTGATCGATATCGACAGATTCAAGGAATTCAACGACAGGTACGGACACCTGTGCGGCGACAAGGCCCTTCGCGCTGTTTGCCGCGCTTTCCTGGAAAACCTGCGGATCACCGAAATGGCCGCTCGCTATGGCGGAGACGAATTCGTGATCCTGCTCCCCGACCTCGATATCGGCAAGGCCCGAATAGTGGCTGAACGACTCCGCCGGGCAGTAGAAGACGTTTCCATAGTCCTCTCGGACGGAAGAACCCTGCCGCCCCCCACCATATCCCTCGGGATAGCACAGGCAGAACCGGAGCAAACACCGGAAGCCCTTCTGACGTCCGCCGACGCAGCCCTCTACAGGGCCAAAGGACGGGGTCGCAACTGCTGCTCGGAATGATCACGAGGCGGTTCTTCATCCTTCTCAGGCTCTGCTGCTCGTAGCGTCTCGATGATTACGAGTTTTATCGGCATGGTTCATAGCCCATTCCTTGCCCCGCTTTCGCGGGGGCGGTCCTTAAGTGTTAGCCTGTTTTGGTCCATGCCGTTTTTTCTGGATTTTCCTGATAAATCGTGTAGCATGATAAAGAAGGTTCATTAGCTTCTCATCCAGTATTTAAGAAAAGAATCGCGAGGGGGAGGTCAGCGTACCTATGCACATGATGTCGGCACCTTTCGGGCGGGCGGTTTCCGCCCTTTTTGTGTTGGGACTTCTACTGTTGAACGTGGGGTGCGGGGAGCCCAAAATCGTCATTAAAGATACCGTCCATTATGCGGAAGCCGGCAATAGCGCAGGTCCACAACAGGAAGATCAGGCCGTCGTTCCGATGAACTATCTTCTTGGGCCCGGCGATGAACTCGAGGTGCTCTACGGCATTGATCCCGGCGTAAATGTAACCGACTATCTCATCGAAGCGGAAGACACGCTAAGAATAGATTTTTATTACTACCCCACCATGAATACAACCGTCCGGGTCAGACCGGATGGCCGTATCACGGCGCCGCTGCTCGGAGAAATGAAGGTTGCCGGCATGAGGCCCCAGGAACTGGCGGCTAAGCTGGAAGGACTTTTCCGTCCGCACCTCAGCAGGCCCAAGATCACCGTTGATCTTCTGAATTTCAACATCAAAGTGGAGGAATTGAAAAAGGCCATCACCACCCAGGACCGCGGTCAGTCCAGGCTCGTGGTCGTCAGACCGGACGGAAGCATATCGCTGCCCTATATCGGCGATACCAAGGTAGCCGGCATGACCGCTCCGGCGGCTTCTGAAGAACTGCAGCAACGATACCGGAAATATATAAGTAATCTGAGCGTGACCGTGGCCGTATTGCGTGCCCGTTCCTACAGGTATTACATCATGGGAGAGGTGGGGCGCCCGAATTTTTATGAGCTGTTGGGTCTGACGAGTCTTACGCAGGCGATCAGCATCGCCGGAGGTTTTACGCGTGACGCCAACACGCATCAGGTAGTAGTGATCAGCCGGGATAATAACGGAAACCCGAAAGCCCAGGTCTTGGATATGGACGAGGTGATAGGCAAAGGCAACATTGGAGCGGATATTCTTCTGAACCAGTACGATGTGGTCTTTGTCCCCAAGACCAAGCTCTCGGCGGCGGGTCTGGCGGGCGAACGCTTATGGCAGTTAATTCCCATAAGTTTCAGCGCAGGTTATGCCGCGGGACATACAGTATTTGCGCCGGCGACCACACCATAGAGGGGTATGTATATGGATGCGGCAAGTCAGAGATTCTCTTTGCGAGACGTCCTCTTGGTCATCTTCTCCAAATTGCATGTCTTTAAGTGGACGTTCCTCATTATTGTGGTCGCCACGAACTCCGTTGCTTTTCTATCACCGTACATTTACCAGGTGACGGCCCAGGTCCTTATAAAACCGAGTTTCGATTCCAATCTCCTTTTCGAGGCAACCGTGAGCCGCCTGCAAGCGGACCCGGTTACACCGCAGATCATCAACTCTGAAATCAACATAATGCTGTCGACGGAACTCCTGCGCAGAGTAGTCAAAGACATGGAACTCTACGCAACCGCCCCTCCCGGACAGTCGCCTCTTGCCAGGCTCAAAGAGAAAATCAAGAATCTGAAACTGGAACTCAAGGAAAAACTGGGGATTTCAAGCCAGAGCGATCCAATCGAACAGGCAATCGAGGATTTGAGAAGCGACCTCAAGATAAAGCCCGTTACAATGTCCAACATCATTGAAGTCACATACTCGGGCAAAGATCCCGAAGAGATTACGTCTGTCGTCAACACCCTCATAGACCGCTACATCGATCAGCACATCCATGTGCACCAGGCGCCCGAGGGGGAGCAGTTCTTTGCCGTCCAGGCCGAAACCTACAGACAGAAACTGACCGAGGCCGAAACCTCCCTGCAAGATTTCCAACGCGAATGGTCCATTTCCGACATCACCGCCCAGAGGGCGAGCAATCTTGAAGTGTTGAAGCTGCTACGCGAAAACCTGGTAATGGTCAACGGCAAAATCGCGGAACAGGAAACACGGCTGAAGTTGAGCAGGGAAGATATGGAGGCTATGACCAGGGAAAACATCCAAAACCCGGTTCTGTCCGACCTGACGAGGTCGCTCTTGCCGCTGCTCGTGGAGCGATCGAGGATTGCGACGCTCTATCCCAAAAGTTCCGTTGAATACCAGGATATCGACAATCAGGTTTCGGAACTTACCGCAAAGATCCAGGCCGAGTTACACAATGCTTTGTCGGGCGCCGAGATCGATCTCAGTGCTCTGATGAGACAGAAGAGCGAATTTGAAGAAGCCATAAAAAATATCGAAGAAACCAGCGTCATGCTGACCGAAAAAGAGGTGGAGTTGAAGCGCCTCAACAGGCACATTGCCGAGTATGAGAAGAACTATACACTGTACAGGCAAAAAGCCGAGGAAGCCCGGATCGAAAAACAGAAAGATCTCTCGAGAGTCTCCAATGTGTCGGTGTCGAGTTGGGCCACAAAACCCACGGTACCCGTGTTTCCCAAAAGGTTCCTAATGGCCGTCCTTTCGCTCGTCGTAGGCTTTCTTCTTGGAGTCGCCGGAACGTTCGTGGCTTACTACCTGGATCATACCATCAAGAACCCGACGGACTTGCCGAACTCCGCAAACATTCCGATACTGAGCACCATTAATCTGGTAGAGGAGCAAAAATGACCGAAGAGTCCAATTCCAAGGGACAGGAAAGGCAACTCGATCTGGCCCGCCTTATGGGACTTGATGCGGAAAGTGAGCGGAACTGCGATCAGACGGGGGAAGAGCTTCAGGAAGACGTCATCCTGGCCGGCGGGAGTTACCCCAAGTTTTCTCCAGCATTGGGTTCCGGACCGGGCAAACGAATGGATGCCGGACCGCGCCCCCCGTCGATCAGGCCCGTTGCGAAGGCTCAAAAGCAAGGGGCTCCCGTACAGGATTCCCGACCGGCGCGGGGACCGCAAAATGGAACCTGGAAATCGTTGTGGATGAGCAATCCGAAGCGCTACGGCTTTGTCATGGAAGGACTCCGGATAATAAAGAACAAACTGACTGCACTGAAAGAGAAAGAAGGACAAAGCGTCTTCCTGATAACCGGTGCGGATTTCAGGGCGGGAGCATCCACGATCGCGATCAATCTCAGCATGCTTATGGCCCAGGACCTTCTCGACCAGCGCATTCTGCTCATCGACGCCAATCCGACGAAACCCGGCCTTCATAAGGTTTTCGACCTGCCCGTTGAGGAGGGGTTGATGGACTACCTGCTGGATGATTGTCCCCTGGACAGCATCGTGAAGAGTTCCAGCCTGTCCAACCTGGACCTGATAACATTGGGCACGGTCGACCAAAACGTTACCTCCCCTTTCGATCTCATGCGATTCCAGCAACTTATGGAAGAAGCCCGGGAATTGTATGAATTCGTTCTGTTCGATTCCGCTCCGGTATTGCGATCCAGCCATTCCCGTATTCTTTCACCCAAGGTCGACGGGGTCATCATTATCGTGGAGGCCAATGCAAGCCGCTGGGAAGTGCTCATCGAGATCAAGAACCAACTGGAGATGGACGGCGCCCGACTTCTTGGAGGGGTCCTCAACAAACGGCGCTTCGTCATACCCAAATGGGTATATCGCTTCATTTAGCACGCTGGAGAGGAGGAAAGCATCGGTGCAGAGCGGAAGGAGGATACGTGTCGCCTTTGCCAATAATTACGTCACCCCATATCGCGCGCCTCTCTATGAAACCATGGCCGCCTTCCCGGATTGGGATTTCATGCTCTTTGTCTCCACCCTGATGGAATTCGACCGTCAGTGGGGGACCCGCCGGGAGTGGCCCTTCTTCTGCAAAGTCAATTACAACCTGCACTACAAACGAAACTTGGTTCACACCGTTCCTTTCGTGTATGAGGATGTGCGGCAGGTACATCTGCCGGTCGGTCTGCTTTTCGATCTTCTCAAGTACAAACCCGATGTGGTCGTTTCGGCGGAATTGGGAATGCGCAGCCTCATCTCCGCGCTCTACTGCCGGCTGGCCGGAAAACCCCTGATCCTGTGGTACTATCAGACGAGATGGACCGAACGCGATATAAGCCGGCAGAAGAAATGGGTCAGACGGATGCTTATTCCCCTGGCGCAGGCTTTCGTCGGAATGGGAAAGGAGGCCAGGGCTTACCTGCAAAGCCTTGGGATATCGCCTTCCATCATCTTCGACGCCCCGAATGCGGTGGATATGGCCCGGTTCAACCGGCGGCTTCCGGAATGGGAACGCAGAGAACTGCGCGCTCGATTCAAAGCCGATGGGCTCACATTCCTGTTTGTGGGAAGAATGATTCCCATCAAAGGCATCTCCCATTTATTGCAAGCATGGAAGAGATTCAGCGATTCACATCCGGACGAAGTCACGTTGCTGCTGGTGGGAGGAGGCGTTCTCGAGGATTCCCTCCGACGGCAGGTCGAAGCCATGGGCTTAAAGAACGTGATCTTTCCGGGGTTCATCCAGCCGGAGAAGATACCCGAAGTTTACGGTGCGGCGGACATTTCGGTCTTTCCCACGCTGGAGGACAACTGGGGGCTCGTGGTAAACGAATCCATGGCCATGGGCGTCCCCGTGATCTGCTCCCGTTACGCGGGTTGCGCTACGGACCTGATCGTCGAAGGCAGGAACGGCTGGCTCGTCGATCCTTTGGATATAGGCGATATGGTCCGAAAACTCGAAGCGGCATGGGATGCGCAAGAGCGCGGAACCTCCATGAGCCGGTACGCCGTGGATTCGATTGCGGAAGTGACGTTGGATCGAATGGCGGAAGGCTTCAGGTCGGCTGTGGATTTCGTGGTCCGGAGAACTCGCGCGACCCGAGAAGTAGTGTGAGTGAGATGAGATGTCTATGAGGGCGGAACGAAACCTGTTCAACTTACACCAGGTATTATCGAGGAAGAGCAATGTCTCGGCAATCGCATGAAGTAGAAGTGCTTCGGCCTTCCAGGTATCCCGTCATCGGGGTAAGCGTCAGCGCCGTTACCTACGACAGCGCACTGGAAATGGTTACCGCGGCGGCACAAGCGAGAGCATCCGCATGCGTGACGCATCTTGCCGTCCACGGACTGGTCGTCGGTTCTCAGGATGCCGGTTTCAGGAGCATGCTGGAGCGCTTCGATATTGTCGCCCCCGACGGTCAGCCGGTAAGATACGCTCTGAACATCCTTCACCAACAGCAGTTGCCCGACCGCTGCTACGGCCCTGAATTCATGCTCCGAGTCTGCAAGAGGATGGCGGAACTCGGAATCGGAGTGTACCTCTACGGAAGCCACCGTCATGTGGTGGAGGCGCTTCGGGACAACCTGCAGGCGCGATACCCCGGAATCCGGATTGCCGGTTGCGAACCATCCCTGTTTCGTCCCCTGACGGATGAGGAAGACGAAGCTTTGACGCACCGCATCAATGCCGTCGGCGCCGGGGTCGTATTCATCGGCCTGGGATGCCCTCTCCAGGAGAGGTTCGCTTTCGAACACAAGGGCAAAATAAATGCTGTCCAGATTTGCGTGGGGGCTGCGTTCGACTTTCATGCCGCCAACAAGAAAATGGCTCCGCCCTGGATGCAGAAGCTATCGTTGGAGTGGCTTTTTCGACTAATGCAAGAACCCCGGAGGCTATGGCGACGATATCTGCATACGAATTCGGTCTTTTTGCTGAAGCTGCTTTCTCAGTACATTTCGATGTCAATTATCCATCATAGAAACAAGAAGTAGCAGTCAAATTCTGGATGCAATAAATATTCCTTGACAAGGAGTTTCCTTTCGGATAGCTTCCATAATACGCTTTTTTTGCCTTGCTTAGAGCGAGGAAATACTAAGTATTTTCGATATGTTAAGATTTTATCGCTCACTGTAGGGGTGTTGAAATTTCATCCATTTCCATGGGGATGGTAAGATTTTATTCACCCTTCCGTGATCGAAAAGCGAATCGAAGCGGATCGCGAAATCATTCCATACGCAAGCTATCCCCTCTCCTGTAAAGAGAAACAGGTAGAGGGAAAGCAAAACATTGGGGCACGCCGACTGATGGCATAACATTTGCTTATTGCACCGCGCCGTGGAACCGACCGGACGGAAACGGAGGTTCGCAGGGTCCGGAACTTTATCCGGAAGAAAGACTATATCCCGGTCTCGACCATGTTGTCAGGAAGTTTCGAGGGGGAAGAAGATGTATCTTGAGCATTTCAATCTCAAGGCATTACCGTTTGAAAACGCCTCCGACCCGGCTTTTTTTGTTTTGCATGGACAGTACAGGACCGCGCTTGCCGCTTTGCTGTACGGAATTGTATCCGGAAAGGGGCTGTTGGTCGTAGTCGGTCCCAGCGGCTGCGGGAAGACAACCTTGAGCTACACATTGCAGGCCCGGCTCCCCGATGAATACAACGCCTGCTCCATCGTTTATCTCGGATCTCAGTCTCTGGAAATAACACGTTTTCTTGCCGGCGAACTGGATGTGCCGATCCCGGATGGCTCCTTTCTGTCTCTGGCCAAGAACATAAGGACAAAGCTGCTGGAAGAACGGGAGAAGGGCCGAAGGAACGTGCTCATCATCGACGAGGCGCAGTTGATGAGCGCCGAAGCGTTCCGTGAGATTCTATTCCTGAGCAACCAGGAAACGCCCCGGCACAAGCTTCTGCAAATCATCCTAATGGGTAGGCCCGAACTCATGAGGAGAATCAAAGCTCCCCAGTTCGAACCTTTGAGTCAGCGGATTTCCGTCATACAGTCGCTGGAGCCTCTTGATTGGATGCGGATGGTTAAATACATCCAGGAACGACTGAGGACCGCCGGCAGAAATGCGCCCCTGTTCACAAGCCAGGCTTTCAGCGCAATCTACAGCATCTCCAAAGGGACGCCCAGAACTATCAATAAGATATGTGATCAGGCTCTCCTGAACGCTTTTCTTGCCGAAACTTCCATCGTTAAGGTCGAATTCATCCTGCAAGCCGCGCGGGAACTGGATCTCGATATCCCGACTCCCATTCTGGGATCGGTTCGAAAGAGGCCGATGGGAGCCGGAAGCGTATCTGAAGTTCTTGATGGAACGGAGAACTCCGAGACCCGCCTCGCGGCTGACGAAACAGGTAGCGCACCGGCGGCGCCCTCCGAGCGGAGCGGTGCATGCCCGCCCAATCCGGG
>CAYOVG010000093.1:15704-19750 GCA_964407285.1 uncultured Syntrophobacteraceae bacterium
GGTTCCTGAACCCGCCTGCATGGTGAAGACAAATGATGCGCCACCCTCCAAACCGGATTCCTCTGCCGCCGTCGATAGGGAACATTCGGTCCATGCGGGAGGGACCGCGGCAATATCCATACTGCCGCGCAGGACGCCCGGGATTTATCAGGCAGGTCTCGTAGCGGTTGCACTGTGCACGGTTTTGTTGGGATGGGGACTTTTGCGAGTTGCATCCGCACCCACGGGCTTCAAATCGATTTCACAACCGGCCATGGTGGAAAAAACGCCCGGTCCGTCAGCAAACATCACCAGCGTTGAACCGGACACCTTGAAGATATCGGTGGACCGGCATCTGGCGCAAAACGCCGGCGACGGACCTCCAGTATTTGAAACGCGGCAACCTATGGAAAAACCTGGTGCAGAGCAGATGAACCCGTCGCCGGCGACTCAGAGCGCCATCACCACGTCACCCGACGAACCAACCCCTCAACCGGAGACCGATGCGCAGGCGGGTGCGGACCCTGCCGGGGCCGCTCCGATCGAGCAGTCACAAGCTCCAGTCGAACAAGAAGCACTTGCATTGAACGCTCCTCAAAGCCCGGATATCGAGGATATCGACCGTGAAGCCGCGGGCAACGCGAATGCGAACGAGACCACGGCCCATACCGAGGAGCAGACTGCTTCCGCATGGAATCCATCTCCCTACTCGCTGCAGGTTTCCACCTTCTTCCACCCGAAGACGGCTGCCAGGGCTATGGACAATTTGAGGGCGAAGGGATTGTCTCCTTACACAACCATTGCACGCAGCAACGGCAACAAGGTCATGTATCGCATCTATTGCGGGACCTTTCGTCATGAAGAAGATGCGTTGGCGTATGCAAGGAAATTTCACTTGAACGACGTATTAGTCCGGCAAACTCCCTTTGCCAATCAGATTGTGGCTAATGCCGAAGAAACCGAATTTCAGGCAGTTCTGTCCCGTCTCTCGGATCTGGGCTACTTTCCTTACGTAATGACCAGGGAAAATGGCGAGCGACTATTGCTTGTCGGGGTACATTCAACCAGGGAGGAAGCTCTGGAGCTTTCTCTTGAACTGAAGGAGAAAGGAATTCAGAGTGACGTAATTGAAAGATAGAGATCTATTGCCGGTTGCTGTCCCCATATCTTCAATTCTAATAACAAAACCCGGAATTGGAGTTTTTATTGAACTGTCCAAAGCCCTGTGATCATATATCCGACATGAATGTTCCCCTTTGTTGAATTGTTGTCTCTATATGCTTTATTATACATTACAGGGCTCATAGTGCAATGGTCTTTTCTATGAAGTATGGGTATTTAGGGTAGGAGGCCACATTCATAATACAGATAACCACCCTGATGCGTCAAATTAATGATACCCGCAAAATATAATACTGTCAATTTTATGCTACTCAATTACTGCTTGACAAAGGAATAACACCCGATTAGGTTATGTAAGTACTTGACTAAAGTTGCTTTATAGGAACAACGGCTTCGAAACCGTCAATTGCCATCCTGTCCGGCAAGTGTAATAGTAGAGGTAGTGGAGAGGGGTTTCCAATGAGTCTGGAAAGAGCTAGCGTGCTGGGTTTGCTCAAGCAATTTTTCCAGTATGGCACTGAGATCGAAGGACAAAGCAGGAAATTTATTCCGGACATCGAGGACTTCCTACGCCTCCTCGAGAAGGAGCGCTATCGGGCCGACCGGACCGGAGACCTGTTCACTCTGTTGGTTTTCCCGATGGATAAAGCGAGCCTGACATCGGCATTGGAGAAACAGATACATGATTTTCTGAAGAACAATATCCGGATCACCGATGACTTCGGATGGCTCAACAACAATCGCCTCGGCATCATCCTCGTCAGCACGCCACAGGAGGGTGCGCGTCGCCTTATTCAACGATTGCAGGCCCTTCCCCATCCGCCGATCGACCTGCAATCCTTCGGTATCTACTCATATCCGCAGGATGGTCCGGAGATACTCAAGGAAGACAACAGCAGGCGTTTTCAACGCATAGAGCTATGCGTAAGCACCCACGTAACGGTTTCCAGCGTCAGGAACGGCGGTCACAAGGTGGACCTTCTTACCAGGGACATCTCCGTCGGAGGAGCGTATTTCGAAACCGATTCACCTCTCGACGTGGGGGAAAGACTCGAAATCGACTTCTACCTGCCCCTCGAATGGTTGCGTGGCATGGAAGACAACTTCCTGAAAGTCTGTACATCCGGGAAGGTGGTGCGATCCGACCCGAATGGAATGGCGGTGATGTTTGACGGCGAATACTCATTGGCCCTGATCTCGAAGGAGACACAGCAGGTCCTTGCGAACACGAAGGCCGTTGCACGAGAGGTCAGGACCGCTCTCTGCAAACCGAGTTGACTGCTGTTTGTCCGCGCAAAGCGCTTTTCTTCTCTTATCTGAATTCCAAAGGCATCATACATGGGGACCGGTCTACAACACCGGCCTTCAGAGGCCCGACTCACGACGAGCCCCCTTTAAGCGTAGGGAACGAGCTTTATGCAACCGACCATCGACCTCAGCGCCGAAGCATTCGAAAGCGTATTCATACGCAGGACCCCTGTGTGGAAAAGGGGAATGGATATTCTTGGATCGCTTGCCGCTCTTATCCTCCTATCTCCTCTGATGCTGATTGTGGCGCTGATCATCAAAATCGGTTCACCGGGCCCCATCTTCTATATACAGCCTCGTGGCGGTCAGGGCGGCAAACCGTTCGCCATGTGTAAGTTCCGCTCGATGTACGTCGATGCGGACAGGAAGAAAAGAGAACTGATGAAGTACAACGAACGGTCCGGCCCTGTATTCAAAATGACCAACGACCCCAGGATCACTCCGGTCGGGAGATTCATCCGAAAGTGGAGTATCGATGAACTGCCTCAACTGCTCAACGTGCTCAAAGGCGATATGAGCCTCGTCGGGCCGCGGCCTCTGCCCGTCGAAGAGGATTCCGGCATAAGCCGGTGGCATACCATCAGAAGAAGCGTCAAGCCCGGGATTACCTGTCTGTGGCAGATCAGCAAAAGAGATGAATCCAGTTTTGACGAGTGGGTAAGATTGGACATCCGGTACGTTCGAAATTTTTCCTTATGGCAAGACATGAAAATACTGTTTGGCACAATTCCAGCCGTGCTTTCCAGGAGAGGCGCGAAGTAGCGCCTCGGCGATATTGAAATTACGGCCGGTAATCTCGTAACCTGGCAGACAATGCGAAGTTACCGAGATTGCAGCATGGAAAATCAAAGATGCCAAGGCGGTAGGCTGTGGAAGAAAAGACTGCTGCCGGCGCGTGCTCCTGGATCACGAGTGTCCCGAGAGCGAAAAGAGTAGCCCCTCGCAAGGGTTCCCACGCTCCCGCGTGGGAACCCTTGCGAGGGGCTTTGCCCGCCGGGATCATCTCCGACAGTTTTCACTCACTTCAGCACCTGCCCCTCCCCGGATCTTTTCCATGAGAGATTGGTCCACAGCGCTTCTAATCAGAATGGTATGAGGTATCGAGGCTGGTCCTGTACAATTTCCTTTTTACTCCGGGATTCCGGGGACTCTTCTTCGCTCGCTTCCTTGGATTCTTCAAGCTCTGCGTGTCCGTGGGGCTGTTCCTCGATCTTCTCACCAGGCTGTTCCGCCAGGTCAGTGGATTCGTTCCGTGTCGCCGGCTCTTCGGGCTCCGGCCTTTCGAGTTCCCTCACGATCTGCTGCGCCGCAAGCTCCACCGACTCCGCCGGTGACACCGCCGTTTCCTGCTGTTCCTCGGATTCTTCCGGATGTTCCGTATCCGGGTCCTGCGTAGATTCCGACGGCTCCACGATCTCCACAGTTTCAGGGTGCGGCTCCAAATGATCAACCGGTTCCATGAGTGGTTCCACGTGCGAATCCGCTTGTATCCGCGGTTCTTCCGGCTCCTCGCGCGCCTCGGCGGGTTCCTCGACCCGTTCCGAGTCCCCCTGCCCTTCCCATGGGGCCCGCGTTTCCGGTTCCGCGCGGTCATCTACCGGTTCCCCCGGTAATTCAGGATGTTCTTCCGGCTCCAC
>CAYOVG010000094.1:0-19719 GCA_964407285.1 uncultured Syntrophobacteraceae bacterium
ACTTATGTGTACTAATATAGGTAATTTGATATTTGTACCCTCACGGATTCAGGAATAGTTTATCACACTTAGAGAGTGTTGAACGAAACCGCTTCGCGGTGAAGTTGGGGTTTTTCTTTTATCCCCATAATCAAAACTCATGCCAACGGCGGTTTCGTTAACGCGACGTTTGTGCGAATGCATCCGGCCATGGGTGAAATCCGAGGCCCAATGGTCTCGCACAAACGCCTATTGGTTATGCACTTTTGGCAGTCATGAATGACAACCGTGAAGCACTACAAATAGAAAACGTACGCGAGGCCCGGAAAAATCCAGCTCACCTTCGGACAAGAATATTCGCAATACCTTATGCTCCGCAGGTTTTGATATTTCAAAGTGCATAACATGCTCTAAATACAAGCAACTCAGGCTGGGCTAAGCCCAGCCTGAGCGTGTCATTTGGGTTTCACCCCGTACGCATAAAGATACGCGGAACTCCGCTGACCTTCGATGCCCTTGCCCAGTTCTTGATAAAGTCGAGTTATGGCTCTATCCATCTTGCTCCCGGCTTTACATAAGACTTCCTTACCCAAGGAGGATGGCTTCGGAGAAGGCATTCTTAAGCGCAGCGATCCAAAGTAACCTACATCAATACTCTTCAGGCCGAGCCGAGAGTAGATTTGACGGAGATGATCCAGTGTGATCACCACGTGGCGATCATATAGCTCCCTATTCATGATCTTTCGGACCATGCCGAAGAAGCCTGCAAAGTTGGGCACAGTCGTTAGGAGTTCGCCACCCGGCTTCACCAGGGATAATTTCTTCTCTACTACTCGATATGGTTTGGAGAAATGCTCAATAAAACCGGCGCTGAAAACCACATCATAATTATTTTTGCGAAGAAACACATTCATAAAGTCGCCCCGCATAATGTGGGCTTGGACTCCGGCAAGTGATAAGTTGTCCAATGTCTTTAAGTACCCCCCCTTTGAGAATTCAATTCCCGAGACGGCATAGTTGAACTGCTTTGCGAAATGAATCAAGAAACGGCCAGGAGCACATCCCACCTCAAAGAGGCTCTTCTTTCCTTTTCGCAAGTATTTGTGAAACATCGCGTCAAAACACAACCCGAAATAGCTGTCCTGGTAAAGTACACAGGGCAGTTGCACTCTTGCCCACTCATTATCCCAGAATTCGGGGGAGGCGAGGTTTACGTTGGTCTTATTCTCGGCAGGTAAGCCCATAGCTCCCTCCCTCTTCAGCGACATTGCTGGATTTCCGGCAGAAATAGCTTTTACTGAGAAGCCTTTTAGACGTCCATTCTCCTCTACTTAGGACGTTGATCTGGCTGGTGTGCAGTTCAGAAAGGAAGGAAATACAGCAGGGGGATGATCTTGTGCTCTTACGATTTTCGTTCATAGACTCTCTCCTTGTGTTTGGTGCAATCGCCCAAGGAGAATGTCCAGAAGTGTTGTATATTCCAGTACTTGACACCTGGCATGCAACTTGCTACTATAAGCATGGAGGTCCTTAAGTGTCTATTGGTCTTTTCCGTTCGAGTCGCCAAACTGTCCGGTAAAGATCAAATGCCAGAGCTTCTGGATTTCTCCTTGGGCAGGTAAGCATTGTCTTGCTTGCCCATTTTCCGTTGAGGTCCAGTGATATAGAACTTGCCTTCGAGGTGGAAGGCCACTTGGACGAAATCTGATTGGTCAAGAATCTCAGACAAGACTACCTTGATTTTTTTATTGTCTGGTTACCCTTCAAAAATTTACGGTAAGTTTTTCCGATAAGAATTCTTTTATAGGCCACCGATCCACCCGCAAATCAGTTGATTGACTCACAAAACTCGAAATGAAATGAGGCCACCATTTCGTAAACCGTTGATTCCCTTGAGTTTATAGGAGAGTTTTCTATGGCTGGTACATACAGGAGCGTCGCTGAATTGCGGGTTTTTTGTCAGTCAATCAGCACAACTCGGTCATCGTTCATTATATAAAGTGGAAGTCTTCACTGTATTCTGTGGGGTGCTCAGCAGGAAAAGACCTCGGCAACTGTCCTAAACAAGTCCACGGGGAATGGAATTACGCTATCATTCCTGATTGGCTGACACAACTCCGCAATGTGGCGATACTCCTGTGTTTGCCAATTATGGTAAATTATCCTGCAAACCCAGCAGGATCAACGGTTTACGAAATAGGGGAACCATTTCATTTCGAGTTTTGTCAGTCAACCAGGCTATCATTCTAAAACCGAAGCTTACAAGCCTATTCTCGAATAAACCCTCAGATGGTTTCAGGGTAGCTATAGGGTAGCATGGAGAAGAAGGTGTTTGGTTGGAAACCGTGTGAAACCTTGATTTTACTGGAGGGCGACCCGGGGATCGAACCCGGGACCTTTGGTTCCGGAGACCAACGCTCTATCCACTGAGCTAGTCGCCCTTGTTGCGTAACTTCAATCAAGTATGCTTAGCTATCATGCATGAAGGAATTTGTCAATGGCCTGAAAACCACCGGGCCGGAAATTGCCGTTGCCCCGCCGGTCGATCGACGGGGGCGGGCGTCTTTTGCGAAATGATGCTGTTGGGATTGTGTTTTCTCCGGCCGTATGCACGCCGTTTCAACCCGTTGCGCTCTCGGAACCGGGCTTTCCGACCCCCCGTTCACTCACGTCGCTCCCATTCCCGCCTTGCTTTCTCCGCCGAATCACTCTAAGAATTTGACAAACAGGAAAAATTCCGTTAATTAAGAGATTGCGGAGTTGCCCCGTGCAAATATAAGATGATGATGAAGCAGAACTTGTTCTGGCGTGCTGTTGGTCTTGAACTAATGGAGTTGACACACCTGCGGTGAATTCTTTACCTATACAAAATAGTGCCCACTCATATACGGCTTCCCTCAAAGAGCGGATTTACGCGCGAATTCGCCCCGATCTCGAGAGGATCGAGGCGCAGATAAATGAGAACCTTACCACGAGCATCCCTCTCATTTCCGCCGTAGGCCGATACATCCTTGGGAGCGGTGGTAAGCGGCTCCGGCCTCTGCTGATGATCCTGGCGGCCAGGATCTGCGGATACCAGGGCAACCATGATGCCCCTCTGGCCGTCGTTTTCGAATATCTCCATGCGGCTTCCCTCCTCCACGACGACGTGGTGGACCGCGCCGAGTTCCGGCGCAATCAGCCGGCCGCCAATACCATCTGGGGTAATTCCGGCGTGGTTCTCGTGGGCGATTTCCTCTACTCCAAGTCCATCCTCATGACGGTCGGGTATAACAACCTCCGCATACTTGAGGTGCTCACCGAAACGACGACCAAGATGTCCGAAGGAGAGGTGCTTCAACTCATACATGCGGACAACCTTGAAATCGACGAAGAGGAGTACCTGGAGGTTATTGTAAGGAAGACGGCCGTCCTCATCAGCGCGGCATGCCAGATAGGGGCCATCTTCGGCGGAGGAAACGAGGCGCAGGAAAAAGCGTTGCGCGACTATGGACGACACCTCGGCATAGCCTTTCAGCTCGTGGACGATGCCCTCGACTATACGGGCGACGTCAAGGAACTGGGGAAGCCGGTCGGAAACGACATCAAAGAAGGTAAAGCCACTCTCCCCCTCATATATGCCCTGAGACACGGTCAGCCTGCCGACAAGAAGCGGCTGCGCAAGGTCTTCAGCAGCGATGAGATTACGCCCCTGGATTTCAGCCAGGTCCACGACATAGTCACCCGCTCGGGGGGAATAGAATATACTCAGCGGCTGGCAAACCGGCATATAGAGCAGGCCAAGGAAGCCGTCGGTATTTTCCCGGCCCGGACCCCTACTCTGGAACTTCTCCTGGATATGGCCGACTACGTAATATTCAGGCGTCACTGATATCGGCATCATCCGGACCGGCGGCGGCCATCCATCGGCGACAGCGCTTCCGCCGGCCCCGGTTCGGAGGCCGGTCCGCGTTGCGCTTCTCCGTAGTGCGCGGCGCGCGGACCGCGGTTCGTCGGGCGGTACGCGCTTTCCACCAATATGTCCACCTAATTTCTATCATTTCTTCCGGAAATCTTGTTTACCGGCTACGTTCATGTTAACTTAAACCGGCTTCGGAAGGCGGTCGTTTTCAACAGCGAGCGACGCACGGGGAGCGGGAATGGCCTGCCGTGCGGGGCCTCTTGCAGTCGGCCGGTGTTCACCCTGAACTTACACGAAAAAGGCGGAATACTAGTACCGTGGATGTACCCTTCTACCCGATGTTCGTGGCGCTGGACGGACGGACCTGCCTGGTTGCAGGGGGCGGGGCCGTGGGGGAGCGAAAAGTCAGGAAGCTCATCGAGTATGGGGCTTCCGAGGTGCGGGTGGCGGCCGTGGAGCTGACTCCCTGGCTTGACGCGAGACGGCTCGAGGGAGTTATCGCCTATGCCGGCCGGGAATACCATGAAAGCCTGATGGATGGCGTCCACCTGGTTTTCGCCGCCACGAGCGATCCGGCCCTCAACCTCAGAATTGCATCGGACGCCCGCAAACGGGGGATATGGTGCAACATGGCCACCAATCCCGAGGCAGGCTCCTTCATCGTACCGGCCGTGTTCCGGCAGGGACCTCTGAGCATAGCCGTAAGCACGGAAGGCCTGAGCCCGGCTCTCGCCCGAAACATAAAGGAAATGCTGGAAAAGCAGTTCGGTCCCGAATGGAGCGCATTTCTTACGTTTCTCGGTTTGCTGCGGTCCGCCGTCCAGGCGAAAGTTCTCGGCACGGCGGAGAACCAGCGAATTTTCAGGGAGGCCGCGGAACTTCCCATGGTGGAATGGATGCGAAACAACGGGCGGGAAATGGCCGTGGATGCGGTCCACCGCATCTGCGGGCCTCATTTCACGAGGGAGGAAATATCTCAAATCTGGAATGAATCATGGAAATTGTCTTCCTAACCATCACAATCATATGCTACTGCTGCGGAATGATGGGATACCTCATCTATCTGGCGCGTAGCGAAGACGTTATCCACCGCGCATCGTGGGGATTGCTCCTGGCAGGGGCCGTTTTTCACGCGGGCGCCATCGTTCTCCAGTCCGTCAGGGCCGGTCACCTGGCCGTGACGTCCAGCCACGAGGCGCTGTCGTTTTTCACGTGGATACTGGTCGTCACGTACCTCATCGTTCAGCCGAGGCTGCGACTGCGCGTGCTGGGGTCGTTCGTGTCCCCGCTTGCGGTCGTTTTCATGCTGGTGTCCTCCATTCTTCCCGAATCCGTTATACCCAAGAGCGCGATTTTGCAGAGTGGATGGGTAGTTCTGCATATTGCCGCCCTTTTTTGCGCTAATGCGATATTCGCTCTCGCCTTCTGTGCGGGCGTGATGTATCTTTTGCAAGAGCGCCATATTAAGCGCAAGCAGTTCGGCTTTCTCTATCCGCGCCTCCCCTCGCTGGAGCGCCTGGACAAGCTCAACCACCTTTGCCTCATCACGGGCTTTCCCCTCATGACCGTGGGCCTGGTTACAGGATTTGCCTATGCGAGCACCGCATGGCGCTCTCCATGGAGTTGGGACCCGAAGGAAGTGTTTGCGCTGGTGACGTGGCTCATCTATGCGGTGCTCCTGCACGAGCGGCTGGCGGTGGGATGGCGCGGCCGGCGCGCCGCATGGCTCGCGATTTTCGGGTTCGTGGCGGTTTTGACCACCTTTCTCGGAGTCAATCTGCTCTTCAAGGGCCACCATACGGTCTTTGTCAGGTAGTGAACGACGAGAGCAACCGGTTCTTCGACCTGATTGGAACGCGCAATGCAAAACCCGCAACTCGTGACTCGAAACGCGCAACCTGTAACTCGTAACCGAAACGCGCAACCCATAACTCGTAATCCGAAGCAGCATATGACTCAAATCATTCTGTTAGGCATGAATCACAAATCGGCGCCGGTGGAGGTCAGGGAGCAACTGGCGCTGGTGTGCCGTCAAGATACCGACCCGCTCCGCCTGTTCCCTCAACTCGAGCATGTCGAGGAACTCTTTGTCCTCTCCACCTGCAACAGGGTCGAGTTTTTGTTCACCAGCAACTCGTCCGGAGGTGAATCCATCAAGGAGGTGAAGGGGCTTCTGGAAGCTCACATCGGTCCGACGGTCCGGCAATTCGATTCATTCACGTATATCTACAAGAATCTCGACGCCGTGCGGCACCTGTTTCGAGTGGCGTCCAGCCTGGATTCCATGGTGGTCGGGGAACCCCAGATCCTGGGGCAGATCAAAACGGCCTACCGCGACGCCACCCAGCACCGGACCGTGGGAGTCATCCTCAACAAGCTTCTCCACAAGGCGTTTTCCATAGCCAAGCGGGTGCGTACCGAAACCCGGATCGGGTCTTACGCGATTTCCATTAGCTATGCGGCCGTCGAACTGGCCAGAAAGATATTCGGAGAGCTGAGGGACAAGCGGGTCCTCCTGATCGGGGCGGGCGAGATGGCCGAACTGGCGGCCGAGCACTTCCTCACTCACGGGGTCCGGAACATGGTGGTCGCCAACCGGACACTGGAGAGGGCCGTCGAACTGGCGCGCCGGTTCGGGGGCGAGACGGTCGCATTCTCTCACCTTCTGGACGCACTCAAACAGGCGGATATCGTCCTGACCTCGACGGGGTCTCCGGAACCTATTCTCCACTACCGGGATGTGAGGTCGCGGATGCGCGAGCGGCGCAACAGGCCTCTTTTTTTCATCGATATTGCCGTCCCTCGGGACGTGGACCCCGGGGTCAATGAGATCGACAACGTATACCTGTACGACATAGACGACCTCCAGGGCATCGTGGAGGCCAATAAAGAGGAAAGACTGAAGGAAGCGGAACGGGCGGAGCACATCATCGAGGAGGAAATCATCAAGTTCCAAAAATGGCTCTGCACGCTGGATGTGGTGCCGACCATCATCGCTCTTCGCGGCAAGGCGGAAACCATACGGCAGAACGAACTCCAGAAGACGCTCGCCCACCTTCCGGACCTCGACGAAAAGGAAAGACAGGCCATCGAGATCCTGACGCAATCCATCGTGAACAAGCTGATGCACGACCCCGTTCTCTTTCTCAAGAAGAAAGCGGAACGGGACAGTAAGCGGGTTTTTGTGGATTTTACCCAGCAGCTTTTCAATCTGAGCGACAACGTCGTATGTACATCCTCTTCTCTTGACTCGGCGGAGCGCCAGTGATAAGAGGGTTCATTAACCTTTCGGAAACTTTGAGGAAATGAAGAGGTGCCCTCATGGCTGAAGTCATTGAATTCGGAAAGAAAGCTTCGGACCTGAAGTCCCTTCGGGATGTGTCCTTGCGGCAGCGCAAGATCGAAGCGCTCAAGAAGATATTTCAGTGTACCCGGTGCATGTTGAAGTGCGCCAGATGCGGCACGCAACTGGATGTGGACAGCGGCTCCGGATCGAAGTACGTCACTCCGTACCCGTTTTGCAGGAACTGCCGTGAGGAGTACGAAGAATACCGGGAGCGCGCCGGAGGCAGGCAGAGTACTCCCAAGTTTTACTGGCACAACGATCCCTGGATGAAATCCTGGGAGACCTGGCTGGAACATCAGAAGAGTCTTGACGAATACCGGCAGTCGAAGGAATTCCTGCAACTGGTGCAGGAAGTCGAGGACCTGCTGGACAAATAGATAAAGGAGCTTTGGAGCTATGATAGGCGGATTGGGAATGGGCGAATTGTTGGTTGTGCTTGTAATCGTGATGGTGATTTTCGGGGCCGGCAGAATCTCCGAAATAGGGTCGGGCCTCGGAAAGGGAATTCGCGATTTCAAGAAAGCCGTGACGGAACCTCAGGACTCCCAGGCGGAGAAATCCGAACAGATCGAAAACAAATCCTCCTCCGGGGAAAAATAGGTCCGTCGCAGTCGAGAGCATTTTGGCGGAAGAGCCGTCGTTCGCCCTGAGACATCGAAGGGCGAACAGCCGCCCGCTCTCGGCCTTGCGGCGTAGCGCCGCCGCCCGACATGGTAAGAACGGATTGTCGAAGGCGTCGATTTTCCCGGAAAGCCTCCGTCGGGGTTTACCTGTATGCTTGCGCCACGTCCGGGCGCTTTGCCCGGATGCTGCATTCGCGCGTTCATACTGTCTGTCCGGACAATCCGATGGCCGGCCTTACGCCATTTCCTTCCTTTTCTCACTTCATGCCTCGCCGAAGAACACAGCCGACTTTCATTCTCCGCTTCCCGTCGTCCGCATATTCAGGATTTGTTTTTGTGATTGCGGCGAAAAGAGGGTATTATAGGATTTTCGTCTTTGGCGCACACCCTATATGGCCGGTGGATCGAACCGGATTCGACCGGACCGGTTCCATGGAAGCAAAAGCTCACGGCTGAGCCGTTTTCTATGCCCGGGAAGGACACTGTAGACCCGCCCGGAGTAACCGGGTAAACGGAATGCCTCTCTAAACCTTACCCCGTAAGGGTAGTATAGGAGAAGGAAGGATAAAGCCATGAACATCGTGGTGCTGCTCAAACAGACTCCCGACACCGAATCGGTAATCAAGATCTCGGATGACGGGAAGTCGATTCCGACCGATGGCTTCAAGTGGATAATAAATCCCTACGATGAGTTTGCAGTGGAGGCGGCCCTCCGTTTGAAGGAAAAGCTGGGAGGGACCGTCACGATCGTCAGTGCGGGTCCCCAGCGGGCGACTGAAGCGATCAGAACGGCGCTGGCAATGGGGGCGGACCGTGGACTGCTCATCGACGACGACGCTCTCGAAGGAAGCGACAACCTCGGCTATGCAAAGGCGCTGGCCGCCGCCGCGCGGAGCGTTTCCCCCGATCTCATCCTCTGCGGCTCCCGCAGCGTCGATTACGACCTCGGACAGAGGGGGCCCATGGTGGCCGAACTTCTCGCCCGGCCTCACCTCGCCATGGCGGTCGCCATCAGCGCGGATGCGGGCAAGGTGAGCATCGAGCGGGCCGTGGAGGGAGGTAGAGTGTTCCTCGAAGCCGAGCTTCCCGCCGTGGTCACCCTGGGAGGATCGCACACCGTATGGACCCCTCGATACCCTACCCTTCCCAACATCATGAAAGCGAGGAAAAAGCCCCTCGAAGTCAAAAAGCTCGCCGATATCGGCCTGGACGCGTCGGAATTCGGGCCGGCAACGGCAAAGATGCGGATGACCGTTTTCGAAATGCCCCCGCAACGGGCGCCGGGCCGTATCGTCGGCGCGGACCTCGATACCGCCGGCAAGGCTGCGGAACTCGTACGGCTGCTGCATGAAGAGGCGCGGGTGATTTAGGCCGGACCGCGTGGAGCTTCGAGCATTCAAGAGGAGACGAACTCATGACGAAATCGGTTTGTGTGATTGCAGAATTTCGCGCCGGGGGTTTCCGGCGCGTTTCTTTCGAAGTAGCCGGCGAAGGCAGGAGACTTGCGGATGCTCTGGGTTACGATCTTTGCGGCATCGTGGTCGGGTCGGGGATCTCCGAAAAAGCGGCGGAACTTGGCCGGTATGGCGTCGACAGGGTGCTTGCGGTCGATGACCCGGCCCTGGAGCATTACCTGGCCGAAACCTATACGCCCGTCATCGCGGACCTGATTTCCCGGTGCGATCCCGGCCTGGTGCTGCTCCCCGCATCGATCGACGGCAAGGACCTGGCTGCCCGGCTGTCGGCGCGGCTCCAAACCGGACTTGCGCAGGACTGCACCCACATCGAGTGTGAAAACGGCGCCGTCAGGGCCAAACGGCCGGTGTTCGCGGGCAAGTGCTTCGCATGGTGCGAATGGGCCGAGGGGGCCGTGCCCTTGATTTCCTGCCGTCCCAACGCGATCGGTTGCAGGCCGCCCGATCCGGCCCGCCGGGCCGAGGTCGAACTCGTGCAGGTATCCGTTCCCGCGGCAACCAGCCGCGTCGTCAACACGGAACTCGACACCAGCGGCAAGGTCGAGCTTACGGAAGCTCAGACCATCATCACCGGCGGCCGCGGGATGAAGGGACCCGAACACTTCGCCATGCTCGAAAAGCTGGCCCAGCCCCTGGGGGCCGCGGTCGGCGCATCCCGTGCGGCGGTGGACGCCGGCTGGAGGCCTCATTCGGACCAGATCGGCCAGACGGGCAAAGTCGTCAATCCCGGCCTCTACATTGCCGTCGGGGTATCCGGGGCCATTCAGCACCTGGCCGGCATGGGATCGTCCAAGGTCATCGTCGCAATCAACAAGGACCCGGACGCGCCGATTTTCAGCAAAGCGGATTATGGCGTCGTGGATGACTTGTTCAACTTCCTTCCCGTGTTTACAGAAGAGGTAGAGAAGTTGAAGAAATCCTGTTCGTAAATCTACCCTGTGTGCGTAGTCGGCGGATAATGCCCGGTAACGGCTGTGTGGATGCGCCCGGAAAAAATAATATAGGGTGGGCGCAAGCGAAGCGTTGCCTGCCCTACGTCGTCCATGTGCTCCGAAAGGCAGCCAATGCCGCTTTTTCGCGGATTGCAGGAGTTGAGGGGAAGAGGCGTTCATGCAGGCGCATGGAGTAGCCTTGGATAGAGCAACCTTCTGGGGAGAGAGGGATTGAATGTCGGCATATGACCAACCGGCGGCGATGGCCGGGTGCTTAGAGGAAGGATGGATGTTCGATGCACAGGGATAAGGTGAAAGTCTGGCACAGGAGCTACGATCCTGATGTTCCGACCACGGTTGATTACCCGGACGAATGCCTGCCGACCCTCGTCGAGAGGAGAGCGCGGGAGTACTCAAACAATAAAGCCACTTGGTTTTTCGGAGCCAGCATGACCTACGGGACCCTGTGGACGCAGATGCAAAGCTTCGCCGTCGCCCTCTCCCGGCTCGGGGTCGGCAAGGGAACCCGAGTAGCGGTGATGCTCCCCAATTGCCCCCAGGCAATCATATCGTACTATGCCGTCCTGTGGCTGGGAGGCATAGTGGTGCTCACCAACCCCATGTACGTGGAAAGGGAGATGGAGCACCAGTGGAACGATTCGGGCGCGGAGATTCTGATCGTCCTGGACCACCTCTATCCCAAGGTGGAAAGGGTCCTTCCGAAAACGGCGATACGGACCGTCATCGTGACGAGCATGAGAGAGTACCTGCCGTTTTTCCTGAAATTGCTCTACCCCTTGAAGGCCCGCAAGGACAAACTCTTTACCGCCGTACCATATGGAGATCGGGTCCGCAATTTTTCCCGTCTCATCAAGCAAGCTCCGCCTACGCCGCCGCCCTTTTCCGCATCCCTGGACGACGTGGCCCTGCTCCAGTACACCGGCGGCACAACCGGCGTCGCCAAGGGCGTGATGCTCACCCACCGCAATATCATGTCGAACGTTATGCAGATACTGAGTTGGGTCCCGTACCTCAAGGTCGGCGAAGAGCGGATGGTGGCGGTCCTGCCGTTTTTCCACGTCTTCGGCATGACGATCGCCATGAACCTGGCCCTCTGCGTAGCGTCCACCATTATCATGTCGCCCCGCTTCGAGGTGAAGAGCTTCCTCAACATCCTTCGTAAGACGAAGCCGACGATCTTTCCCGGCGTTCCGACTATTTACGTGGCCATAGTGAATTACCCCGACGTGCGCTCCTACGATCTTTCCTCCATTCACCTGTGCGTGACGGGTTCCTCGGCCATGCCCCTGGAAGTGTTGAGAAAGTTCGAGGAAATCACGGGGGGTGCGATTATCGAGGGCTACGGGCTCACCGAGAGCAGCCCCGTCACCCACGTGAACCCTCTGCGCGGGGTGCGCAAACCCGGTTCCATAGGCGTCGCCCTGCCGGACACGGACTACAAGATCGTCGACCTGGAGACGGGCTCGCGTGAGTTGCCCCCCGGCGAGGAGGGTGAACTGCTCGTTCGGGGTCCGCAAGTGATGCTCGGGTACTGGAACAGGCCGGACGAGACCGAAACCGCGCTGGAAGGCGATTGGCTCCATACGGGCGATATCGCCAGAATGGATGAAGACGGATATATTTACATAGTGGACCGTAAGAAGGACATGATCATCGCGGGAGGGTTCAACATATACCCGCGGGAGATCGACGAAGTGCTCTACGAGCATCCGGCCATCGCCGATGCGGTTGCGGTGGGGGTGCCCCATCCGTACCGGGGAGAAACCGTTAAGGCTTTCGTCGTGAAAAAGCCGGGCGCGGCGCTCACGGAAGAGGACGTAGTGAAGTTCTGCCGCTCGAAGCTGGCGGCCTACAAGGTCCCCAAGTCCGTGGAATTTCGCGATTCCCTCCCCAAAACCCTGGTGGGTAAGATCCTCAGGAAGGAATTGCGCGCGCAGGAACTGTCGAAACAGAAACAGGAAGCACCGAAATAGCGATTAACGAATGATGGATACAAAAGAAACTTCCCACCTCGCCGCCCGGAGGTCCGCCCTGATCCATCAGGCTGCCTCCGACTTCTTTTTTCTGCAGAACCGCCTCTACCCCCGGTCTTCCGCGCTGGAATGGGTCGGCAACCGGTACGCGCTGGAGGCGGCGGAGCGACACCTGCTGCAAAGGGGAGTCTTCGGCCAACAGGAGGCTCTGCGGCGTCGCGCCAGGCGCTGCATGGGAGACGACTGGCAGAACGGGCTCCTGGTGGTGGACGGTTATAACGTTCAGATCACGGTGGAGAGCGCCATCCTCGGACGTCCGCTCCTTCTGGCGAACGACGGCGCAATGCGCGACATCGCCGGGCAGTCCGCCGGATACCGGTTCTCGCGGGCCGGCGAGATGGCCGTTGACGTGGTCTTCCGCCTTCTCGACGAGTACCGTCCGCGCAAGGTTCTCTTCCTCTTCGACGCCCCCATGAGCCACAGCGGACAACTGGCGAGCCTGTACCGCCGAAGGCTCCAGGAACTGGGAATCCCCGGCGGCTCGCACGCCGTTCCCGTTCCCGAACGGGAGATCCCCTACGGGGAATGCGTGACGGCGAGCAGCGATCATGCGATCCTGGATGCATCCGGAATGTGGATCGACCTTGCGCGCCGGGCCATCGCCGCCGCGCGGATAACGCCTTCGTGCGTGGACTTCTCCTGGCTCACCACTCCGGAACGGATGAGCGTGTATGAGGAATGAGCCGGAAATGAGCCCTCAAGGGGACGCAACTTCATATAAAACCATCCCTTCTCGAGCCGCAACAGGGAATGGTCGATGTACGCCCTGGCCCTTGAGACATTCTCATTACCGGCACCCGCAATCCAGTTGTCGATATTCCGGATGGGAATCACCTTCGCGGGAATCTCTTCAGGCCATGCGGTAGCTTCCCCCTCCTGCGCTCCCAGCGGCATCGCCCCCACAGAAGCGGGAGCACGACCTATGGCCGCAAGGACCTTATCATCCTGGACTCCGTATAGGGACGGCTCCGTAAACAGCACGTCGAAAACAACCGCACGGGCGCCGCCCCGTTTGCAGAAATCGATGATGGGTCCATATACTTCCCAAGGCCAGGACCATTTATTCTGAGTCTTTCCCCAGTCGAGGCTGTTCCGATCCAGAAGAATCACTTTCACCTTGCCGGTGGCCGGCCCCGGTTCGGCAAAGAACCCGACACGCCATTCCCAGGTTGTCAACTCCCAGCGGTCGAACGTTCCGGCCCCCCACAGGATGAGACACAGCATGGTCGAGTCCAACCCCAGCAGAACTCCGTGTCCGAGTTTTTTGATCATGCGTTGTCTTGATCTCGAGAGTGCGCTGTACACCCGCCATGACTGTCCGGAATTGGAAGAGAGAAATCCATTTACCGGGAGTCTGGCGGCGCGATTGAAAAGAGAGGGCAAGGGAAACTATTGCAATTACGAGTACCGGGCACTTCCGGAAATGCTTGTCTTCGGGAGCTTCTTCTGATATCTCAATCGAATATTTAACCATTGCCGATGGAGAGCGCCGGGTGTTCGGGCGGCAACAACCATAAGCACAAACCGGGAGGTCGCGAAGATGTCGAAGATATTGATCGTGGACGACGAACCGCACATCAGGGAAATGCTCGAGGAAACCCTGGAGGAACTCGAAGACCAGGGCGTGGAGCTGATCTTTGCCGGAAACGGGATGGACGCGCTCGAAGCCGTCCGGCAGCGAAAGCCCGACCTCGTTTTTCTCGACGTGCTGATGCCTAAAATGAACGGCATCGAAGTGTGCAACGCAATCAAGAAGCAACTCGGGATGACGAACATACACGTCGTTATGCTGACGACCAAAGGGCAGGACTATGAGAATCAAAAAGCCGGGGAAGCGGGGGCCGACGACTCCATCATGAAACCCCTGGACCCCGATGAAGTATACCAGCACGCAGTTCGTATCCTGAGGTTGTCGTCCTGAAGCGGCAACCGTTTTTTTTCGGGAATAGTCGTAGTAACAGGAGATAGCCGCATAGCCGGTTTGCTTCCGTAACCGCCGATTTCGTCGACGGACAGGATTACCATTGCCTTTTCCCCCCGTGTAATCTATAGTTTTTTTCCTAAGACATGATTTAAATAAAATATACGACGGGTAAAGACAATTCCGGTCCTGGAGGAGAAAGGCTATGCCGACGTTGTTGGTCGCGGATGATTCCATGTTTCAACGCTTCGTGATTTCCAAGGTGGCCAGACAGGCCGGCTACGATGTTCTCGAAGCGAAAAACGGTGAGGAATGCCTGGAACTGGCTCGCACCGGCACGGTGGACGGCATGCTGATGGATATCAACATGCCCGGCCGAAGCGGGCTGGAAGTGATGCAGGAACTCAACAACCAGGGGATTAAGAAAAGAGTCATCGTCATTACGGGCGATATTCAGGACAGCACCAAATCCCGTTGCATGGATTTGGGTGCGGCCGCGATCATCAACAAGCCCTTCGATGAGGAAATGCTGCAAAACAAGATAGTGGAAGTATTTTCCAGTCAGGGGTAGCGAGTGGTCCGGGTCGCGGAGAGGAGAGTGCTCGATATGGAACTATCACCTGTTCACCTGGACGTTCTTACGGAACTGATCAATATCGGTCTGGGGCGCGCCGCGGGAATACTGAACCAAATGAGCAAAGCCCACGTCCAGCTTCAGGTTCCCCAGGTCGCCGTTTTGTCTTCCGAGCAGTTGCCGGGCTATTTCGACTCAATCGGAGATAAAGTGGTAGCTGCGGTGAGGCTCCCCTTTCAGGGCAGGATGGAGGGACAGGCATCCCTGGTGTTTCCGCCGGAAAGCGCCGCAAACCTGGTATCGATCATCATCGGACAAGCGAACATACCCTTCGATGAGGATTCGCTTCGCATCGGCACCCTTGAAGAGGTGGGCAATATTGTGCTCAACGGAGTCATGGGTTCCATCAGCAACGTTCTGAAAAACGGGATCGAATACTACCCGCCCGCGTATTACGAGGACACTCTCGGAAATCTGATGCGCCTGGAATCCATGCTGGGGTCCGAAGAAGACCCCAAGGTGCTGCTGGTGGCAAGAACTCTGTTCAGCGTCGAAAATCTCCTCATCGAGGGCGAAGTGCTGATCGTATTCCGGCTGAGTTCGTTCAGCGGCGTGCTGGCCGCCATCAACCGGATGCTGCCTCCGGAACTTATGGAAAACTCAAGTGGCGCTTGACGACCAGGTACTCGAAATATTCGTCCTGAGCTGCCTGGAGCAGTTGAAGGACATCGAGTCGGCCCTTCTGGCCCTGGAAGAGGCCGGAAACGGACCCGGCAGTAATGAAAAGATAGCAGCGGTATTCCGCGCGGCCCACTCCATCAAGGGCGACGCTCATTCGATGGGACTGGCGCACATATCCCGGCTCGCCCATGGAATCGAAAACATCCTTCAGGCCGTCAAGGACGGCCGTCTGCCCATATCCGGGAAACTCGTCACCGTATTGCTCCAGGGCTTCGATCGGCTGAAGGAGACGATAATCCGATGTCGCGAGGCCCCCCCCGAGGAACTCTCCGAGGAACTGGCGCGCCTTGACGCCTTTGCCCGGTTTGCGTGCCTCCCACCTGACATCGAAGCCGACGTAGCTCGACCGCCCGCTCCCGCGGAACACGAACCCGTACCCTCCCCGACCGAAAGAGGCGCGCAAACCAGCCCGGACGGGCCCGGCGGAAGTATCGAACGTATCGGTTCGATCAACGTACCGGCTCAGCAACTGGACAATCTGCTCAACCTGATGGGGGAGTTCATCATGGTCCAGGCGAAGCTGAGCGAACTGGCTTCCGGCGCCGGAAACGAACAACTACTTTCCGCCGTCGGCGATATCGAGCGATTCGGCGAGGAACTGCGGATGCAGGTGCTGAATTTGCGTATGCTGCCCCTGCAGGTTTGTTTCTCCAAGTTTCGCCGCCTCGCCAGGGACTTGAGCGTCAAGCTCGGCAAGGAGGTCGAACTCGTCCTCTCCGGCGGCGAGACCCGGCTGGACAAGGCGGTCATCGAGCAGATCGATCCGGTGCTGGTTCATCTGTTCAGGAACGCCGTCGATCACGGCATCGAACCTCCCCACATAAGGGTCCCGGCGGGCAAGTCTCCACAGGGCCGGGTCCGGCTCGCGGCCGAACAAACGGGCAATGAAGTGCTCATAACGATGGAAGACGACGGCGCCGGAATCGATGGCGAACGGCTCGTGCGTGAAGCGGTCTCCGCGGGAGTTGTGCCCGCCTCCCAGGCTCGGGACCTGCCGGCCGGGGAAGTTCTGAACCTGATATTCGTGCCGGGCCTGAGTACGGCGGGAGGCGTCAGCGAAATCTCCGGACGGGGAATAGGCATGGATGTGGTGAAGAGGAACCTGAACGCCCTCGGGGGGTCCATCGATATTTCCAGCACGAAGGGGCGCGGCGCTTCCTTTCGGATACGGTTGCCTCTTTCCATGGCTATCGTGGAATGCCTGCATGTAAAGCTCGGCGATTCTTCCTACATGCTCCAACTGGAATACGTCGAGGAATGCCTGGAGTACGTCCGGTCCAATGAGAAAATTCGTAAGGGCCGGATGATCCTGAACGTCAGGGGCCGCGCCCTGCCTCTCATCTGCGTGAGGAAGTGCTTCGGCATCCCCGGAGACGGGCCGGACAGGGCCCAGGTAGTCGTCGTCGGGACAAGGGACGAACAACTGGGAATAGTGGTGGACGATGTCGTCGGACGCAAGCAGGCGGTGGTGAAGAAACTGGGTCCGCTTTTCGGCGTCGTTGAAGGAATTCTCGGCGTCACGATCATGGAGAACGGGCGTATCGCCATGATCCTCGATATCCCCGCCCTCGTGCGGATGGGCTCACGGGAAGACGGAAAGAGAAAGAATGGAAGGGAGAACGGAGAGATAAGACAGTACTGAGAACAATTGCCAGGCGGATCATCGGGATTGACAGAAAGAACGGATGGTGGCAAGAAGGATGGTGGGATGTCGGAAGAAAGAGCGATGGGAAGACGGGACGGCGAAGGAACGTGAGGAGAACGGAACACATGCGGGGGGATAGGAATGGCCGGCGAATCACTGTTGAATGAAATGGAACGGTTTTCCTGCCTCAATTTCATACCCGTGGGCGTCTTCGTCATCGACAGAGACTACAAGGTGCTGTTCTGGAACCGTTGCCTGGAATCCTGGACTGGAATCGCCGCAAAGGAGATCGGTTTTCAGGATATACGGGAGCGCTTTCCCCACCTCGGGACCGATAGATACGCGGCGCGCCTCGAATCGGTCTTTCGAGGGGGGTCCCCGATCGTCTTCTCCTCTCAGCTCCACCAGTACGCCATTCCGGCCGCCCTTCCCAACGGCAGCATGCGTCTGCAGCACACGACGGTCAACGCCGTAAGGACCGCAAGCGGCGACGGCTTCAACGCCCTCTTCTCCCTCCAGGACGTGACCGACATCCACTCCCGCATTCGGGACTACGTCGGCATGCGGGACATGGCCCTGGCTGAACTGACGGAGCGCCGGAAAGCCGAAACCACCCTCCAGGAACACAACCACTTCCTGCAAACGCTGATCGACACCATCCCTCATGGAGTCTTCTACATGACCGTAGACGGCATATACCAGGGCTGCAACAGAACCTACGAAGAGCATCTCGGTCTGAAAAAAGAAGAAATTATCGGGAAATCCAACCACGATATTTTTCCTGCCCCCCTGGCGGACCGGCACCACGAAGCGGACACCCGCCTGTTCGACCGGGTGGGTAAGCTGACCTATGAGAGTTCCCTGCTGTCCGCGGACGGCGAGGAGCGGGTTTTCCTCATAACCAAGGCCAGTTTCACCAATGTGGATGGAACTATCGGCGGACTGGTGGGAAATACGGTCGATATCACCGAGCGAAAAGTCGCGGAGAGGCTGCTCAGGCAGGAGAAGCTGTTTTCGGACAGCCTCTTCGATCTGTCCCCGAGCGGCACGATCCTCATCAACAGCAGGCGGGAGATAGTCAGAATAAACGACGCCGCGCTGAGGACTTTCGGCAGGAGACGGGATGAAGTCCTGGGAAGGCAGTGCATCGGCCTGATTTGCCCCTGTGAAGGCGCCCTGTGTCCCGCGGACGGCCACGGCGGCCAGGTGAGCGTGTCGGAAAGCGTGGTGCTGAACAAAGCCGGGGAAAAAGTCCCCGTTATCAAGTCCGCCGCGCGAGTTCCCAGGGAGGAGGAAACCTACTTCATCGAAAGTTTCATAGATATCAGCGACCGGAAACGGACCGAACTATTGCTGATGGAAAGCGAAAAGCGATACAGGGAACTCAGTATTACGGATGGACTGACGGGGCTCTACAACCTGAGATATTTCTACGACCAACTCGGCCTGGAGATAGAGAGGGCCTGCCGCTACGGGCACTCCCTGTCGCTCATGCTCTTCGATGTGGACGATTTCAAAAGGCACAACGACAAGTACGGCCACATTGAGGGCGACAAAGCCCTGATCGTGCTCGCGGAAGTCATACGTGCATGCCTGAGACAAAACGATTCGGCGTACCGGTACGGCGGTGAGGAGTTCATCATCCTGCTGCCCGAAACGGAAGGCGAAAAAGCGTTGATTCCCGCGGAGAGGATTAGGAAGGCGTTCAGCGCTCATCCCTTCTTTCCGAGGCCGGGAGAAGAGGTGCGCCTCACCGTAAGCATCGGTATCGCTCAGTATACCCCGCCCGAGGAGTTGCCGGCGTTCGTTCGGAGGGCGGACAAGGCGATGTACGGCGCCAAAACCCGAGGGAAGAACAGGGTCTTCTTTCCCATGGAGTCCCCCGGGGCGGACAGATCCACGGAGCGACACGGCGACAGGGATTGATCGAGACCGCCCCTACCTCACTCTGACCTGATTTCTTCCGGAGTTCTTCGCTTCGTAAAGCGCCTCGTCGGCGAGCCGCAACAGCAGGTCGGGGGCCACATGCCCACGATTTTCAATCGAAGTGATCCCGACGCTAATGGTTATGGCGATGCTTCTGCCCTCGTATTCGAAACTGGAGCATGCGACGGCATGCCTGATCCTGTCGACCACCACCACGGCATCGACCAGAGACACTCCCGGCAGAACGACAGCGAACTCCTCCCCCCCATACCGGCCCACCATGTCGTATCCGCGCAAATGGTTCTTGAGCATCCTCGCAAACTGGATAAGGACCTCATCTCCGCAAAGATGGCCATAGGTGTCGTTGATGCTCTTGAAGTAATCGATATCCATGATAGCCAGTGACAGAATGCCGCCCAGACGGCTCTGTCGGGTGAGTTCCGATTCCAGGCATTCGATGATATGTCCCCTGTTGGCCAGGCCCGTGAGGCAATCCGTTTGAGCCATTTGTTTCAGCCGGGAATTGGATTCCTCGAGCCGCACCTTATACAGCACCGTATCGGTCTCATCCTGAATGGTCACGCAGAGGTAATCGACCCGGC
>CAYOVG010000095.1:0-19696 GCA_964407285.1 uncultured Syntrophobacteraceae bacterium
TAAGGTGATTTTCAAAAGAACCGTTACCGTGTCGGCCGATTTCTAGGTTACACTTTGAGCGGTCGTGAATTTGGAATTTGATCTTCATAACAATAGAAATTTTTCTGTCATGAAGTAGGGGATTAGCATTTGAGTTCGAGTTTGAACACTGGCCCTCGTCAATCCTTGTCTGCCTCACAGATCGAAGACCTTCGGCCGGCGGCCGGCAAGATGCGTGAGGTAGAACGTAGATCGTTTCAAGCGGAGATGGCGCTCAAATACTGCGGAGGCAGTGCGCGTCCGGCGGAAACCATCTTTGGCTGGGGAAGGGAGAGCGTGGAGACGGGTTTGGGAGAGAAGCGAACCGGCATTGTCTGCCTGGGGGCGCGCTCGGCGTTTTCCGGAAACAAATGCTGGGAAGAAAAACAGCCCGAGGCGGCGGAAGCGTTGCATAAGTTGGCTGAATCCCATGCTCGGCAGGACCCCGCCTTCCATTCCGTGATGGCCTATACGCGGCTGAAGCCCTTCGGCAGTTGCGAGCACAAGGGTTTGGAGAGAAACAGTTGCCCGCTCCGAGCACCATGGCGCTGATACTGAACCGTATGGGGTACCGTCTTGGAAAAGTGGTCAAAGCCAGGCCCCAAAAAAGAATTCCAGAAACCGACGCCATATTCGAAAACATCAATGAAAAAGAGCAACTCCCCGGAACAGAGGGCATCAAGCGGGTGAGCATGGACTGCAAGGCTACGGTCAATATTGGCGACTACTCCAGAGGGGGAAAGACGCGGGGTGACAACAGAGCCTGTGACCACGATATGGGCTGTGATGAAAAATACGTTCCCTGTGGAATCGTGGATGAGGACACCGGCAAGTTGAACATCACCTTCGGCAGTTCCTATAAACCAGCGACTTCATTGTCGATACCCTCCGTGCATGGTGGGACGGACTCAGTACCCGGGAGCGCCAGGACACGGTTCTCATTCATATCAAAGTGGACAACGGTCCCGAGAGCAACGGGGTGCGCACTCAGTTTCTCAAGCGGATGGGGGAGTTTGTCGACTCCATCGGTAGAGCCGTCCAGTTGCTCTACTATCCCCCTTACCACAGCTGGTACAATCCCATTGAGAGGTGTTGGGGCGTGCTGGAATGCCATTGGAATGGAGCCAGGCTCACGAGTGCCGAAACGATGCTCGAATGGGCCAAAACGATGACCTGGAAGGGGCTCCATCCAGTCGTTGAATTGAGCAAGAAGGTGTACGAGAAAGGGGTTTCCCTCACCAAGAAGGCGATGGAGGCGATCGAGACCCGCTTGGAGCGAAATCCGAAATTCCCAAAGTATGACATCTTGATTTTGCCGGCTTAACCGGGGGGATAAGTATGGAAATCACCTAAGTACATAAAATGAGAATGGCCTGAAGTGCATCACTCCCCACGGGTTATTATAATATCCCGAGGAACCTTGCACGATTCAGGAAGGAGGTCCTGTGGATCCAAAGCATTCTCGATATTGGAAAAAACCGGCCGGCAGCTCAGCGGGAATCTACTGTTTCATGGATGTCGTGGCGAAGGATGCGGAAGAATACGCCGCGTACCACACGACGCCCATGTCGCCTCTCCTCGAGGAGGTTGAACATTTTACGCTGACGGAGACAGGCTATCCAAGTATGCTCACCGGACGCATCGAAGGCCGGTTCCTGCAGTTGCTGGCTCAGCTCTCAGGAGCGCGCCGGGTTGTCGAGATCGGCACCTTCACCGGTTATTCTGCGCTCGCCGTTGCCGAAGTCCTTCCCGAAGGCGGGCAAATCCTTACCATCGAACATAATCCCGACTATGCGAGCATCGCGCGGAGTTTCTTCGACCGTAGTCCCAGCGGCCGCAAAATCACGATTCGCATAGGTGAAGCGCTCGACATTCTCAAAACCCTGCCGGATGCAACGGCAGACCTCGTTTTCATCGATGCCGACAAACACAACTACATTGCCTACTATGAGGAATCGTTGAGAATTCTGAGAAACGGCGGCCTGATAGTCGCCGACAACACCCTGTGGTACGGCAAGGTATTCGATCCGAAAGACAAGGACAGTCGGGCGATGGCGGAGTTCAACGACATGGTGAAAACCGACGACCGGGTCGAGAAGCTCTTCCTCACCATCCGCGATGGTATCTATGTAATCAGGAAGTGTGCACGTATCTAAAGGAGAAGTACTATGGTCCGTCGTTCGAAACGCCTGTTGGGACATCTGCCGGCGATTCTGAGCATCGTAGCGATTACCGGCATCCTGCTGCCCCTGGTGGCGGCGGCGGAAACGAGCGAAGTCAAGATTGGAATCGCGCTCATGCACGGTAAGGGCGGCTCACCGACGAAGCATGTTTCCGACCTGGCTTGCGCTCTGGAAGAAAATGGTTTCCTGGTTGAAAACCTGGAGATGCCCTGGTCGGGGAGGCGGGGTTACGATGTCAACGTCAGTATTGCCGAAAGGGAGGTTGAAGCGGCGTTGATCGTGTTGCGGAACAAAGGCGCTCAAAAACTCTTTGTCGCCGGACACAGTCAGGGAGGAGTGTTCGCGCTCTATTTCGGTGGAAAGCACACTGCTGACGGGATCATCGCCATCGCTCCCGGGGGAAACGTCGCCGGCGATCACTTTCGGGAAAAGCTCGGCCCTTCCGTCGAAACGGCCCGGAAGTTGGTCGCTGAAGGCAAAGCCGAGGTAAAGACAAACTTCAGGGATTTTCAGGGAGGCAAAGACACTTATCCGATTTCCACGACGCCCGCTACATACCTGAGCTGGTTCGATCCGGAAGGCGCAATGAACCAACTGGAAGCAGTCAGAAGCATGAATCCGGCCATCCCGGTCCTGTTCATCGTTCCGACGGATGACTATCCGCGTCTGCTCAAAGTCAAGCAGACGATGTTCGATTCCCTTCCCAAGAACCCGCGCACCAGGCTGTACGAACCGAACTCGGACCATCTTGGAGCGCCTTCCGCGTCGATCGACGAAATCATCCGATGGACCGGAGCAGTCGCAGCCCCCCGGTAAGGCAGCCCGTTCCATAGGCTCATTTCGCTTTCCGGGTTACTATACGAGGAGTAAGCGCATGAAGGAATCAAAAAGAGCTTTACCACATCTTCTGACCTTTTTGATTTCGCCCAAAAAGAAGATCATACAATTACAGTGCGCTGCTTGATTAATAGTAACCGTTCAGCAGGGGGAAGATTAACGTATGAGTGAGGGGCGGGGCAACGCCTTGAAGAAGGGTTTGGAGAGAAACAGTTGCCCGCTCCGAGCACCATGGCGCTGATACTGAACCGTATGGGGTACCGTCTTGGAAAAGTGGTCAAAGCCAGGCCCCAAAAAAGAATTCCAGAAACCGACGCCATATTCGAAAACATCAATGAAAAAGAGCAACTCCCCGGAACAGAGGGCATCAAGCGGGTGAGCATGGACTGCAAGGCTACGGTCAATATTGGCGACTACTCCAGAGGGGGAAAGACGCGGGGTGACAACAGAGCCTGTGACCACGATATGGGCTGTGATGAAAAATACGTTCCCTGTGGAATCGTGGATGAGGACACCGGCAAGTTGAACATCACCTTCGGCAGTTCCTATAAACCAGCGACTTCATTGTCGATACCCTCCGTGCATGGTGGGACGGACTCAGTACCCGGGAGCGCCAGGACACGGTTCTCATTCATATCAAAGTGGACAACGGTCCCGAGAGCAACGGGGTGCGCACTCAGTTTCTCAAGCGGATGGGGGAGTTTGTCGACTCCATCGGTAGAGCCGTCCAGTTGCTCTACTATCCCCCTTACCACAGCTGGTACAATCCCATTGAGAGGTGTTGGGGCGTGCTGGAATGCCATTGGAATGGAGCCAGGCTCACGAGTGCCGAAACGATGCTCGAATGGGCCAAAACGATGACCTGGAAGGGGCTCCATCCAGTCGTTGAATTGAGCAAGAAGGTGTACGAGAAAGGGGTTTCCCTCACCAAGAAGGCGATGGAGGCGATCGAGACCCGTTTGGGGAGTAGAACTCGGGCGACTGGACGAAGCTCTTGGAGTCGCTCGTGACCGTGATGCTCTGGCTCCACGTGTGGCCGCTCGAACTCTGCGCGAGCGGCAAGAAGACCAAGAATGAACCGATAACCAGCCAATCCCGCTCGGTCTGCATGTCGCGGAAGGTTGATGCGATGAAGACTCTGACGGTTTTCCAGGTAGCGGGCATAGGTTGTTACGCCACGGGTTCGGGGATAGCCATGAGGACAACGGAGCCTATTATGGAATTATGGTTTCAAAAGCACAAGTTCTTTAGTAAGTTACGCTGAGCTGGGGAATAGGGGACGCCCTTCATATTTTCATATTTTTTCCGCCGAATGCTCGGCTTGACGGCTTGCCCGCGTGTCCGTTGTCCGTCCACCAGTCCCTGTGGTGCGTCCCTGTGGTGCGGGATTGCCCGCCTGTCCCTTCCCTGGTGGTTTTAATCATTGGGAAACCCTCAGGGGGCAACCTGAGTACACGGCTTCTCCCTCTGCCGGAGCCCTTATGGAAACCCCGTAGCTCACTCAAGCCAAGGGCTCAATGCGCATTTACCTTCAAGCAGCTCTTGGTTGCACTTCCCGTTTAATCGCTTCTCCACTCGCAATCTGAGTCCGCCTGATATCGTAGGCGGTCTGAAGGTTCATCCAAAAGTCCGGCGTCGTTCCAAAATATCGGGCCAGGCGCAAAGCCGTGTCGGCAGTGATAGAACGCCGTTCATTCAGGATATCTGTGATTCTGTTGGGAGGCACACCAAGGGCGCGGCCGAATGCATTTGCGGAAAGCCCCAATTCATTGAGTTCTTGTTTCAAAATTTCACCAGGATGAATGGGACGCATGCCGTTTGGCATGGTGATCTCCTTCTTCAATGGTAGTCAACGATCTCCACATTGTGCGGGCCATCTTCATGCCACTCGAAACAGATCCGCCACTGCTGGTTGATGCGGATGCTGTGTTGGCCCTTCCCGGTGGCTTCAACCATGGAGGAACCATCGGAAGTACCTCGGCAGTACCATCGGGAGCACTCTGGAACATCAACACAGCTCTCCTATATGCATACCACACAGCAGGCGCGGTTTGGTTTCCATATACAAACCATGGGTCCGGGTTCACAAGTCACTCGTCTCATTGGAATCCTTGGAGTCCATTGGACCCGCTCTGAGATTGCGCGGGAAGCGGCTCAGAGGCTCATTGTGGATAAGATCTCTAAGAACAGTGTGGGCCGTTTCCTGTCTGAAGCCAAGGTAAAGCCTCACAAGAGCCGCTACCGGCTCAACTCCGATCCGCTGGATCCCGAGCAATTCGAGCGGCAGATCGGATTGATATACTGCCTTTATAGAGATGCTCCGGTATTCCATGAGCAGGGGACCCATCTGCTCAGCACCGAGGAGAAGACGGGCATTCAGGCTGTGCAGCGACTCCATGCCACACATCCAGCCGTACCGGGAACAGACAGACCCAAAGGCGAACTGCGCGAGCATGACTACATTCGCCATGGCACTCTGTGTTTGATCGCCAACTTCGAAGTGGCCACGGGGAAAATCCTAGCCCCCACGATCGGCGAGACCAGAACGGAACAGGATTTCCTCCAGCATGTCGCCCGCACTGTCGCCACCGATCCCAAAGCCCGCTGGATCTTTGTTGTAGACCAACTCAATACCCATCAGTCCGAGTCCCTGGCATGCTGGGTTGCCGCTCAATGCGGGATCGAAGACGATCTCGGGGTGAAAGGCAAAAAGGGCGTTCTCAAATCCATGGAGACCCGCAAGGAGTTTCTCTGTGATCCTTCCCACCGCATTCGATTCGTCTACACTCCCAAGCATACCTCATGGATGAATCAGGTGGAGATCTGGTTCTCCATACTGACTCGGCGACTGCTCAGGAGAGGAAGCTTCCATCTGAGAAAACGTATCGTAAAGTTTATCGACTTTTTCAATGAGACAATGGCCAAACCCTTAAAGTGGACTTACAAAGGCCGTCCCCTCACGGTCTAAATGGGGGGGAACGAATTTGCGGCGCGATGATCTAGTTTCCAGCCCTAATTCCTCTCTGTCACAACACATGCATGCTAGCCATCAGGCCGCGCAGCTTCCCGGTCACCCAAGGAGGATAGTGGGGGCGCATATCTTCAGCCCACGCGCGGTACTCTTTGACGAATTCAACGAATTTACCCTTCTGGTCTCCCCGAAGAAGACGACGCACCGCGCTCACCGTGTCGGACGCAAGACTTGTATGAATCACGTACTGGAATAGAACCCGTCTGCGTTCTTCGTCTTCCTCCTTCTCGCAGAGTTCCGCGATGAAGTGGGGCAGGTGCGAAAGCCACTTGTCTCGGTTGTCAATGAGGAGCACACTCAGGGACTCTATCAATAGGCTCTGGACCTGCTGCTCAACGCTTCCTAGCACGTTCTTGCGCCATTCAGCGTCGGAGATAACTTCCCATACACCTTCCGCAACAGTCGGGTCGGTGTACACCTTCGTCTTCAGAGCAATGCACACAACGGCCTGATCTGTCAGACTGGACACCCCGAGTTTTCGCAGCGCATCGCAAAGGCCATCCTTCCTTCCGAGAATCCGGCTGGTCGTAACGAGTTGCTGCAACGCCTTCGAATGCTCCTCCGTCTGGTATTCTGCCCATTTAAGCAAAGTATCAGCAAATGAGCATTCCAGAGCGAAGGTGGGCTCGCTCGGAGTCTCGATCGGGAAAGGCAACGAGGAAAGCGTGTTTGAGACCAGAGCATCGTGAAATCTCGCCTGGACATCCTCCGTTTGGTCTGAAGGAGCAAGTTCATCCAGGTGTTCGCCCATCAGTGTCAGCAGAGCCACAGCCCACGGGGATTTCACCGTGAACGTGACGTATCGCAGGAACGAACGCTGAATCGGCGCACTCGCAGCCAGCCAGCACTGGCTGGACAAGTCTGAAGCAGGTTTGATCCACTTCTCCCGGTAGAACTTTACCGCGCCCGCATCAGCCGGGAAGAGGGCAGCGACCTGCTCCGCGAACCACCACGCAAAGCAGGCGATGCTTGCTCCATCATTGTCGGGCAAACGTGCTTCTAGATGGAATGTGTAGTGTCGCACAAGGTCCCGGCGAAGCGCCCACGGTTCGTACTCGGGGCGGCTGGCCCCTTTCCTGTGCGATTCCTGGATAACTGCGAGCACTTCGCTCCAGAGATCCGGCAACTTGCTTTCCGGAATCAGTTCTGGAAGGAGAACGAAGACGGAGCATGCGTGGTACCGGGATATAGGAGTCGATTCGGCGTTCGCCCATTCCCATACCTCCTGCCAGGGATCAATACCAGGATTGGAGGCAAGCCACTTCCTCACTGCGGTCGCCAAATCATAGGGAGGAGCGAGGGGCAGGAATCCGAGGTCGGCAAGGTACGCGTCGCACAACTCGGTAAGATTCGAGGAGCGAGCAACAATATCTGATAGAAGCTTCCCCAACGACCCATGATCCCGCTCGGGATGGCCGATAGGAAGGCTAATTGAATCGAGCGAAGTCACCGAGGGATGGATCACCTTCGGTGTGTATGTGTTGAGACCGTCTTCAATCACCGGCTCGCTTCCGAGGCTTTGCCGGACCCCGTGCAACGCGATGAGAACATCATCGTACAGCGCGTCACAAATGGCGCCGGCGGCTGGCCGCCAATCCCCTGGTGTCTCGGACATCAGAGCATCCCGTGACTCCTTCAATATGGCCGCTGTCTTCGGAGTCATGAACATAGGATCCTTCACAAGCATCTTCTCGATGCACTCCAGAGTTGCTTGCCGCACGTTTCGGTCGTCTGAGAAGAAGAGCACGGGAAGCTTGACGACCATTCGTTCCGGCTCGCCTGCTTCTGTCACGTAAAGCACAAAGGGTCCATCTGGAAGGTTCTGCCGCCTCCCGTGCTGTTGGTCGCGCAGTACGGCGAGATCCACGCCATCGCCAATAGACGGTGCCTGGTCGTCGATGAGATCAAGATCCTGAAGGGCGCGAAGGGTCCGCAGCCCTATGCGCTCAAAATGGCGTAGCGCAATGTTCCGCATACGGACCAGTATTGCACGCATCACGTTCCGCATCTCTTCAGGACTTGGGCTCTGTTCTTCGGGTGTCATTCAGGATCTCCGTTACTATTCGCAGATAGTCTTCATCAGAAAGCTTCAGCGCCGCTTGGACGGCCTTCACGGCAGCGGACACGCGTTCATCATCTGTAAGGTAATTCGATTTGAGCAACATGTGTGAGATCAGTAGCTTGCCGGTAAACGAGCCGATTCTAACTTTGACACGTCCGTGCAGAACACGCGGCTGAGACGGCAGGCACTCCTGAACACACCATTCGGTTAACCGTGTAGCAGTATCATCCGAGAAATCGCCGTCATCCCACAGGCTCATGAGCCATTTGGCGACCAGATCAATCCACGAAAGGTAGAGCCGCATCGCCATCGATTCGTTGAGGTCCGTATTCTCCACTCCACCGAACAAGCCCGTATCCCGCATGCAATCGTGAACGTACTCAGCTACCTCCCGGAGAGTCAGGCCAGGCGGGTTCCCGCGGTACTGCGCTGCATACGTCTTCAAGATTGTTGTAGATGGGACAAGGAATCGATAACGCCACCGCATGAGAGTACGCATCGCCTCCGCGGCACAAGAAGAATCCAGCCTGCCGGACTTGGACAGGGCCAGTACGACAGTATCGGAACCGAAGGCTGCGTTGGGGGCACCTTGCCGCTGGTTCAATATCATCATCTGGCAGGCACGTTCATCGGCCAACAATGGAACGCCGTGATCTTGAGCTATGAAGCTCGCCAGGAAGGCAAGGAAGTCCTTATCATCGAGGCCTCTATCTTTCGTTTCTTGCGACACGACCGACTGCACAAACCGGAAGCGTTTGTCGTTGCGGATGTAATCCCATAGATTGAAATGCCATCCTCTCGTTTCCTCCTGATAGCGGATAGCATCAAGTCTCAGCCTTAGTTCGACTTGGGCCTCACCCACAATGTGTACACGATAGAATCTCGTGACCACGCCCAAATGCCCAAATGAAGTAAGCGTTTCCAGAGTCGAAAGCTCGATATGGACATCCTGTAGTCGTACCAGCGGGGGATGTTCACCGTCTACACCGGTCGGCTTAGCGCACACCTTGCCTATGCGTTCGTACGCCCCATCATCCACAAGACCCGCCTCATAGACAGGCTTGATCACATCGATGAGGTGATACCGATGAACGTCTGCGTCATGGTACTCGTCCGCGACAGGAAACGGCCCCTTTCTGCCTATCTGCTCGTCGATCATGACAATCGTTCCGTCAGCCACATGGCGACTAATCTCCTCTGCCGTCCGTTGACGGGAGCGCTGGTGAATGACCATCTTTTTTCCGTCTTCCAACACGGTTGCCAGGTACGTCTGGGGAATCAGGACTTTACCGAAATAGTCCGCGGCCTTGTCCAGAAGACCAAGTCTGTGCAGTGTAATCAGTGCTGAGAGATCGGCCACCACCGGCGTGCCGGGCGGCGGACATTCCAACGGCAGCAATGCACGGTGGCCATCCCCCATTTCTTCAACGTGGAATCCATTCGTCGAGTAGATTGTGTAGCTGGCGCGGTTGATCGGGTCGTCGCCAACCCAAGCCAGTTCTTGTGTGCGCAATCGCCACGCCCAGTACACTGCATCTGCGGAAAGTTGCGCCGCCCACACCCATGGCATGCGTCCCTTCAGCATTTCCGCATGGATATGCCTTCTTCTGTCTTCCGCGGCCTTGAAGGACTCTTTGAAAATTTCAAGTGCCTCGTCGGTATGAATCATACGGAAAGCATTCTCTTCCACGAGACCGGCAGCATGGAGTTCATTAAGCTTAATTAGCGCTTCGTGTGCGAATTCTTCATCACCTGCTGCGTATGCTGTATTCATACATGCGAGAAGGAAGTCCGGCGAATCCCAGAAGGCATCCCGGAACTGCTGAAGAGAGGCGCAAGCGGCATCTGGGTCACCCAGACTCAAGTGAAGTTCGGCGCGTCCCAATACGGCACGGAGGTCTGGGTGATCAGTCTTGCAGGCCTCGTCATACAGGGCAAGGCTCTCCTTCGGCCTATAGAGTTGAGAAAGGCAGAGTGCCAGATTCACAGTGTGAACTGGATTTCCGGGCTCAGCTTCGTGCAGTGCTTGGAACTGAATCGCGGCTTTGCCTACGTCGTGCAGATGGAATGTGTAGAGCGAAGCCAGATTGCCACGTGCAATGAGGTTGTCGGGCTGTGCCGCAATCAGCGCCTCGTAGCATTCGACAGCGACAGCCACCTTCTCAGCCTGGAAGGCGAGGTCCGCCGTTTTGTGAAGTAGCATGGGCGCTCCCGTCCGGCGCGCGGCAACCTGAAACATCTCGACCGCTTCCGCGAGACGGCCCTGCTGCATCAAAGCATTGCCTCGCAGTTGCAGCCAGTATATATCGTCTTCCGCCTTCTGTTTGTCGAGGGCTTCAAGTGCTGAGGCCCCATTCCCGGCGCGAATCGCCCGAGCAGCATCAAACATTGCCTTCAACTGTGCGTTGTGGTCAACCAGGGGGCAGGCGATACGCTCGCACTCCGTCACGGCATCGCCATCCAATTCTTGCCAGAGTTGCTGGAACAGCTTGAAGAGATCTTCCTTCTTCTTATTGGTGTTTGCGAGCGGGAGCAGCTTCTTCGCTTCCTCGTACGCCGTTGTATGTTGCCCCATGTGAGACTCGACGACAGCCGCAAGGATGTTTGCGTCCAGATCGTCGGGATGGTCCTCTCGCAGTCGCCTGGGAAGGTCCGGCGGGGGAGTCATGTAGCCACTCATTACGCTTCGCGCCACGTCGGTTGGCACCGGAGTGCGTGTTGACATGAGTCGCGCAAGTGTTGCTACTTCATCATGATGGCCCAGCAGATGATGTGCCTGCCAGCCGATCTTGACCGCAATGGTTCCCAGTTCCGAATCAACAGAGCCACCAGTGACGATGCGGGACAAGACAGGGTCGAGATCTTTGAGAACCTGCTGCACCGCCACCTGTTCGGTCTCGCAGAGATCTTGCGGCAGGATGTTCTTACCCGGCTCCTGATTGGCCAAAGCGCGAACTAGGGTCGTGTCGGCGAGGCGCACAACACACTGGGGATACTTGCTCCGATCATCTTGTTTGCCGGCCCAGTCAACGAGTGCCAGTGCATCATTTCGGCGACCCACAGATGCGTAGGCCGCGACTCCGAGGTCACACCATCTCAAGTGCGGGGCCTTTCCCTCGATCAGTCCTACTGCCCCGTCTGCATCTTGCTCGCTCAGGTACATCGCAACGCGTATCCGAATCGCATAGGGGTCATCGTGGTCAGCGAGAAGCCGAAATGCGGCTTCCGGCCCGTTTTGAATTCTTTCTATCGAACCTCTGAGCGCGTTCACATCCGCAGCAAGCGCCGGTCGTGGCAAAGCCGCCAAGAGTGCGTCGATCTGGGCGAGAAAACCGTTTGCCTGCTCGATGTGTGCTGGAGACTCCGGGTCCTTTCTCTCAGCACGAATCACATGCACGCGCGCTATCAAGAAGAGGTACTCAATCAGGCGTGGACAGGCGGAATCCTCGATGCCCTTCAACTGTTCTTCGAGCCGACCTGAAAGAAGAAGCGCTACGTCATAATTCCACACAGACAGATGTGAGCGAATCTCCGCTGCTATGTCGTCCGCGGTCTCCAGTTTCTCGACTATTTCGGCAATATTTGTGAGAGTTGCTCGCTCGCGCGACCTGGCGAATGCCTCGCCGGAAACTCCGTCCGTCTCTTGCCGAGGCATCTGCGTTACCGGGAATTCATTTCCCCAGGTTTGTCCCTCGATCGGCATGTAGTCCGTCTCACCGCCTTGTGCCGCTAGAGAGGAGTACTTCACGTTAAACGGGACGACATCCTGCTGCGCGAGGAGTCGGTCAATCACACTTGCTTGTTGGCCAATTACACTCGCTTGCTGGTAGACGGTGTTGATCAGTTTGCCGGTCTGGTCGGAAGGGGAGGACGCTATAGCGAGAGGCACTCCGCTTGGCGAGGTGGCCGAAACGGGATGTCGTGGGACGAGTACGTGGTTTCGCAGGAGAACCCTCGCTGCGCCGCAAACCTGCGCGTTCCGGTCGCGCGGTTTGGAGATAGAGATGTGATCTTCGTCGAGACTTACGGGATTCGCACCCACGCCCGGATGGGCCGAGGTGGGATTGACGATGTGCAGGTATCCTTTGACGCAACGCGATTCGAAATACGTGACTGTCTCGATCCCGAGACGCGGGGCGTGATTGCGGTACCAGTCATAAAGGTCGCGAAGATGGGCATCGTGCTGGCGAAGGTCCTCAATGCTGACTGTGCTGCCGAAGACCTTCCGAAAGTTGTTGACGAGTGATGCCAGAACTGTCCCCGTGTGCGGTGTGGCAAGGAAGAGAACGGCTCGCGTGTGGCGAGCCACTCCTTGCATGCGCGACTCCGTGGATTCGACGGCCTTTCGGAGCAATACCTTCACCAGAAGGCCACCCAGGCTGTGGCAGATGAACATGAGGGGGCGCTGGCCGAGCTCCTTTAGGCTGAGGAGATCCAGCACCTGTAGTGCGCGATCGGGCAAGGCCATACTGTACCCGGAGTTCCGGGACCCGCAGTCGAACAAGCCCTTGAAACGCGACCATAGCGACGGACTGGCAGCGTAGCTTAACGACCAGACGCCGATCTCCGGAAATTCCTCCCCCAGCCAATGAGGCCACGAAGTCGAGTCGTCCGTGCCGTGGCGCCACGTCTGATGTGCATCGCCGCCCAGCCCATGGACGTAGACAACATCCGCCTTGCGGGCGGTATCCTCACAGCCGGAGATCGGAATCAGTTGGCTCATCGTTTAACGGCCTTTTCTAATGGATCTGGTAATTAAGCCCACCGCGCCTCCCAGTTTGACAAGACCTAACGAAGCTGTCGGAAAACTATTAATCCTAGGCTCAGGAGGTTTCCATTCGGTCCAAAAGCCGGGTAACGAATTCAGGGCTATGTGGAGCCATTTTGGACACCCCATATTTGGGGTGATGGCCAGGTAGAAAATTCGAAGGAAGAGACCCGCCCTCCGCTGTACTTCACCGGCTCTCTGTCCATGCAGCCCCACTTACTTCATTCTCTCCGTCTGCCAGTAATACGATAGGACTGTGGGAAATTCGCAACGATTCCCGCAAAGCACACAAGTTGGCTGTGGAAGGCGATCTACGGGTCGAACTTTCGTAAATATTTCGGCCTAAAACTGAGTAAAATAAAGGCTTTGCGGCCATTTTCTCCAGGAATGGCTGGGAAATCCGCTATGTTGGTTATACTCCGAACGGCTGAAAACCATACCTTTCGGCGAGAATCTACAAATTTCGGAGACTCAAGAAACGTTGTGACTATAGACACTTGAGATATGAATCCTCAAAATTTGTAGTTTTTTGACCGAATGTCCAGAAATCCAATTTCCACCCGTTCGCAGTATAGCTCATTATCTCAGAGTATTTAGATACTGCATGTTTAAAGCCTCTGCAACTACTATTTTCTTATCTCCCTTGCGTGAATTTTGCCATCCGTTCTCAAGAGGATTCTGGTAGGTCTCCCTTGTCTCTTCCCCTCCGCTTCGTCTTGTGAACCACGGGGACGCCCTTAACTTATCAACTTAAATCAGGACCACTCCCTGATTCTTTGCGATCTCGGCTCTTCGGGCGACCGATTTGCTCACAGCCACAGTTGAAATGTTCAGCTGTCCAAATCATTGAGCAACCATCAGGGGATACCGGAACACTGTAATGTGGCAACAGCCGCTCGTTATCCCCTGATGGTCTCAATCCTTGGGGAACTCACGATGGGACACCTCAGTACTTTAGTGTGGAAATACCTCTCCAATACCTCCCCGGTGGTTTCGACCATCGGAGAACCATCAGGCAGTTCCATAAAATCCGAGTGTGGAAACACTCGCTCGTCACCTCCTACATGGTTTCAATCATCGGTGACCCCTCGGGCAAGTGGAGAAGTCGGTGGGAGAAATGGGGTCAGGTCTTGTATTATGACATCATGAAATCCGACGGGAAGACCGCACCTGATAAGTTTTGCAAGTATGTGGAACCGCCCCCCTGACCTGTCCTTGGTGGTCTTCAGCACAGAGCATTCCACAGCAAAGTTCAATGATTTCCATCATCGCGCACTCTGAATCCTGTAGCGTGGAACCGCCCCGCCCTTCACCTCCTCCATGGTCTCAATCATCGGGGAGGTAATGGGCATGACCTGAATTCCCACGTGTGGAAACAGCCACCCAATACCTTCCCTAATGGTTTCGATCATCGAGGAACTCGCAAAGGGCAGCCTTGATTCAGTAGTGTTCCTTTCCCAAGGTAGCATCGCTTTGCTTTTGGCGGCAAGTGAGAACGGCGGCTTCATGGCATTTTCGGAACGCCCATGACCGTTTCATCGCGATGTTCTTATTACGGCTGGACTTGCCGTTCCCATTCAAGAACGACTTTACGTTCTTACGCGCAAAGCTTTTGCAACTCGGCGGATTGGCGGGGAATCGGGAGCGCCCTACCATGCTCCAAGGCAGTCTCGATCCAAAGATCCATGGCGATTCGCAGTTCCCGTAACGCATCTTCCGGAGTCTCCCCGAAGGCCGAGCAACCTCTCAGGTCCAGAGCGATACCGATGAAGCCTTCATCAGATTCACTCCAAAATATCACTACAAGATAATTCGGTTTCTCCATTGCTACTCCTTTGGGAAACCATCTTCAAGTATAACTATAAATCCCGAATGTGGAAATACCAGCCGAATACCTATCCGATGGTTAGTCGCCGGCGAGGTAACGGAGGTCACCTAAAATCCGGACTGTGAAACCAGAAGCCCGTTACCTCCTCGGTGGTTTCAACCATGGAGGAACCATCGGAAGTACCTCGGCAGTACCATCGGGAGCACTCTGGAACATCAACACAGCTCTCCTATATGCATACCACACAGCAGGCGCGGTTTGGTTTCCATATACAAACCATGGGTCCGGGTTCACAAGTCACTCGTCTCATTGGAATCCTTGGAGTCCTTACCATGGTCCTTCGCGATCAGCATGTAGATGGAGGGAACGACGAACAGGGTGAACAGCGTCCCGATGAACATTCCCCCCACCAGCACGAGGCCGATGGAGTTACGGGCGGCCGCGCCCGCGCCGGTCACCAGGGTCAGGGGGAAGTGGCCCGCGATGGTGGCGGCGCTGGTCATGAGGATCGGCCGGAGCCTCGTCCCGGCCGCCTGGTGGACCGCCTCCAGCTTGGAGTACCCCTCCAACTGCAGCTTGTTGGCGAACTCGACGATCAGGATGCCGTTTTTGGCGACGAGCCCGATAAGCGTCACGAGGCCGACCTGGGAATAGATGTTTAGGGTGGTGGTCCAGCCGTTGGTCCAGAAGGGCACGCTCGGGTCGGGCATCTTCAGGAAGGTGAAGAGGAGCGCCCCGAACATGGCAAGGGGGACCGAGCCGGCCAGGATGACGAACGGGTCCCGGAAGCTGTTGAACTGGGCCGCCAGCACCAGGAAGATGAGGATGACGGCCAGGGAGAAGGCCGGGAGGAACTGGTTTCCCTCCTTTCGCAACTGGCGGGACTCGCCGGTGTAGTCGATGACGTAGCCCGCGGGGAGTATCTTGCGCGCCTCGGTCTCGAGGTAGGTGAGGGCCTCATCGAGGGGCCGCATCGGAATGGCGCTCAGCTTCACCGCGTTGAGCTGCTGGAAGTGGTTGAGGGAGCGGGGCACGACCGTATTGCGCAGGGTGGCGATGGTGCTGAGCTTGATGAGCCTGTCGTTGGGGCCGGTGACGTAGATGTCCTGCAACTGGTCCGGGTTGAGACGGTCGACGCGCTGGATCTGCGGGATGACCTTGTAGCTGCGCCCCGAGATGTCGAAGCGGTTGACGAAGTCGCCCCCGACCATGCCCCCCAGGTCGGCTCCGACCTGGGACAGGTTGAGCCCCAGGGCCGCCACCTTGTCCTTGTCGATGACGAACTCGGTCTGGGGCTGGTCGATCTTGACGTCGATCAGCGGCGGGAAGAGGAACATGCCGCTCTGCATGGCCTTCATCTGCAGTTCCCTGGCGAAACCGATGATCTGGTCCGTGCCGGCCGTCGACGCCAGGATGACTTCGACGGGGAAATCTCCGCCGCCGGGGAGGGCGGGCGGAGTTACCGGGAATATCTGGACGCCCGGAATGCGCCGCAGCTTCTGCTCGACTTCCGGCATGATCTGGAAGATGTTGCGTTCGCGCTCATCCCACGGTTTGGTCACCATGCCGCTGAAGCCGGAACTGGGTGAGGTGAGCTGGAAGGTGAAGTCCGTTTCCGGGACGCTCCGGAAGGCCTCGTTGACCGCCGCGGCGAAGTGGCTGTTCTGGTCGAGGGTCGAGTTGGCGGAGGCGTCGAGGATTCCGAAGATGACCCCCTGGTCCTCCGTGGGCGCCAGTTCCTTGGCGGACATGATGAACATGGGGACCGTGAGAATGCTGATCACCAGCCAGACGGCGTAGACCGGGAGCCGGGCCGCGAGGGTGGATGCGAGCAGGCGGCTGTAGGCGTTTTTCAGGCGGTCGAAGCCGCGCGCTATTCTGCCGGCGAGGCCGTGTTCCCCGCTGCTCGGCTTGAGCAGCGCCGAGCACATGACCGGCGACAGGGTGAGGGCGACAACGCCCGAGATGGTGACGGCCCCGGCGAGGGTGAAGGCGAATTCCCGGAAGAGCGAACCCGTCAGCCCCCCCTGTAGTCCGATGGGCAGATAGACGGCGGCAAGCGTGATGGTCATGGCGATGACGGGGCCGACCAACTCCCGCGCGCCCAGCAGGGCCGCATCGAGCGGCGATTTCCCCTCGGACAGGCGCCGTTCGGCGTTTTCGACCACGACGATGGCGTCGTCCACCACGAGACCGACGGAGAGCACTATGGCCAGGAGGGTGAGAATATTCACCGTGAAGCCGAAGGCCTGCATCAGGAAGACCGCGCCGATCAGCGAAACCGGGATGGCTACCACCGGAACCAGGACCGACCGGAACGAGCCGAGGAACAGGAAGATGACCACCACGACGATCAGCAGGGTATCTCCGAGGGTCTTGAGCACTTCGCGGATGGAGTTCGAGATGTAGTCGGTGGCGTCATAGGCGACGCGCGTGTTGAGGCCGGTCGGCAGGTCCCGGCTGATGGACTCCATCTCGGTCCGCACCCCTTTGATGACGTCGAGCGAGTTCGCGTTGGGCAACGGCCAGATGCCCATGAAGACGGCGACCTGGCCGGTGAAGCGGACCTCTGTGTCGTAGTCCTCCGCTCCCAGCACGACATCGGCGATATCGCCCAGCCGCACGATGGTCCCGTTCCACTGGCGCACCACCAGGCGCTTGAAGTCCTCGACGCCGTTCAGGTTGGTGTCGGCCGTCAGGTTGACCTGGATGTACTCCCCCTTGCTCCTGCCCACGGCGGCCAGGAAGTTGTTGGCGGCCAGGGCCTGGCGGACATGGGTCGGGCTGATGTTGAGGGACGCCATCCGGTCCGGACGGAGCCAGATGCGCATGGCGAAAGTGCGGGCGCCGAGGATGTCGGCCCGCTGCACGCCTTGAATGGTCGCCAGGCGCGGCTGAACGACGCGCACCAGGTAGTCGGTGATCTCGTTTTGCTCCAGGACGTCCGAAGCAAAGCTCAGGTACGCCGAGGCGAACTGGCTGTCGGCCGATTCGATGTTGATCACCGGCACTTCGGCTTCGGGAGGAAGGTTCCCGCGCACCTGGTCCACCTTGGAGCTGATTTCGGCCAGCCCCTTGGTGGAGTCGTAGTTGAGTTTGAGGCGCACCTTGATGGTGGAAACGCCGAGGGCGCTCTGGGATTCCATATAGTCGATACCGTCGGCGGCGGCTATGGCGCGCTCCAGGGGCGTTGTGATGAAACCGCTCACCAGTTCCGGGCTTGCGCCGACGTAAACGGTGGTGACGGTGATTGCCGCGTTCTCGCTCTTGGGGTACTGCTGTACGTTGAGGGAGCGAATCGCCTGGAGTCCCGCGATGATGATCACGAGGTTGACCACGATGGCCAGCACGGGGCGGCGTATGAAAAGATCGGTGATTTTCATGGTTCAGTTGTTCTCCGGTGTAGGCGCCTGCTTGAAGCTCGGGGCAAGCGTGTTGTCTACCGCCACTGCCTGGCCGTTACGCAGTTTGAAGACCCCCGTGCTTACGATCTGCTGTCCTTCGTCGACTCCGCTCGAGATGGCGATGAAATCGCCGCGTTTCTCTCCCAGGCGCACGAACTGCTGACGCAGCACCCGGCCGCTTTTCTCCTTGTCGTTTTCAACGATGAAGACCGAATCGCCGTAGGGGGCGTGGAGCACGGCCGTGGCGGGGATGATCAGCACCTTCTCCCGTACGGGCAGGTCCACCGCCACGTTGACGAACATGCCGGGGCGCAGTTTTTCATCCTTGTTCAGCACCGTCGCCTGGACCTGGATATTGCGGGTTTCGCTTTCCACCAGCGGGTTGATCGCGGTGATGCGCCCCTCGACCGTCTCGCCGGGCAGGGCGTCGCAGACCACGCGGATGGGCAGGTTGAGCTGCAACTGCGCCAGCCGTTGCTGAGGAAGGGTGAAATCGACGTAGATCGGATCGAGACTTTGCAGGGTCACGATGGGGTCCCCCTCCCTGAGCAACTGGCCCAGGTTGACCTGGCGGATGCCGAGGCGGCCGCTGAAGGGGGCGCGGATATTTTTCTTCGTAATGGTGGCGCGGATGGTGTTCGCATTGGAGACCGCCTGCTCGTGGACGGCCACGGCCTTGTCGTAGTCGGCCTGGGAGATGATTCTCTCCTTGAGCATCTTGGCGGCGCGATCCAGGTCGGCCTGGGCCACCTTGACCTGTGCTTCGGCTCCGGGCAGCGCGGCTTCTTCCGACGTGGTGTCCTGGCTGAGCAGCAAGTCCCCCTTCTTCACGGAGCTGCCCGGAGTGAAAGCGATCTTCACCACCTTGCCCGTAAGCTCGGCGGCCACCGTGACCCCCTGCACGGCCGTCAGGGACCCGATCGCGGTCAATTCGGTCCCCCACGATTCGGAGCCGACGGGGGCGGTGGTGACGATTTCGGGGGGCGGGACGTTTTTCTTTCCCTGATCGATCATGGCTCCTATCTGCAGGCCCTTGACCGAAGCGAGAATGCCGACGACGAGAACCAGGGCCAGTATGGTGACGATAAAGCGTATTTTCATGACATTGCGGCTCCCGAGAAATCAGTTTGACCGGCGGTCGGCCGCGAGGGGCCTACTTTCCAGCCATGGATCACTGTTTAGAGTTTTGTCCATATCGTTTCCGCCCCACCATCCCGTGCCCAGGGCCTGGAAGAGGGCGGCCGTATCGGCGAAGCGCGCCGCACGGGCCCGCACCAGTTCGATGAGCGCCTGCTGGTGCTGGCGCTGAGCGTTCAACAGCGTCAGGTAGCTCGTTGCGCCGAAATCGAACTGTTTTTCGGTCAGGATGAGGGAGTCGCGGGCGACGGCTTCGGCTTCGGCTTGAGCGCGCAAGGCGCGCGCGTCGGCTTCCAGCGCCTGGAGCACGTCCGCCACTTCCCGGAACGCCTGCAGCACGGTTTCCCGGTACTGGGCCAGGGCCTGCTCGAAAGCGGCGATCGCGGCGCGGCGCCTGGCCCTAAGCTCCCCGCCGTGGAAGATCGGCT
>CAYOVG010000096.1:0-19668 GCA_964407285.1 uncultured Syntrophobacteraceae bacterium
TCTCACATAGGAAAAAAAGGCTAAGGGATGGGGCTGGCTAAGTTGCGTTGTAGGGCTAAGAATTTCGAAAACTCTGGTCCGAAAAGTGGGGACGAGCACCCAATTTAAGATTAATTTTTGGGGTAAGGAACATTATTCCAGTGTATTTACTGGCCTTGTTGTGGGAATATTAATCTATCCTTATCGTTCTCGGAAAGCCTCCTAGACACACGAAAAACCGGTCACCTGTCACCAAGTGACCGGTTCTAGGGGAGATAGAAAACTACGACGGAAAGACTTACACCCTGGACTCTACAGACCGAACATCGACACAAACTTTAGATTGCAGATCAACCCTCTGCTGCCGCTACTTCTTCACGAGGTCCTTGCCGCAGCACTGGAGCGGCACGGTGCAAGCGGTATCACCCTGCCCGCAGGTGCAGGTCTTCTCTACTTTGAGTTCCAGTCCACAGCTATTACACACGAAAACGTCGCCCTTATGCATGTCACCGCAGTTTGCCATCTAATCCACCTCCTGGCTAATGGCCGTCCGAACGTCCGCTGAAAAAAAATGTAACCCGTATGACACACGGCTCTAAACAAAAGAAAGATAACTACTGTCCGGCCTTTATCAACCCGGAACCCGGATTCATGGGGGTGCAGCCGCGCTCAAGCTCTGGTACAATCAAACGGAAAATCGGAGTATAGGAATAATGCCGGAAAGGACCGAAAAACGCAGGCTAATGACGTAATGACGACAATCCCGCTCCGAACCTGCCTGCTGCACGATTTGCCATCTATTCAAAAGGAGGTCGCATGGACCTGAGCGTGTTCGAGAAAATGGATGCCCCGGAGCTTCGAAGCTACATCGAGTTCCTGCTGTGGAACTACAGGGTGATGGACGCCTTCTGGTTCCTCAACGTTGAAGAGAAATTCGGGCAGCCGACCGCGGAAGCCCTCAACGAGAAGGTCTGGACCCGCGTGTCCGCAATGGCGGCCCGGGACCTGTGCAAGCGTTTCGGGATAGAGGGAAGGGGAGGGGCCGAAGGAGAGACCGGAGGAGAGGCCGGCGCGGAGGGCGGCCTGGACGCTTTCATGGCGGCCCTGCAGCTCTATCCCTGGACGCCCATCATCCGTTACCGGACGGAGAGGCGAGAGGGCGAGATAATCCTGTCCGTGCCCCACTGCCCCGCGCAGGAAGGGAGGCTCAAGCACGGCCTGGGCGAGTACGTCTGCAAGGAGATGCACCGGGCGGAGTTCCTGAGCTTTGCCCGCGAAGTGGACCCGCGCATCCGGGTCGAGTGCGTCTTCGCCCCGCCCGACCCCCACCCCGACGATCTTTTCTGCAAGTGGAGGTTCACTTTAGCATCGCAAGATTGAGCAGTCCCCCGCTTTTCCGCGCGTGCGCGGCGCACGCGCCTTATATTTATTGCATCGGCATTCGTTCAGCCTTATCTGGATACATATGAACCCATCTGAAGACTGATCGCCCTGGTGACCGATCACCCGATGGTTGATCGCCCCAATCGAGGCTCGGAGGGAAAGATGACTGTAAGCCACGGCTTTGAATTATTAAGAGAAAACGATATCCCGGAAATCAACGGCAAAGTCGGATTATACCGCCATGTCGGGACCGGCGCGCAACTCATGTCGGTAATCAATGCGGATGAAAATAAAGTGTTCGGCATATCCTTTCGCACCCCGCCGGCCGATTCCACGGGGGTCGCGCACATCCTGGAGCATTCCGTCCTTTGCGGGTCGCGCAAATACCCTCTCAAGGAACCGTTCGTCGAACTGCTCAAGGGCTCGCTCAAGACGTTCCTCAACGCCTTCACCTATCCCGACAAAACCTGCTACCCGGTGGCGAGCCAGAACGCGCAGGACTTCTACAACCTGGTGGACGTCTACCTGGACGCCGTGTTCCACCCGAGGCTCACCCCTTTCGTCCTGCAGCAGGAGGGTTGGCACTACGAACTGGAAGACCCGGACGCCCCCCTCACCATCAAGGGGGTCGTCTTCAACGAGATGAAGGGCAACTACTCGTCTCCGGAACGGATACTCTCCGAGTACTCGCAGCAGTTCCTCTTTCCGGATAACACGTACGGGTTCGAATCGGGCGGTGACCCGCACCGTATCCCGGACCTCACCTTCAGCGAGTTCGAAGCCTTCCACCGCAGGTTCTACCATCCGGCCAACGCGCGCATCTACTTCTACGGCGACGACGATCCCGAGCGGCGGCTCCGCATCCTCGACGAATACCTGAAGGATTTCGGCCCCTCCGAAGTGGATTCGACCGTGAGCCTTCAGCCCCGATTCGACCGGCCGAGGCGCATCACGCGCCCCTTCGCCGCCCCGAAGCCGGAAGCGGATGAGGAGGATGCGACGGATGACGGCTCCGCCGGCTCCCCCGGCCCCAAAGGCATGGTCACGGTCAGTTGGCTGCTTCCGGAAACGGTCGAAGCCGAAACGACCATGTCCTTCTACATTCTGGAGTACATTCTTCTCGGCATGCCGGGCTCGCCGCTTCGCAAGGCCCTCATCGATTCGGGGCTCGGCGAGGACCTGACCGGCGTGGGACTCGAAGCCGAACTGCGCCAGATGTACTTCTCGACCGGCCTCAAGGGGATCGATCCCGCCAACGCGGACCGCGTCGAAGCGCTCATCGTGGAAACCCTTACGAAGCTCGCCAAAGAGGGCATCGACCCCCTCACGGTGGAAGCGGCGATGAACACGGTTGAATTCCGGCTTCGCGAAAACAACACCGGTTCCTACCCGAGAGGGCTCGCCCTCATGCTGCGCGCTCTCACCACCTGGCTCTACGACGGCGACCCGTTCGCGCTTCCCGCTTTCGAGAAGCTGCTGGATGCCGTGAAGTCCCGCCTGGCGGAGAACAAATCCTATTTCGAGGGTATGATCGACTGCTTCTTCCTGAACAATCCGCACCGCCTGACGCTCATCATGGAACCCGACCCGGAGATGGAAGAGCGGGAAGCCGGTCTCGAGCGCGAGCGCCTGGAGAAGGTCAAGGCGTCGATGACCCCGGACGAACTCCGGCAGATCATCGAAAACACCCGTGAACTCAAGCGGCTGCAATCCACTCCGGATTCCCCGGAAGCTTTGGCGACGATCCCGACCCTGCGGATCGAGGACCTGGACAGGAAGAACAAAACCATCCCGATAGCCGTCAGCGAGCAGGGCAGGGCCGGCATCCTCCACCACGACCTGGACACCAACGGGATCGTCTATCTCGACCTGGGGTTGAACCTGCGCGCCTTGAAGCAGAAGCACCTGCCCTACGTGCCGCTTTTCGGCAGGGCGCTCCTGGAGATGGGAACGGAGAAGGAGGATTACGTCGCTTTGTCTCAGCGTATCAGCCGTCAGACCGGCGGAATCCACCCCCAGGAGTTCACGTCGACGAGGGCAAGCGGAAACGGCTCCGGCCCCGGGCAAGCCGTGACGTGGTCGGTTCTTCGCACCAAGGCCATGGCGGGGAGGGCGCACGAACTGCTCGACATCCTGCGGGACGTGCTCCTCACGGTGCGGCTGGATGATCGCGACCGGTTCCGTCAAATCGTGCTGGAGGAAAAAGCCAGGCAGGAGCAGGGAATGGCCCCTTCCGGCCATCACATCGTGGATTCGCGGCTGCGGGCGCATTTCAGCGAGGCCGACTGGGTGTCGGAACAGATGGAAGGCGTGAGCTACTTCTTCTTTCTGCGCGCACTGGCCGAAGCCGTCGACCGGAACTGGCCGGAAGTCCTGAGCGTCCTCGAGGAGATACGCCATGTGCTGGTGCACCGCAACACCCTGATCGCCAATGTGACTCTGAACGGGGACGGCTGGGCCGAATTCCAGCCCATGCTGCGGGACTTTCTCGGTTCGTTCCCCACGGCGGGACCCCTCACGGAGGCGGTGTGGACCCCCGAGCCGGTCCCGGTCTTCGAAGGCCTCTCCATGCCCACCCAGGTCAACTATGTGGGCAAAGGGGCCGACCTCTACGGACTCGGCTACCGGTACCACGGTTCCGCCCTGGCCATCACCCGCTACATTCGTACATCCTGGCTCTGGGACCAGGTCCGGGTCCAGGGGGGAGCATACGGCGCCTTCTGCAGCCTCAACCGCCTTTCGGGCATTCTTACGTTCGTCTCCTACCGGGACCCGAACCTCATCAGCACCCTGGACGCCTTCGACCGGACGGTGCAGTTTCTGGCCGACGCCGACATCGGACCCGACGAACTGAGGAAAGCCATCATCGGGGCCATCGGCGACATCGACAGCTACATGCTTCCCAGCGCCAAGGGATACGCGTCCATGGCGCGCTATCTTACCGGGGATTCGGAAGAAGAGCGCCAGAGGCTGCGCGACGAGGTGCTCGGGACCACGGTGCGGCACTTCAGGGCGTTCGGGGAAGTGCTGCGGGATGTGAGGGACAAGGGGATCGTCAAGGTGCTCGGTTCGCAGAGCACCCTGGAAAAGGCGGTGGACGACGGCCTCGGGGGCATGAACATCCTCAAGGTGCTGTAACCGCATGTTGATTGATTGAACCTGATCGAGCGCAACCTGGCCGAGTGTGATTGGATGTGATCGGGATGCGGGATTGGTGGGATGTTCGGGAAGTGGATGATGTGGATGCAGATGTAATGGACAATGGATAAAGGTGTATGACCGCGCGAAACGATTCTCAAATGTGCATAGGGGCGTTGCGGGAGACGGCTCATATGCTGAGCGGCGTTCTCCAGGAACCTGAGGTCGTCCGGGTGCTCCTGAACCAGGTCGTTTCCGTTCTTCCGGTTCGGAAGGCCATGGCGCTTCTACTCAGCCCCGACTGCAATTCGCTCCTGCTGGGCGGTTCCGTGGGACTGAGCGACGCCTACCTGGCCAGGATGCCCGTTCTCCTTCCGGAAAGCCCCATGGATCAGCGTGCGCTCGCGGGAGAGCAGATCGTCATGGATGTCGCCGGAATGCCCGGTCTTCGGGATTCGGGCCTGGTCCAGGACGGCGTGCACACCGTCATGATCGTTCCGCTCATGGTCCGGGAGCACGCCATCGGGGTGCTCCATGCGTACTTCGACAAGGTGATTCTCGAAAGGAACGAACCTCTCGGGTTGCTCATCGCCCTGGCGGACCTGGGCGCCCTGTCCATCGAAAAGGTCCGGCTGCACCGGAGCCTTTTTCGCATCGCCGCTGCTCTCAACTCGTCGCTGGACCTGCAGGCGATGCTCCTGCGCGTGCTGGAGGCTACCGTCGAGGAGATGAGCCTCAAGGCGGCTTCGGTCCGTTTGCTGGAGAAAAAGCCCGGCACGTTGCGGCTCATTGCATCCTACGGGCTGAGCGAAGCCTACCAGACCAAGGGTGAAATCCATCTCGACAAGAGCGGCATAGACCGGCAGGTGCTGAGCGGCGAAACGGTGGTGATGTACGATGTGGAGCGGGAGCCGGGTTTGGAATACCCCGAGGCGGTCCTGCGGGAGGGGATACGCTCCGTCCTGGTCGTGCCGATGAAGTTGAAGGCGCGCCCGTTGGGGGTCATGCGGGTGTATTCGGCCCAACCGCGGCTCTTCTCCTCCGTGGCGGTGAGTTTCCTGCAGTCGGTGGCCGACCTGGTAAGCCTGGCCATCGAGAACGCGGAGCTTTATGCGGCCCTTCAGGCCCGGAACAAGGACCTCAACCTCGACCTGGCCGACTGGCGTCAGTTCCTGGCTCTGGGGTAGCGGGGGGCATTCGCGTACCCGTTGGTGGACGGATGACGTTCTTTCGTTCGTCGCCACGCTTCCGCGCATGCGTGTTAGCGTGGGGATTCGCATGTGGCGACTGACGGCAGGGAGGGGTTTCGTCTCCCCGCCCAGACTCCACATGGCGGGGACCAAGCCCCTCCCTACCGTCGCGCATCTCAAAGCGCAAGCGTGAATCGCGTTACGGAGGCTTGCCCTCCGTGGAGCGCCGCCGGCTCCGGTCTTTAGGTCGGCGCGCGCTCCCGCGCGGGAACGGGAACGCGGGAAATGCGACGACTACGACATTGCGGAGAACTTCGTTTGACGAGAGGATACCGATGACGATCGTCCTGGGCCTCTTCGGCGCCGGTCTGCTTGCGGGCATCCTGGGAGCCCTCATGGGGCTTGGTGGAGGCATCTTCCTGGTCCCGTTGCTCTCTTTTTTCTTTCACCTGCCCATCCGCGTCGCCGTGGGCGCCAGCCTGGTGGGAGTGATAGCGACGTCGGCGGGAGTTGCGGCCATCGCTCCGCGGGGCCGCGGGGCGGATGTGTCGCTTGCGTTGCGGCTGGAAGTCGCGTCAACGGCGGGGGCAATCGGTGGAGGAATGCTCGCGGGTTTCTTCGACACCCGGTTGTTGAATATTCTATTCGCATCCGTCGTCTTCCTTGCCGCGGGATACACGCTCTACAAGGCGCGGGGCAAGAAAGCCGGGCGCGGGGGGGCGGGCATGGTTCCCGATCGGCTGTTTCGCACCGATTACAAACCGGTTCGCTGGCCGGCCGGGTTGTCCGCCTCGGCGCTGGCCGGGATGATTTCGGGGCTGCTGGGCGTGGGGGGCGGCTTCATCAAGGTGCCCGTCATGTATGCGGTGATGGATATACCGTTGGGGATCGCCACGGCCACCAGCAACTTCATGGTGGGGATAACGGCGGCGGCGAGCGTTTTCGTTTACTATGGACGGGGGGACATCCATCCGGCGCTCGTGGTCCCGACGGCTCTCGGAGTGTTCGTAGGGGCGATGCTGGGAGCGTTCGTGCTGTCCCGCCTGCGGGCGTCGTGGTTGCGCACGGCCCTCGTGGGCCTGCTGTTCCTGATGGGGATTCACATGTTGATCGAAGGTTTGCGGCAGTGACGTTCGTTCGGGATCGGGCGTTTATAAAAGCGATGCCGTACATTCACTATCGGGAGGACCCTTCAATGAACGCTAAGGGGCGCGCTACCCTCGACAGGGTCGATAGGGACGAAAACCCGGAGCATGTCTCCATGAACGGGAACGTCGGCCGCAGGGAGGAGAAATCGATCCCTCTCTCGCCGACCGAAGGCGCGATCAACAAGCCCGGGGAGCATAGGGACCTGGACGCGAAAATGCGGACGGTTTCGCTCGTGTTTTCGGTAGTGGCCTTCGGACTCATGATCTATGGATTTGCGGATGCCGCTGCCGGCAGCGGTTTCACGATTCCGGGAGAACCCGCCGTATCGCCGGCGGAATTGGCTCGGCTGCGCCTGACGGCCGTATCCCTGTCCTGCATGAGCGCGGGAATCGTCCTGCTGGCCGCACTGCCCACGGTGCGCGTGGTTATGGCCATATGGCTTTATACGAGGGCTCATGATTTCTTCAATGCCGCAGTCGCGGTGGTGGTGCTCCTGGAACTCCTGGTAAGCCTGCATTTCGGTGTGTGAAGCGCGTCAGCGCGTTTCGGTTCGCGATTTGCCATGATCTGCTATCTACAAGTTCTGTAGACCCCTTAGGCCTCATGACCGACAGGGTAAGAACAATACCCGCAAGCCGGCTATCTTGCCGGCTTTCAACTGGAACATAAAGACCGTTAGAACCAGACATATTCCGGCGGCCGGCCTCTTAGGCGTCGAAATCATTCCTCCCTATTATCATGGCCGTTGTGGAGGACAGGGCGGATGGATGATTCTTGTTGAACCGGAAATCGGATTCGGGGAGGATATCCTGGTTCCGGACCTGGCCGGCTGGAAAGCGGAGCGGTTTCCAAGGTCGGAAGACCACAACTGGATTTCGGTCGCGCCTGACTGGGCATGCGAGGTGCTCTCCCCGAACACCGCCCGTTATGACCGGGTCGAAAGAATGCCCATCTACGCCATGCATGAAGTGCGGCATGTCTGGTTGATCGATCCGATCCTTACGACCCTGGAGGTGTTCAGGCTCGAATCCGGACGTTGGGTTCTTCCTGATGCCTTTGCGGGAAGGAAAAGCGTGCGGGTGGAACCCTTTTCGGAGATAGAGATAAGTCTTGCCTCCCGGTCATCCGCTACAGGCGCCGCTCACGCATCATCGCCCCCATCCTTTCCCGACTTGTATTTCAGCGCCAGCATGGTGATGTCGTCGGACTGGGGGTAGCCCGCGGCAAACGCCTCAACGGAATCCATAATGCACTGGATCGCTTCCGAGGGCGACTTCGCCTTGCAGGTGGAGATTACCCGCATCAACCGTTCTTCGGAGTATAGCTCCTGGTTGGGGTCGAACGCCTCGGTAACCCCATCCGTGTACGTGATGAGCAGATCCTCCGGCAGGAGCTGAATTTTGGACGTCGTGAAGACGGCTTCGGGCATGACCCCCAGGACGATCCCCTCCGGCAGCGTCATCCACTCGGCCCGGCCGTCCGCTCGAAGCAGAACGGGCGGGTTGTGGCCCGCGTTCGAGTACAGGAGTTCACCGGTACGGATATCGAGCACGCCGCAGAACATGGTCACGAACAGCATCGCGTCGTTCTTCTCGCACAGGTCGCCGTTCACCCTTTCCAGTATCCGGGCGGGGTCGAGCAGACCCTTCTGCGCCCCGGTCAACGTCTTGGTTACGGACATGAAGAGGGCGGCCGGCACGCCCTTGCCCGAGACATCCCCGATGCAGAAGAACAGATGGTCCTCATCCGTGAGGAAGAAATCGTACAGGTCCCCGCCGACTTCCTTTGCCGGATCGATGGTGGCGTAGAGATCGAATTCGCTCCTCTCCGGGAAGGGGGGAAAGAGCTTGGGAAGGAAGCTCATCTGTATATCGGTTGCGATGTTGAGTTCGCTTTCGATCCGTTCCTTTGCCGCCGTCGTCTCGGTAAGGTCCTTGATGTAGACCTTCAGATCGTTCTTCATCGACGCCACGCACTCGGCGAGGTGGGAAATCTCGTCCCGCGACGTAATCCTCGGGAGTTCGACCTCCAGGTTTCCCGTGGCGATCTCCTTCGTCGCCCTGGCGAGCGACTGCAACGGGCTGGAGACGCTACGAGAGGCCGCGTAGGCGACGACAACGACCATGGAAGCCATGCACAGCACGAAGATAGCGATGTACCTCACATAATCCGCCATCTGCCCGGAGATGAATTCCCTGGCTTCCACGGCCCGGGAAACGATGGCTTCCTGCGGCGTAATAATAATGAGCGCCACATTGGCTTCCCCCACCAGTCCGAAAGCCCAGAATGAATTTCGCCCTTTGTAGGGCATTTGTATGACTCCGGACCGGCGGTCGATAATCTCCTGGATCATGCGGCCATACTTTTGTGAATCACCCGACTCGAGCCACTGCTCCCGTTCCGGGTCGAGGGACGCCGCCCGGACCCGGCCTCCGGCCTCCCGGTCCTCTCCCGCCTCCGGCTGGTCCTTCCTGCCGATGATTCGAAGCGCCAGGTCCTTCATCTCGGTGGAAATGTCGAGATAGGTCAGGAAGAGCTTCGTTTCCGCCCTCAAATTGTCGGGGATCGAATCCAGATGGAGATCTTTCAGGATGCTCACATCCATGCCCGTTACACCGGCCACGGAGCCGTCCGGCCCGAATACCGGCATGGAGATGGTGGTTAGAAACGTTCCCCGTTCCGGGTCCAGGGCCGGGGGATTCCATACGAGCCTGCGGTGCTTCTTCGCTTCGACGTACCATGAGGACTTGCGAGGGTCGGAGCGGTCCGGGAAAGCGGCCCGGGCGGCGCCGTTCCCGGGGTACATGGATAATCCGCCGCTCTCCAGGGCCGTGTAGTGCCGGACCACCATATTGGAATAACCGTCCTGAAGCGCCTCGTAGACGGGAATCATGGCTTCGGGTCTTCCCATGCCCCTCGTCTCGGCTTCCTTCGCCTGCAGGCGCAGAGCCAGTTCCAGCAATTGCCCTTCGGCCCGGATGGTGTTGGACGTATCGTTCACCAATTGCAGAAGATCCCGGCGGGCTTCCCTCTTAAGGATCGTGCTCATGCGCGAGCCCAGTTTCGAACCGAGGTCGCCGGTCTTCCGGTAGGCGTAGTAACCCACCGTAGCCAACGGCCCGACGGCAATGATGAGAAGAAGTATCAACAGCTTCAGAAAGATTTTCATAAGGCGGCTATTTCGTAACGTCTATTCGTCCATTGTTTCATAACGGCTCCCGTTGTTTCGCAACGACCCTCCGTCCGTTCTCACGCGCCGGTTTGCCCTCGTAGTCGTAAATGAAACCGGCGCTTTCGAAAAACGAGAAGGGTATCCTGAGACCCGCGGCCCTGGCGCGCCGGAAATTGATCGAAATGTCCGGCTGGGTCACCAGGCCCACGGGAAGCTCGCCGGGGGAGGCGCGGCCCAGAAGGATATCCGTGCCGTAGATCGCAGCCTTGTAGGCGTTGCTCTGAAAGCTTACCCCAATGGAGAGAATGGCGCTGTCGTCCCCCTCCAAAACGACGTCCGGCACCGCACTCAGCACGGGAACCTTCCCGGCCGCCGCGTTGATCGTATCCAGTTTATCAAAAAGCGACGTGCAACCGGTAATCCAAAAGATGCTCTTGACGAGGTCCGGGTCCCTCTTCTTCATCTCCTCGACAGCTTCGGGGATAAGCTCCAGCAGTTCCCGGCGCATCTGCTCGGGTGGATTCGGTTTCCGCACTTCGACACGCACGACGCGAAAGCCGTACTCCGGGGCGGCCACGAAGAGCGGCGCAACCTGCGTCTCGATGGCGCTCTGGTTCTCCTTATCGTAGAGCACGGCTATATTTCCGAGGTCCTTTACGAGTTCCCTCAGGTACTGCATCTGCAGGTCGATACGCGCGTTGAGCGAAGTGTAGGCGATATTCGCGCCGCTTCCCTTGTCGTACGAATCCATGTAGTTGAGAATCACCGGGTCCTTGGAGCATACGGTTACGACCGGTACCGGTCCCCCTCTGAAATACTTGTGCGCCAGGTCCGTGGATTCCGAACCCATGGAATAGATGAGATCGAACCGCTCGGAAGCGGCCCGCTCGAACATCTTCTTCCCCTCGTCCTCCTTCCTCATGTAATTGACCGCCGTGAAGACGACCGGAATCCGCTTGGCGTAAAACACGTCGAGAAGAGTCGTCAGGGCCGTGGTGTAGGCTGAAGACGCTCTCGGGAAAACAACCATAATGCGCCTGGGGGCCGCATACATCAGCCAGTCTCGGGGCGTGAGCTGAAATTCCATCGGGTTGTCGGGCCGGGTCTCGAGTTCCCAGTGCAAAGCGGTGTCTTCCTTGAGAGCGAACCACGAGGGGGAGGGGGCCGAAGCGTCCGCTCCGGAAGCGACGCCCGGAGACCCCGCACTCACCGCCGCGAGGCAAAGCAGGAAGATCGCCGAAACCACGTCTGGAGTGCTTAAAAAGCGGAAACGGAAACGCGAACGCGGAGAAGAAAAACGATCCCTGATATGCATGTCTACGTCTAAGCCTCCTTGATCCGGCAGGAACCCGCCTCGGGTCTGGAGCCGATCCGAACGAGGAACAGAAAGCCGAACACGATGACGCCGATGCCGACCCAGGCGATGGTGAGAGCGCTTTCATGGAAGTACGCGAACAGAGCGCCCACCACGACGGGGCCGAGCACATGGCCCATACGTTCCAGGAACCGGTAGAGGGAGGTAGCGGACCCCCTTCCCAGTGCGGCAGCGGCCGCGGTGCCGGCAATGTAGGTGACGATCGGGGCGTGAATGAAGCCGTGCGCCAGACCGAGCACGGTGACGCCGGTAATGAGCATGAGGGTCGTCAGGTAACCGCTTCCCGCCTCCGTCATCCGCTGGATATCGGGGGTTCCGATGAGCCCTATGAGAATAAGCCCCAGACCGCTCATCACCGTTCCCACGAAGAGCATGCTGCCCGTTTTTCCCTTCCTGTCGGCCCATTTGGCGATATACCGGGAGGAAATGAGCACCCCCGCGGCATAGAACATGATGATCTGGCCGATGTCTTCCTGGACGAACTCGAGGCGCGACAGAAGCAGGGGCAGGGCGAAGATCGTAATGCCTGTGAGGACGGCCTTGGCGGGCATGCCGATAAACAGAATGGCCTTTATGAAATCGGCGTCCCGCAGGGAGGCGGACAGACTGGAACGTAGCCCGTGTGAGTCGGAAAGCTGCGCTTTTCGCTCCGCGCCGGCGGGTATCAGCTTGAATGCATAGCACGCGGCGGCGAGGGCGACGATGCCGGCCATCGCAAATACATGTCCGGGACCCGTATAGGTTACTAGGAGGGCTCCGATCGCGGTCCCTGAAATCATGCCGCCGTTGTAGCCGTATACGATGATTGCGGCGCTCTGCGTCCGTTTGTCGGGGGCGCTGTGCTCCAGGATGTGGGTTTGGACGCCGATGAAGAACATCCCCTGGCCCAGCCCACACAGAATCCGGACAATATACATCGCGTAGAAATTCTGAATATAGACCATCAGGAGAAAACCGACGGCCGAACACAGCGCTCCGACGATCAGGAGAGGTTTGCCGGTTCTGCGTTCGGCAAAAATGCCGGACGGTATGAGCGCCGCGACGAAGGCCGCGAAAAAGGAAGTGAAAAGAGTCGAAACCATGCCCGGGTCCACATGGTTCTGCGCCGCCAGTTGCTTCAGATACTGCGGAAGGAAGGAGACGCAAAGCGCCTCCGCGAATACCCCGAGGAAATAGAACGGCTGGATTGCGTTCGTCCTCGCATCCGGATCAGTCGCCTCGCTCCCCGCCGAAATGGCGTTGCGCAGGTTGAAGAAAAGCACGGCCAGGAAAGCGACGGCTATGAACAATACGAGGAAGTTCTTCACGCAACGCCACAACTTACCATAGAGCAGGTCCTTCGGGATGCCCACATAGAGGACTAGCTTATTGGCTCCATAACCGGCCGTGAGTTCCATGCGTCGTTCCAGGTTCGATGCGGAGCGCGACTCCCATTGCTTTCCGAGCCGGCTTCGGTCGGAGTCGATCAGGACCGTATCGCCACTGGTGAATGCAATGTAGCTGATATCGGGATCGAGTTTGCGGTAGTCCTCGAACATGGCGCCGATACCTTCGAATTCGGTGAGATCGAGCTTCATCTCCAGCGCGGCCCCGAGGCGACCGCGAAGAGAATCCGCCAGGGCCTTCGTCTTTCGCTCGATTCCGACGGTATAGATATGCACGAGAGACGACAAAACGATGCCGGACATCAGCAGGAAGGTCAAACCGTACGCGATCCATCCCTGTTTCCGGCGGCCGGGGCGAAAGAAGCTGATCGCGGCAAAGACGGCCAGCAGCGCAAGTCCCAGGAAGGGAATATTCAGAGCCATCGCGGCGGCCAATCCGTCGGTTTTGATCCGGTTCGCGACAGCTCCCATGTCGAAGAAGCGCGCTCCGATCATCTCGAAAGCCACGGCTTTGGACATCGTTATCCTGAGGTCTCCGACGGTTTCGAACTTGTTGTACAGGGGAAGGACGGCCTGGTAGCAACAACTGCCGTCCAGTACCCGTGCATTGGGGTATTGCAGGGTTTTGGCCGTTTCTCCCGGTTGCTCGCCGGATTGCTCCGCCGTTTCGACCGGGTCGTCCTCGTCCTCTTCCGTGTTCGCCTCGGGATTGGAATGGACGATCCTGCCCTTCGTATTGACCACGGCAATGGACATGATGGATGGATCGGACTCCAGGATTTCATTCGTCCGGGTCTTGAAGCCGACAAACTCCTCCACCGGCAAACCGGCCTTGAGGAAGGTTTCCATGCTGTGGCGGACGACTTCCCCCTGCGCCAGTAGTTTGTCTATCTCAAAACGGGAGTACGTACGGTATGCGTCTCCATATCCGATGTAGACCAGGATTCCGAGGGCCAGCGCCAATACCGCCACTTCCATGAAAACGACTATGAACCTTCCCTGAAACTTTTCCTTCATTAGAATCCAATCTCCCTGGAGGAACCGGTGGTGAGCGACAATCCTTTCAGTACCTTTGCCGGCGCAAGAACGAGGAACCTTGTCTGAAATGATGGACTCACAATCGGTCAAACACGTCGCCCCGGTAGGGCGGGGTTTCGTTCCCGCCGGTTACGGTAGGGCGAGGGCGACCCCCCCCCCGCTCTACCGTTCGAGTTGCCGGGATTTTATTTCCGGGTATGTTCCTTGTCCTCGCATTGAGTACTCAGCAACCGGACACAACGTTCCAAACGGGCGCTTACGCAACGCCAAGGTCCCTACGCATTCAACAAACCATGGATATGCGACACCGAAGGACGGCAACAGCAGAAGAGATAGTCCAACCGGTCCGCAAAGAGACCGAGAATAAGATCGGTATAACTCATTTCGTTTTCCTCCAGTCCCATGGAAACCAGACTGGTCACGCCGTCCCGCGGGCGCTTGAGATCGGGTTTCGGGTTGGCTTCGAGCACGTTCAGCGTTCCGTCCGAGTCTGCGCGCAAATCGGCGCGAACGATGCTCTTCAAATCGAACTCGTGGTAAATGCGCCGGGCGATATCGAAAAGCTCCCGGCGTAGCGCGGCGTCATCGTGGGAGACCGGGCGGGCGCGGTCGGTGCTGATGGGCTTGCTGTCCATGGATGTGAATATGCGCTCCCCCTCTTCCAGAACGCGTTCGACGGGCGCGAAGGCGAATGGTTCCGGCAGTTTGCGCAGCGACCGCCGACGGCAGATCACGGGTCCGCAGACCGCCACGCAGAACTCTCTGCCGGGCAGGTACTTCTCGACGAGAATGCTGTTGTTCGTGGCGCGTTGAACCTCATCTATCGCATCCGGCAGTTCCGCGGCGGTTTCCATGCAACTGACGTAACGTGATGCGCGGCCCGAATCCGGCTTGACGACGAACGGTCCCGGGTAATCGCCGAAAACTCCCGAGAGGAGCGCATGGAGCCGTGAGACGTCCATCGGCCAGGAATGTCGCCAGACCACGAACGGCGCGGTTGGGATGCCGAACGACCGCAGATGGTGTTTGAAGGTGATCTTACTGTCCAGGATGCCGGCGGCCAGGGGGTCGTGGCCGATGTAAGGAATGCCCAGCATTTCCAGGGTCCCCGGAGTATGCGCTACCGGGCAGTACCCCTGGACCCCGCCCGTATTGAGCCAGGCGAACTGAATGCCGTAGAGTCTCAACTTCTCCGGCAACGTCATGTCGTCGCACATCAGGAAAACGTGGCGAAAACCGATCTCGGTCAGGGCTGCCGCAATGTCGCATGCCACGGTTTCATAGCTCTTCCACGGCCGCGTGTTGTGGGTCTTCATGATTACGGACCCTTCATCGCAGCTGTCTCCTCCATAGATGACCGCAACGCGCAGTTTCGGCATGAGAGTGTCCAGCATGCCGGACAGCGAGCTGAAGCAACTATCGGGAACAACCATTTTACACCCACTCTCAGAAGGTTTTCCGCATGGAAACAGGAATCCGGGTTCGGGGGCTTCCGGCGTTTACACCTTTATCCGTCCCGTTTCGATGGACCACTTGCATAACCACGCCCTTTAAGGGCTATCGGGAAGCACAGATCAAGTCTTTACCACAAAAGGCGGCAAATGTCTAAGAGGCTGGCGGGCAAATGTTGCCGGTTGCAGCCGTGTATCCCGTGAATGCACCGCAGTCCGGTCCCTTGCGGGCGTTCGCGGGCGGCTATTCATCACCGTTTACCGGGGTACCGTGAGGGTGACAGTATTGTAGTGCAAAGATGAAAGTCGGGATTACAAGCACAGCACCGGGTTTCGAGTTTCCACTCCACGCAAGGGTGGACCCCCGCAATAGGAAGAAGGACAGCAGGACAAGGGGGACAAGGATGAAGAGGAGCATAGGAATAGCAAAAGATTGAGTGGTCCGGGCAACAAGTTGCCCGGGCATGCAGCACAAGAGCAAAAACGGCAGATTGAAAGAGCGTCGGTCTTCCGACGGCACGGCTTCGTCGTACTCTTTCCTCCCAACCGAAGAATTCACCACCTGATTGCCGGCAATGGCGGGCGACGCTTCGCTGACGGGACGGAAGTCTGATAAATCCATTCCGATCTCTGATCTCCGACTTCCGTCTCCGTGCTCTCCATGGTTTTCACGCCACCAATCGCGAAATGGTTTGATTTCTGCTCCGGCTTGTGGTTTTTGCACCACCACCCACGAAGTGGTTACATTTGGGGAACTTGCAGCGCGTAACCCGCAACTCGCAACCGGCAACCCGGAACCCGCTCCCCTAATTTCCCTCCACCGCGAAGATCGCCCCCACGGGGCACACGTCCGCGCAGGCGTGGCACGGGTCGCACGCGCGGCGCGCGGCGTCGTCATCTTCCCCGCCGAAGGAACTCACGACGGTATCGAATCCCCTTCCCGCGAAGGTCAGCAGGCCGTGCCCATTGGACTTCCCGCAAACGTACACGCATTTTCCGCACAGCACGCACTTGCTGGGGTCGTAGCGGAAGAAGGGATGGCACAAGTCCGGCGGCAGTTCCCGCAGAATGGTTTCGAGCCGTTTCACCTTCAGGCCCACGTGCAGAAATTTCGCCATCCGCTGGAGTTCGCACCTCTTATTGGCCGGGCAGTGGCAGCAATCCACCCGGTGCACCGAGAGGAGGAGCTGAAGCCCGGCACGCTGCAGGTTCCGCACCTCGTCCGTGTCGGTTTTCACCACCATGCCGTCCCTTACGACGGTCCGGCACGACGCGACCGGCCGGCTTTCCCCCTCGATTTGCACGAAACAGAGCCTGCACGACGACGGAGGGCTCTCCATTTCCTTCAGATAGCAAAGATTCGGAATGTATATATCGTTTTCCAGGCACACATCGAGGAGGCTTTCACCCTCCCCGGCAACGATTTCCTTACCGTCTACGATCAGCTTCACGGCCATCTCTTTCTCACTCCTGCGGTCTTGCAATCACGGGGGCCAGGTGAGCGGGGGACACCTTCTTGACCGCGCTGTACTGCGGCGGACAGGCCACGGCGCACTCACCGCACTTCACGCACCGGCTCTGATCGACGGCCTTCTTGCGGTCCTTGGTGTTGAAGATGGCCTCCACCGGGCAGGACCCGAGGCACGCGTCGCAGCCGCGCGCGCACTGCTCCAGGTCTATGTAGTACGCGGTCAGCGCCCTGCAGGCCAGGGATGGACACCGCTTTTCCCTGATATGCGCTTCGTATTCGTCCCGGAAGTACCGGAGCGACGTCAGAACGGGGTTCGGGGCCGTTTTGCCCAGCCCGCAGAGGGAGCCTTCCCTGATTTCCCGGCTCAGTCCCTCCATAAGCTCCAGGTCTCCCTCCCGCCCCTCTCCCTTCGTGATGCGCCGCAGGATGTCCAGTAGGTGGCGGGTACCGATCCGGCAGAAGGTGCACTTCCCGCAAGATTCCTTTTGGGTGAAATCCAGGAAATACCTGGCCACTTCGACCATGCAGCTATCCTCGTCCATCACCACCATGCCCCCGGAACCCATCATGGCCCCGGCCTGGATGAGGGAATCGAAGTCGACCGGAGTATCGAGGAAGCTGTCGGGCAGACAGCCGCCGGAGGGTCCTCCGATCTGCACGGCCTTGAATTTCTTCTGTTTGGGGACGCCGCCGCAGATGTCGAAGATGAGGGTCCGAAGGGTAGTGCCCATGGGAATTTCCACGAGTCCCGGATGGATCACCTTGCCGACGAGCGAGAAGATGGCGGTGCCGGGGCTTTTCGGCGTGCCGGTGGATTTGAACCAGTCCGGACCGCGCCGCATGATGGCGGGTATGGTCGAGAGGGTCTTCACGTTATTGATGACGGTGGGCAGTCCCCAGAGTCCTTCCTGGACGGGGTAGGGGGGGCGGTGCCGGGGCATGCCTCTCCTGCCCTCGATGGACTGGATGAGCGCCGTCTCCTCGCCGCACACGAAGGCCCCCGATCCCTGGAACACGGTCACGTCGAAATTGAAGTCCGACCCGAGTATCCCCTCTCCCAGCAGACCGGCCTTCATGGCTTGCTCGATGGCCTGCGAGACGGTCTTCACGGCGAGGGGGTATTCGGCTCTCACGTAGACGATGCCCCGCCGCGCCCCGATCGCCAGCGCGCAAATGGTCATGCCTTCCAGCATCTGGTGCGGATTGGATTCGAGTATGGTGCGGTCCATGTATGCTCCGGGGTCTCCCTCGTCCGCGTTGCAGATGACGACCACGTCCTTTCCGCCGCCGTTCCTCACGGCTTCCCATTTCCTGCCGGTCGGGAAGCCCGCTCCTCCTCTGCCCCTCATCCCCGAATCGAGGACCTTCCGGATGATGTCGTCCGGCGTTGCGGTAAGGGCCGAAGCCAGGCCGGAATACCCCCCCGCGGCAACGTAGGCGTGGATATCGCCGGGATCGATGTGGCCGCACTGCTCCATGACCACCCTCTTTTCGAGGTTGAAGCGGGGGAAATCGAGCACCGATGGAATCATGTCGTTTTCTTCCATCGCCCCCAGCACGAATTCGAAGAGCGGGTCGCCTTCGACCAGGAAAGAGGCCACCAGGGCTCTCGCCTTGCCGGGAGTGACATTGTGGTAGCAAATCGGAGGAAAACCGGGATTTCGAATCACCACAAGCGGTTCCCCGTAGCAGTGTCCCAGGCACCCCAGCGGAACGATCCCGGCTTCGATCCCGTGCTTGCGGAGGGCCTCCTCGAAAGCCGCCATGGTTTCCTTTGCGCCCGCCGCGATGCCGCATGTGGCCATGCCGATGGCGATGACCGGCACACCGGCGTCCCCTTCCCCCCCCTCGGAGTGGCGGCTCTTCGCCTCCTCCAGGAGCAGTGAGAAACGTTCCCTTACCTTATTTTCAGTCGCCGGATCCACTTTGCCGTTCTTCCTTCCTTTCGCGTTCTCGCGCCATTTCAAATCCCAGCAGTAGTCCCTCGACCTTGCTCGGCGCCATGTGTCCATGGGTCGTGTCGTCGATTACGGCCACGGGGGCAAGCGCACAGCACCCCACACACGCCACCCGCTCGATGCTGAACTCCCTGTCGGGGGTGGTCTCGCCGTCCTTTACCCCGAGCTTCCTTTCGAAGTTTTCCAGTATGATGTCCCCGCCGACCACGTGGCAGGCGGTGCCCAGGCAGACTTTGATCCGGCGCCTGCCGGGGGGGTGGAACCGGAACTGGTTGTAAAACGTAGCGACACCGTACACTTCGCTCGGGGAGATACCGATATATTCCCCCACCATTTTCATCGCGCGAGGGGCAAGATACGAGTGCCTCTCCTGGATCATCTGCAATATGGGAATAAGGTTTTCCCGCTTGCTCTCGAATGTGGGAAGCAGGGAAGCTATGTCCTGGAACATCGCCTCGTCGTTCGGATCGGGTTTCGTAATCTGCATGTCCATATGTCCGTGTTGACCTCTGACTTCAATACCATTCAAAAAGGGGCGGATGCGTCCATGGAGGTTAGCGAAGCAGCACGTAATTCCTCCCGGGGAACTACTGATCGACCCTCTCCCCTCGAGTACTCTTCCATGCGCATATCCGGGGGAGCATGGGAGGAAAAGGAGGCTGAAGACGGAAATAGAAAGAATGGGGCGGCCCGGGGCGCCCGGTCTTTCAGTACTTCCCTATTCGCGTTTCTTCCTTCCAGTCCTCCCGTCCCGTCTTTTGCCGGGGCTCTCCCGCACGGGAGGCATCTATTCTCTCTCTCGCAATTTTTCCCGACAGGGTAAGGGACCATACCCCCTGTAAGTGATGTATCACTCCATAAGGTATTTCTGTCAAGGCCCAAAAGAAATTTTCGAGCATGGCCGACGGATTTGAGAGTTCAGTTTTTTATGGGATTCACAATGTGAGTTGATGTGCTATGCTCCCGATTATTGGATACT
>CAYOVG010000097.1:0-19668 GCA_964407285.1 uncultured Syntrophobacteraceae bacterium
ATACTCCTAAGTCTATTGAATTTCAACGGATTCCTGCGGACCAGAATTCTCAACTTTGGTGGGTAAAGCTTGACGGAAGTCGGAAAGCGGAGGTCGGAAGTGGGTGATCGGAGGTCGGAAGAGTCTAAAGCCATTCCGATCTCCGACATCCGACCACCGACTTCCGTCTCCGTGGTTTTCACGCGAGCACCCGCGAAATGATCCAGTTTCTGCTCCGGTTACGGTCTCCACGCCACCACTCGGGAGAAGGGTTTCATCTCATGGCAGGGCCCCTGTTAGCTCTCCATGGGCGCGAATCCCCTGCGGAGGGTGTTTTCCGCCACGTTGCGCGGGATCATGAACTGGAGCAAATAATCGGGACCTCCCGCTTTCGAGCCGATCCCCGACATTTTGAAGCCCCCGAAGGGGTGGCGTCCCACGATAGCTCCCGTACAGCCGCGGTTGATGTAGAGATTGCCGACGCGAAACTCCCTTCTCGCCCTGTCGATATTGGCGGGACTGCGGGAGAATACGGCCCCCGTGAGCGCATACCGGGTGTTGTTGGCGATATCGAGCGCTTCGTCGAAATCGTGCGCTTTCATAATCGACAGCACCGGACCGAAGATCTCCTCGTTGGCCAACCGGTGTTCAGGACGAATGTTTTCGAAGATGGTCAGCGGGACGAAGTTGCCCCCTGTTTCGGACGGCCGGCGCTCCAGCAGGACGGCGCCTTCCTGCTTCCCGATTTCGATGTAGTGCAGGATCTTGCGCATGGCGCTTTCATCCACCACCGCTCCCATAAAACTGCGAGGGTCCTCGGTCGGCCCGAGGTGAACGCTTTCCGCCGCGGCCTTCAGTCGCTCGACCACCTTGTCGTAGTTTTCCTCCAGCACGATCAGGCGGGAGCACGCCGAACACTTCTGTCCCTGGTAGTCGAAAGCCGAATGGAGCACGTGCTGGACGGCCTCGTCGAGGTCGGCGTCCGCATCGACGATGATGGCGTTCTTGCCTCCCATCTCCGCAATCACGTTTTTAACGCCGAATGAGCCGTCGGGGACCGTGCGGGCCAGTTCGATAATGCGAACTCCCACCTCCTTGCTGCCGGTAAAGGCGATGAGGGCCACATCGGGATGAGAGACCAGGAAATCCCCTATCTCGCCTCCCGGTCCGGGCAGAAAGTTCAATACCCCCGGAGGAAGCTTGCTCTTCTCGAAGATCCTGTAAATCATGGAGCCCGTCACGGCCGACTGGGACGAGGGTTTGAATACGACCGTATTTCCGGTGACGATGGCCGCCGAAACCATCCCCACCGGAATGGCGAACGGGAAGTTCCACGGAGCGACGACCGCGGCAACGCCTCGCGGCTCGTAGAAGAGCACGCTCATCTCCCCGGGTACCCGGCCCATGCGCCGGGGCGCTCCCAGTCCGATCATCTCCCGGCCATAGTATTCCAGAAAGTCGATGGCCTCGCATACGTCCGCGTCGGCCTCGCTCCAGGTCTTCCCCACCTCGAATACTTCGAGCGCGGACAGCTCCGCACGCATGCTCCGGGCGGCCTCGGCAGCCCTGAAGAGATATCCCGCGCGGACATCGGGCGGCGTGTCCCGCCACTCCGGAAAGGCCGCCACGGCGGCGTCTACGGCTCTCTCAGCCTCGAGCCGGCCCGCCGCGGCGACGATCCCCACCACCTCCGACGTCTTGTTGGGATTGGCCGAGCGGATCTCGCTTCGCGTGGAATACGACTTGCCTCCGATGTGGAGGGGAACCCGCAGAGGAAAACTACGTCGCATCTTATCGAGAGCGTTCCGGAATTGCTTTCTGTTGGAGGAGACGGTCCAGTCCGCCGGGGGCTCATTGAGGAAAGGGGAGACTCCCGCACGGGAGAGCGCGTCGCTTCCGCGGGTCCCGCCGCCGCGGCCCGGCTCGTGGTATTCGTCGTAAACAATGCTTTCGGTGTCGGTGCTTCGGGTGTGCGTAGCGATGCCGGAGGGCCGGTCCGTTGCCGCGCGCGCGCGGGTAGCGCCGGATGGATGTCCGTTGCCGGCCCGAAACGCCGTCACTTCCCCTTCGAGCAACTCCAGGGGATTTCTCAGCAGTTCCTCCTTGGGAACGCCGACGACGAAGCTTTGGCGCAGGAAGGATTCGTTCGCCGTATTTTCGAGGAGGCGGCGCACCAGGTAGGCCATGCCCGGAATCATGTCTCCCACGGGCGCGTAGAGCCGGACCGGGAGACCGGCCTTGAGGAGCGCATTGCGCACGGGTTCCGCCATTCCGTAGAGCACCTGGAACTCGCAGGCGTCGCCCGGCAATCCCATGTGAGCGGCAAGCTCCATCACATAGGAGATGGAGCGGATATTGTGCGACGCGCAGCCGAGGCGCACCCACTCGTGATTTTCCAGGATCAGGCGGGCAATCCGCTCAAAGGATGCGTCCGTTTCGTGTTTGCTGGTAAAAACTGGGATGGGCCAGTTCTTCTGCCGCGCCCAGATCACTTCCGCATCCCAGTACGCGCCTTTGACCAGCCGGATGGTGAAGCGTTTCCCCAGGTTCCGCGCCCACTGGATGAGTTCTCTCACGTCCTGTTCGGTTTCCCGCAGGTACGCCTGCACCGCGATCCCGGAGTAGGGGTAGTCGCGAAACTCGCGCTCCTCGGAGATACTGCGGTAGAGGGCCAGGGTAAGATCCTTGAGCGCCGTATGTTCCATATCGAGTGTGACGAACGCTCCCATGCCGGCAGCTTTGCGGAATATGGGACGGAGCCTCTCCTTGGCGACATTGACGGAGTAGTTGAAGGATTTGGCGTCCATCTGGGAATTCATGGCCGAAGCCTTGATGGACACGTGCGCCTTGGGGACCACTCCCCAGTCCAGGTTTGCGGTCCCGGCGCTCCCGCCCGACCCGCCGGCCCCACTGAATCCACCGGCCCCGCTGCCGAACGTGGGCCAACTGCCCTGGTCGGCGTCGAGAATATCGAGGAGTTCCAGGTACCTCTCGAGGTAGTCCTCCGCCTCCCGTTCCGACACGGCGGCCTCTCCCAGGAGATCGACGGAAAAAGCCAGTCCGGAGGACCGGAGGTCCCGCAGGATGGGGAGGGCTTCATAAGGAGTCTCCCCCACGATGAACTGCTTCCCCATGGCCGCGACGTTTCGGGCCACGGTTTTCGCGATCACCTTGCCGGCAAGGTTTCCGGGAGGCAAGAACCGTATCCCCCATTTGAGTACGCTCGGAATGCCGTCGCGCGATCCGGAGAAATACTCCTTGAGATGGCGGGCGACAGATTCGGGCCTGGTGAGAGCGGGAAATACGTCGATGAACCGGAACATCTCGACTTTGAACGCATCATCCCGCATGCACCAATCGAGCACTTTTCCCATCCAGTACTGTTTCTTGAAAACGGAGGGTAACTCGGTCTCCTCCATGAGGCCGTAGAGCCTCAATCCCGTTTCTCTGATACTGCTCTCCAGGTCGGCGACGTCGGCGGGCATGGCTGCTTCCTTCTCTCAATCGAGTCTGTCTTCCTTCAATCTAAAACTGCAAAGGCCTCGAGTGTCGTTAAACTGCTGACGGGCGGAACAGGGTGCGATTCAGATTTATTATAAACATTAGTGGAGGGGATAACCATCGGAAGAGCGGCGATTCGGGGGAACTGGAGAGGGGCATATTCCCGTGGGACGGTTGTCGCTTCGCCGGGTCCGGGGAATTTCACTTGCGACCCTGCAAACAGTAAACTGAGTCCGGGAAGGCATGTTTGGGCAAGGGAGAGAAAAATCCCGGCTTCTCAAATCCACGATAACCATGTAGAATGAAGAAAGCGCTTTGAAAAGTGTGGGGTAATTGAGATGAACCAATTCATGGCATGCGTCAAAAATATATGAATTGCAGAGGTGAGCGACTATGGCTTTGCCTTCAGTTGAAACTAGATATGAGCATATCATTCTCAATGAGTCGGGGGTCCCTGTCATCGCCGGGACTACTATGAAGGTCATCGAACTTGTGCTGGAAAAAGCAGCTTATGGTTGCAGTCCGGAAGAACTGCGCTTCGAGCATCCATTCCTGACGCTCGGCCAGGTTTATTCGGCATTAGCCTATTATTGGGATCACCAGGAGGAACTCGATCGTGATATTGAGCGACGACGTGAAAATGTGGAGCGCATCAGGGAAACTCAGGGCGCCTCTCCACTCGCGGCGCGGTTGAAAAGGCAAGGCTTGATCTAATGCCGATCGCGTTCTACATGGATCAGAACGTGAGACGCGCTATCACGGTCGGGCTGCGTCTTCGCGGGGTAGATGTCATCACAGCGTATGAGGACAACGCAAGTCGGATGAGCGATCCTGAACTGCTGGATCGAGCCCGTGGGTCGGGTCCTCTTTACTCAGGATGATGACCTTGTTGTCGAAGCAGCCAAACGGCAAAGAGAGAGTTCTTTATTTCACGGGGTTGTTTACGCTCACCAACTGAGCGTTTCTATCGGGGCCTGTATTCACGACCTGGAGATTATTGCCAAGGCAGGTGATCCTGAAGACATATATAATAGAGTCCAGTTCCTTCCTCTGTAGCTCCGCAAAACCCTATCATTCAACAACAGGTTCGAGTACGCAGCCCCAATGATGTTTCATCGTAATGGAATTCCGATTTGCAGAAGGCTTGCGGCGGCCAGGGCGTAGGTGCGGGCGGCCAGGCGCAGGTTGTCTATCTTCACGGATTCGTCGGCCTGGTGGGCGGCGGATGCCTCTCCGGGTCCGCAGATGACCATGGGCGCCCGGAGGGCCTGGGCAAGGATGGCTCCGTCGGTGAAATACGTGACGCCGGCGATGGTGGGTTCGTGTCCGAGAACCTGCCGGGCGGCCCGGGCAAAGATCTCGACGAAGGGATCATCGGCCGCGGTGTCCACGGGGGGCCGGTCTCCCAGAATTCTCAGGTCCCACTCGATGCCGTCGCAATGGGCCGACTCCCTCATCGATTCCTCCATCAATTCCCGAACCGACCGGAAGATCGACTGATGATCCTGTCCCGGCACGGTCCGGAAGTCGATGGTGAGGCTGCAGCGGTCGGGAACGATGTTGGTGTTGGTCCCGCCCTTTATGGTCCCGATGTTCATCGTGGAACCGCCGAGGAGGGGATGGCGGCGGCAAGCAGGGGAAAATTCGGCCAGCTTCCGGATGACGCCGGCCATGGGAATGACGGCGTTCCTTCCCAGGTGGGGCGTGGACCCATGGGCGGCCTTGCCGCGGGTGAGGACTTCTATCCACAATGCTCCCTTTTCGGCGATGCAGACGTCCATGTCGGTAGGTTCGGCGACGATCAGGCATCCGGCGCCCGCGAGAAGATCTTCGCCCACCATGCGGTTGGCTCCGATGCAGTCCACTTCTTCGCCCGCCGTGAGGGCCAGGACCAGGTCCCCCCGGAGGGCGAGCCCCGAGCGCCGAACGGCGGCAGCGGCGGCGATCATGGCCGCGACCCCTCCCTTCATGTCGGCGCTGCCGCGGCCGAAAATCCTGCCGTCGGCGATATCGCCCGAGAGAGGCCCATGTTCCCAGCGTTCTTCCCCGAAAGGGACGGTATCGAGGTGGCCGCTGAAGACTACCGAAGGAAGCTCTCCCGATCCAGGAATACGGCAGACCAGGTTGGCGCGCGTACTGTCGAAGGGATACAGCCGGGCATCGAGGCCCAGGGCGGACGTCCTTTCCCGGAGCATTCGAGCGAGGAGAATTTCGTCGCCGGGGGGATTGGCCGTCCGCATGCGCACCATATCGCGGGTCAGGTCCACTGCCAGGTCTTCATCGACGCAGTCGAGCACGTTCTCCATTATTATGACTCCACATCTGCATGACCGATGACGCCTTTGCCCTGCAACCGACGAGGAGCGGGCATCTCCCAATAATGAGCATACATCGATCATCCAACAGAGCGATCTGTAAAAGAATGCAGCGCGTTTTTCCACGAGGCTCTCCGCGCGGCGCTATTCGAAGGATTCGGGCCGGAGCCCGGAAGAACGGCAGGCGCGGAGGAATTGCGGAGTCCGGCCTTCAATCCGGCAGGGAACAATGTAAGGCCTCCTCGATCACCCAATTTACGCGAGCGATCCATGGCAGAGGCGAGAGCGGCGATCTTCCCGGCCAATTCCGAGTCGGTACAAATGGTTACTGTCGCGGCGTCGGACATCGTTCATTCCATGTGATTGCTTGTGGTCATACCGGGCACACGCACGAACATAGCATATCGTGAGCCTGAAAACCAGGGGCTATTGGGAAAGCCCCTAATGCAGGAGCGGGAGCCCATCCGGCGGCTTCCCACGGAAGATTCCCGTGACGCCATGCTGTTCATGAGAGATGTAATTATGATAAAGTTCATTGAAATCCTTATCGTATATTGTATTCCGGGATGGTCGGGGCAACTTTACCCAGCATCACCTTTCGCGTTTTGTGGGAGATTTCTTATGTCCGTACAACGCAAAGCAGAGAATGTGAAAGTATCTCCGGAAGAGTACCTCGCCATGGAGAGGCGCACCGAGGAAAAGCACGAGTATTTTAATGGCGAGGTATTCGCGATGGTAGGCGCGAGTCCGAACCACGTGCTCATTGTGACCAATGTTGTGGCGGAACTGCATGCGCAATTGAAGAAACGGCCCTGCTCCGTTTACAGCACGGCCCTTCGGGTGAAGGTGAGCCCGACCGGACTCTACACCTACCCCGATGTCGTCGTGGTTTGCGGAGAGAGCCGGTTCGACGACAAGGCAAAAGACACGCTCGTCAATCCCACGCTCATCGTGGAGGTCCTTTCCGAGACTACGAAGGACTACGACCGTGGAGAAAAATTCGAGCATTACCGTACTGTACCCTCTTTCGTGGAGTATGTCCTGATTGCCCAGGACAGGCGTCACATCGAGAACTTCATTCGTCAACCCGACAAACGTTGGCTGTTCTCCGAAACAAACCGCATGGAGGATACCGTCGAGCTTTCTTCCATCGGCTGCAGCCTGAGCCTGGTTGAAGTCTACGACAAGATTGGAATGAGTCCCGAGGGTACGCTCTAGATCATCGGACCGGCAAGTCCGCCCCCCTTTGACCGAGGCTGCCGTTGAGCCGTGGGACGGGCAAAAGGTCGCGGGCCGTGGGCCGACGTCAATCCGTAGCCCGGTCACTTGCGGGCGTCCATGGGACAGGCGCGAGACCTTCCCGGCTGCGGGAAAGCGGGGTGAAGAATTTAAGGGGCGCGATGATCCGGGGCGCCGGGGATTCGAGATCGGAAAAGAGTTCCACAACATGAGCATTCTTGAAGCAAGAGAGATTTCCAAGATCTATTCCATCGGAGACCGCCAGGTCGCGGTGCTGGACCGGGTGTCGTTTTCCGTGTCGCACGGACAGTTCGTTGTCGTGGAGGGGGACAGCGGCAGCGGAAAGACGACCCTGCTGAGCATCCTGTCCGGGCTGGACCGGCCCACCTCCGGGCGAGTCCTGATGGAAGGCAAAGACATCACCGACCTGCGCGAGGACCGCCTGGCGCCACTGCGAAACGAAACCTTCGGGTTCGTGTTCCAGTCCTTTCACCTGATCCCGGCGCTGAACGCCCTGGAAAACGTGATGTTCCCGGCGGAACTCAAGGGTGACGGCGCGGCTCGCGAGAAGGCGCAAGCCCTGCTGGATCGGACCGGCCTGGGCGGGCGGAGCACGAATCTCCCCCACCAGCTTTCCGGGGGCGAGAAGCAACGCGTGGCCATTTGCAGGGCGGTCATCAACGAACCCGAAATCATCTTCGCCGACGAGCCGACGGGAAATCTCGATTCCTCCAACGGCAGGGCCATATTGGAACTGCTCCTGGAGCTTCGCAAGGAGCGGCGAACGACCCTCATCCTCGTCACTCACAGCGGCGAGATAGCATCCATGGCCGACCGGATCATCCATCTCCAGGACGGCAGGATCGTCGCAAACCGGGAAAGCGCCTCCAATGCTTCATAAGAACTTCATCCTGCGCCAGTTGGCCCGTTCCAGGAAACAGACCGTCCTGTTCCTGCTTTGCGTGGTCCTGTCGACGGTAACCCTCGTGGCCTTGAACGGCTTCGGAGAGAGCGTGAACGAGTCCGTCCTGAAGGACGCGCGGAAGCTGCAGGCATCCGATATCACCATTCGTTCGTCCTACGCGATGTCGAGGCCGGTGGCCGCGTTGCTGGAATCCCTGGAGGCGCGGGGCGAAGTCGAGACCGCCAAGGCCTACCAATTCAGTTCCGTGGTCCGGGCGGGAATGGACGGCCGGTCTCTCCTCGCTTCCGTCAAAGTGGTGGAGCCGGGCTATCCGTTCTACGGCACGGTGGATCTCCAGTCGGGGAAGCCTTTGCATGATGTGCTGACTCCAGGGAGCATCGTCGTGGAGCAGTCCCTGCTCGACCGCCTGCGCCTGGAGGTGGGAGACCCGCTCCACGTGGGCGATGCGACGCTCACCATCCGGGACGTGGTCCTTCGGGAGCCGGACCGGACCGTCAGTTTCTTTCTGCTGGGTCCCAGGGTTTTCGTGGCCGCCGGGGACCTTGACGCTTTGGGGCTGGTCACCAGGGGCAGCCGCGTCAGCCACGCCACTCTCGTCAAGGTAGCCGACCCCAACGCGGTGGAAGACATCGCCGCCCGGCTGCGGTCGGCCTCGCGGGGCGAGACGCAGGGCCGGGAACGGACTGAAGGGCAGAGCGGCGCACAGGCCGCTGTGCAAGACGACGCACGGGCAGGCGGGCCTGGAGAAATCCGGGCGGACCATGCGCAGGGCGGCCACGAGCGTGTCGAAACCTTCAGGTCCGCCCGGTCGAGGATGAAGAAGTTTTTCGACAACTTCCTCTTCTTCCTCAACCTGACGGGCATCTTTACCCTGCTCCTGGCGGGAATCGGCATTCAGAGCGCCGTTTCAGCCTTCCTGAAGGAACAGGAGACCACGGTCGGCGTCATGAAAGCGCTCGGAGCATCCAGCCGATTCGTCATCATGAACTTCATCACGGTCCTGCTCGCGCCCGGCGTAGTAGGCGCACTGGCGGGTCTCGCGGGCGGCTACCTCCTGCAGGCCTTCCTGCCCGCGCTCTTCAAAGGGCTTCTGCCTTCGACGGTAACGCTCGCGATCACCTGGCGCGCCGCGGCGCAGGGGTTCGTGCTGGGTTTGCTGGTGGTGGCGCTCTTTACCTTCCTGCCCCTGTACAGATTGAAGAGCCTCAAGCCCGCCGTCATTTTCCGCATGGAGGAGCAGCCCCGTCCGGATGAGAAGGGGCCGCACAGCCCGCCGGAGGCGGCCGCAAACGAAAACCGCCGGGATGGAGACGAACCCGGAGGCCGCCTCCGTCGCCGGCTCGGGCGCTACGCGCGCATCGGAAACCCTCGAGTTGTCACCGGAATCATCGGCGCGTCGCTCCTGTCGGCTTTCACGGCAATGGTGCTCCGGCAGCTCGAAGATCTAAAGGTGGGAATCTACTTCGTAACTGCCGTCGCGGTCCTGCTTCTGCTCGTTACCGCTCTTACCGAAGCCCTGCTGCGCGTCCTGAAACGGTACCCCCTGCCGACGCTGCCCGCCCGGCAGGCGGTCAAGGGGCTCTTCCGCCCGAGGAACTCGACCAGGCTCATCGTGGTCACCCTGGCTGCATCCCTTTCCGTCATCTTCACCATTACCGTCGTGGAACGGAACCTGGATGCGGCTTTCGTGCAGTTCTATCCGGAAGGGGCCCCGAACGTGTTCTTCATCGATATTCAGCCTTCACAGTTGGACGACTTCAAGCGGGAACTCGGAATGCAGGCCGAGTACTATCCCGTGGTGAGGGCCAGGGTGGTGTCGGTCAACGGAAAATCCGTCAACCTCGCGAGGGAGAGGGAAAGGCGGGGGGACAACCTGGCGCGGGAGTTCAATCTCACGTACCGGGACCACCTGCTGCGCGATGAGGAGATCGTCAAGGGAAAGAGTCTCCACGGATCTGTCGAAGGCGACGCGGGCTGGACCGCGGGCCCGGCGGGCGCGGGCGGGGAGAGCGTGCCGGTATCGGTTCTGGATTCCTTTGCCGATGACAACGCAATCGAGATGGGCGACGAGATCGCCTTCAACATCCAGGGGGCGCCCATCCAGGCGAAGGTATCGAGCATACGCAGCCGCACGGGCCATTTCATCCAGCCGTTTTTCTATTTCGTTTTTCCGGAGCAGGTGCTGAAGGACGCTCCGCATACCGTTTTCACCGCCGTGCGGGTGGATGCCGGGCGGATAGCCGGGTTGCAGGACCGGATGGTGAGCCGCTTTCCCAACGTCAGCGTGGTGAACGTCACGGAAGCCGCGAAGACTTTGGCCGAAATGATGCACAAGATGTCGCGCATCGTGAGGTTCTTCACCTCTTTCAGTTTCATTGCCGGCATCCTTATCATCATCAGTTCCGTGCTGGCGACGCGTTCGGCCAGAGTCCGGCAGGCGGTGTACTACAAAATCCTGGGCGCAAAGGCCGCATTCGTGCTCCGGGTATTTGCGCTGGAAAGCATTTTCCTGGGGGCGGCGGGCGCATCGCTTGCGCTGGTCGTATCCCAAACAGCCGGTTGGATTATCTGCAGCCGGGTTTTCGAGCTGCCCTATCGTCCGTTTTGGGGGACCGGAATCGTCATGGCCGCGGCGGCGGTTCTCGTGGTCGTCAGCGTAGGTTTGCTCGCTTCGATTCCCATTTTGAAAAAAAGGCCGGCCGTCTTTTTGCGAGAGCAGTCGGAAGAGTGACGGGGCAATTGGCAGAGCGATGAAGGAGCGATAGAGAGGGAGCAACAGAAATGATGGTGAAATCACGCATGAAGAAAAGAGTGAGGATAATACTTCTGATGATAGCGGGAATTTTGATTGGCGCGCCGATCCTTTTTTCTATTGGGACCGGGCAGGGATCGGGATGGGGCCGGATGTTCGGATGGGGGCATGAGGAAGCAGCCGAGGCCCAGGGGGAGAGGGCCGAGGAGAACGGAAGAGCGGGCGAGAGCCACGCCGCTCATGCGCTGACGATTGTCGCCATGGGGGACAGCCTGACGGCCGGGTTCGGGGTGGCGGAAGCCGAAGCGTATCCAGCCCTCCTGGAACAAAAGCTGAATGCGGATGCGGGGGGAGTCGCGCGCTACAAGGTCGTCAACGCCGGCGTGAGCGGGGAGACCAGCAGCGGAGCGTTGTCCAGAGTCAAATGGGTGCTCAACATGAAACCGGACATCGTGATCCTTGAAACCGGGGCGAACGACGGATTGAGAGGCATAGACCCGGAGGTGGTCCGGAAGAATATCGGCGCGGCGGTGTCGATGTTCAAGGAGCACGGGGTAACGGTGGTGCTGGCGGGCATGCTGATGTCGCCCAGCCTGGGACAGAAGTACACCAGCGAATTCGCCGCCGTCTATCCCGAGGTGGCCCGTAACCACGACGTAATCCTTATGCCCTTCTTTCTCGACGGAGTAGCCTCGAACCCGGCCTTCAACCTGCCCGACGGCATCCATCCCAACGCCGCGGGCTATCGGATCATCGCGGACAACATCCATCCCTATGTGCTCGAAGCGGTGAGGCTGAATGGATACGACGGCCATAAATTGAAGTAGCGTTCTGGGCGACTTCGTATTCGATGCCGGAAATCCGAGATCGTATCAGTCCGGTTCCATGAGCGTCAGGAGTTTTTCCAGTACGTCGTTTACGACCTCGGCGGGCGGTTTTCCGGAATAGGAGACCCTCCGCATTCTCCAATCAATGCTCTTAAAGTGGTTGACCGGAATAACACCTTGCACGTTATGCCCATCCGGGATCAAGACCTCGAATGGAAGGTTCTTCGCTTTGCTCGTAGCTGGGCGCACCAGAGCAACGGCGCTCTTCCGACGGCAGGAAAACGGCGGCATGATGAGGGCGGGGCGTTTCCCGCCCTGCTCGTTTCCTACCGTTGGTGAAGAATCAATCCATACGACGTCTCCTCGGCCACGGCGTTTTGCTATTGATCGAATCAAGATAATTGTGCTATTAACAGTGATCTCAGGAGACGGGGATGAACGGCGCAATGACCGGCATGCGGCGCGCCGGTCAGGTCCCCCCAGACGGATGTGTGAGCTGTACCGGGAAAGCCGCATTGCTTGCCATGCCCGAAGAAATTTTGGAGAGGAAGAACAGATGAGGCAGGCGCCAGTCACTATCGTCATGGCTGATGATGATCCGGACGATTGCTTGTTCGTAAGGGATGCGCTCGGAGAGACTCGCACCGCTGACGGCTTTCTTTGCGTGGAGGATGGCCAGGAACTCATGGACTATCTCTACCGGAAAGGGAAATACGCCGACACGTCGCTTTTCCCCTGTCCCGATCTCATTTTGCTCGACCTCAACATGCCGCGAAAGGACGGCCGGGAAGTGCTGAAAGAAATCAAATCGGACCCCGATCTGCGCAGCATACCCATCGTAGTTCTCACCACATCCAGGGACGAGAGAGACATTGCCGGGAGCTATGAACTCGGCGCATCCTCGTTCATTTCCAAGCCCATCGATTTCAACGGGTTCATCCGTTTCGCACAAACCATCGAGAGGTATTGGTTCGAACTGGTGCAGCTTCCCCCGCAACGAAGAGACGGATGTTGATACGGCTGGCTCAATTTCTCCGCTAAATATTTAAAATTCCATAAATTCCTTCCATCTTGACAGGCCGGAGCGGGCGTATTAGACAGAAGCCGTTCGCTTTTCTTGTGGGCCACGCCGATGGCTGCATGGCGGCGAATTGCATGCGGCGGACATTTGACGCGTGAGCGCGGCAGTGTTATCCTTTCTTGTTTCCAGCTTTTTTTGATTAGATGCAATTGACGGTGAACGCGAAATCGAGAGGACGGATGGCCGACCATGTAGAAAGCCTCAAAGAGGAACTCACCCGGCTGAAGCGCGAGTTGGCCGAAACGAAGGGGGATCTGAAAGCCGAAATCGCCCGGCGCAAGCAGATCGAGGAGGCGCTCAGGCTCGATGAAACCCGCTTCGAAGCGTTTTTCAAGCTCAGCCAGATGGCGGAGGCTCCGGTTGAAGAAATCGTAAGGTTCGTCCTGGAAGAGCAGATCAAGATCACGAAGAGCAAAGCGGGCACCCTGGCCCTCCTGGATGATGACGGAAAGATTTCGTCCGTTTACGGGTGGTCCATGGGAAATATGGACATCTGCGCTCTTCCCGATGAACCCATGGCCACGCCGACGGATGAAGCCGGCCTGTGGGCGCAGCCCATTCGGGAAAGAAGACCGGTTATCATCAACGATTATTCGGCTCCCCATCCTTTCAAGAAGTCTCTTCCGGCCGGACATGCGCCGATAACGCGTCTTCTCGGAGTCCCCGCGATCAATGGCGACAGGATAGCGGCTCTCGCCCTGGTGGCCAACAAAGAGGAAGAATATGACGCTCGCGATGAGCGCCAGGTGAAGTTGCTCCTGGATGGGATGTGGAGACTCGTCGAGCGCAAGCGCGTGGAGACCACTCTCCAGGAGCGCGCGGAACTTCTCGACCTGGCGAATGACTCCATTATGGTTCGAGACCTCACGGGCAGAATCCTTTTCTGGAATGCCGGCGCTGAAGCTTGCTACGGCTGGAAGAAGGATGACGCCATCGGACAGATCTACCATGCCCTGCTTCGAACCGAATTTCCCAGGTCGCTGGAGGAAATCAAGAGGGAGCTTTTTCAGCATGGCCGGTGGGAGGGGGAACTGATCCATTTCACTCGCGACGGGAATCGAATCGTAGTGGCGAGTCGCTGGGCTCTTCTGCGGGACGCGGGCGGAGGCGGACGGGCGACTCTTGAAATCAGTACCGACATCACGGGCCGAAAACTCATGGAGAACCAGTTGGAGGAAAAAACCAACCGGCTCCAGGAGGTCAATATAGCGCTCAAGACCCTGCTGAGGCATAGGGATGAGGATAAGAAGGACCTGGAGGAAGCCATTATGAACAATATAGAAAACCTTATCCTGCCCTATCTGAAGAAGATCAAGGCCGGCCCCATGAACGGCACCCAGATGGCGCTGCTCGAAATACTGGAGTCCCACCTGAGCGAACTCACGTCGGACTTCGGCAAAACGCTCGCTTTGCAGTACCGGGTCCTCACCCCCACGGAGATGCGGGTCGCGGCCCTGGTGAGAGAGGGAAAGACCAGCAAGGAGATCGCGGAGATACTGTGCATTTCCGAAAAGACCGCATCCTTTCACAGGAACAATATCAGAACGAAGCTGGGACTGCGAACAACGGGAATAAATCTCAGGTCGCATCTCTTGAGTTTTACATAATACCAGCTTTTCCCCCATATTTACCATTCATATTCTTGGTATTCCAATCTCCCGCGATTGTAGTAGTCTTAGACCATGTAAATCTGTCAGCCACGAAGAATCTGGGCGCTTCTTTTCGAGTTCGGGTTCCGGTTCCTGCCCGGCAGTCAGTTCACGGTGCGGTGTCCGAACGGGAAAGCGCAATGGAACAGCACCTGAACAGCCGAGGGAGATTGATGACCGAAAGGGGAACGGACTCCTCCAATTGGGGAGGCAGAAGGCCGGGGGCGGGAGCGAAAAAGCGATCTGGAAAGACAACAAAAACGGTTTCGGTATCCCTTCCGATCGGCCTGGCCGAATGGCTGTCCGAAGAAGCCGGAAGGCGCGGCCTTTCGCAGTCCAGAATAGTCGCCCTTGCGCTTGAGGAGAAGCTCAAAGAGAAATCATGAAGAAGGTTTTTCCCGTTATTGCCGTTGTGGATGATGATCCCGATGATCGGCTTCGCCTCGAGAGGGCATTCGGGCAGTGCCGGCAGGACACTCGGGTTCGTTTCTTCGAAACCGCGGAGAGCCTGCTGGACTATCTCGAGCAAAGCAGCGAAGGCGGCGCCGAGGACGACATACCCGACCTGATCCTCGCCAGCCTGCACTTGAAGGGGAAAGCCGGCTTAAAACTGATATCGGACATCAAATCGCACCCGAACCTGAAGCGTATACCGCTCGTAGTTCTCAATGGTTCGCCTTCCGACCCGGAAGTAAGAGAGAGTTACGATCGGGGAGCCAATACGGTGATAATCAAACCGATTCTCTTCGATGAGCTTGTCACAGTTCTGAAGATACTATGCGATTACTGGCTGGGACCTGTGAGAATGTAATCCACATGGGCGCCGGATCGAGCGATCCGGAACGGCGAAGCCGGTGGCTAAGAGTGCGAGATATGACTGGATTACGGGCCGCATTCATGGTAACTTTGTGAACGACTGCTCATAAGAGAGCACATTTCAGTGGAAAGGGGAGCGAAAGTCTCCATTTCCGGCATGAAAGAGTAACGATTCGGGAAATCCCGCGCGAAGCAACACCACGAGTTCGACTAATTGTTTTCTGGAGGAGGAATGTCGCATGCCTGGCGCGTTTCAATGCTCTAACAAGTCCCACGGGAACCCCAAAGCTTCCGCTTTGCGTCTCTTGAGCCAGGAAAGGGTATACAAGCAGGCGCAGAAAGTGGTCCTTGTCATGGTCGATGACGATGAGGACGATTGCTACCTCGTGGAGGCCGCTCTCAAGGATGCGAGTTTCAACTGCATCTTCCGCTGCATCCAGGACGGACGGGAAATGATGGATTACCTCCAGCACGGCGGCAAGTACCGGGACCCCAAATCAGCCCCCTATCCGGACCTCATTTTGCTCGATCTCAACATGCCCGGGATAAACGGCCGGGATTTGCTGGCGCGGTTGAAGACGGATTCCCGCTTTCGCTCCATCCCGGTGATTATCCTGGCGACTTCGTCAGACCCCGAAAATATAAGAGCATGCTATGATCTGGGCGCAAATTCCTACGTGGTGAAGCAACTGCACTTCGACGGCCTCCTGCCCGCCATCCGGACCCTCAAGGACTACTGGCTTGAACTGGCGACCCTCCCCCCCAGAAACCACGCCTGACGAGACGGATAGAGAGAATAACGAACATGGGTTGCCGGATGCGGGGCCGTACCTCCATAATTCGTAGGCCGGGCAACGCTACGCTTTTGCCCGCCGCCGAATCCGCCCGGCGGCCGGACCCGGTCCGGCGACAATGTCGTCCAGCCTTCGTTCATGTGCGAATCCCTCCGATCGGGCGGCGGAACCGCCCACTCCTCTTGAAAAATCCGGTTTTCCAGTTACTATGAGAGAAGCTGAAGCGGCAGCTTCGGAAGACGACCACTTCCTCCAACAATCGGTGATTCCATGAACCGGAAGAAGCATGAAACGTGAAGCGGAGAAGGATGCGCGGTTTCTCTCGGACACGCCGCCCCCGGCCGAACGGCCGGACCGGGAGACGGTCCACTACGTGGTCCGGCTTTCCGAAGTCGTCAAGGGCTTCCGGATGGGGACCCATTACCTCGAGGTGCTCAAGGGGATAGACCTGGCTATCGAGGCCGGCGAGTACATCTCCATCATGGGACCTTCCGGGTCGGGCAAATCCACGCTCTTCAACATGATCGGGGCGCTGGACAAGCCCACTTCCGGCAGGGTCTTCATCGACGAGGTGGATGTGGCGCAACTGGACGCCTACGAACTGGCGTGGCTCCGGTGCCGCAAGATCGGGTATATATTCCAGACGTTCAATCTCATCCAGGTCATGACCGCCATCGAAAACGTGACGCTTCCCATGATCTTCGCGGGCATGAGCCGTGACGAATACATGGAGAAGGGCCGGGAACTGCTCAACCTGGTGGGTCTCGGGGAACGGCGCCGGCACAAGCCGTCGGAACTCTCGGGCGGGCAGCAGCAACGCGTGGCCGTGGCGCGGGCGCTGGCCAACGACCCGGCCATCATTTTGGCGGACGAGCCAACGGGAAACCTGGACCTGGCGACCGGAGAGGAAATCATATACCTCCTGAAGCAGCTTTCGCGGGAACGCGGGGCCACCGTGATTTCCGCAACCCACGATGTGAAGATGATCAATGTTTCGGACCGGGTGCTGTGGATCCGCGACGGGCGGATCGACCGCATCGAGGAACGCGGGAAGATAAAAGTATCCATCGGAGAAGTAACATAAGAGGACCCCAAGATGCGTCGTGCTTCATTTACCGCGGCCATTGCGGTCTTCACAGTCATCGTTTCCGTGGGGTCCTGGGTCCTGTTCGCCGGTTGCGCCCGGGGCGAAGGCGGCATGCAGGCCCACGTGGACTATTTCGCCGGTCTCGGCGACCGTTCGACGGGGTCCCCCGGTTGTGAAGCCGCCGCCGACTACATCCTCGATGTCTTCAAGAAGGCCGGACTCGAGGAAGCGGGAACGCAGGAATTCCTGCTTCCCGTTGCGGAGCGGGTCTCCGCATCTCTCCAGGCGGACGGGAAGTCATTCGAGCTTTTCCCCTGGGGTCCCAACCTGGTCTACCTGCCCGTGACTCCTCCCGAAGGCCTCACCGGCCCGCTCATCTACGTCGGAGACGGCGAGCCGGGACGATTCGACGGCCTTCCGGCGCGCGGCGGCATCGTGCTCATGGACATGGCGTCCCGGAACAACTGGCTCAACGCCGCCATGTTCGGCGCGAGCGCGCTCATCTACCTCGGTGACGAACATTCCATCCGGGGCGACTTCCAGGAAAAAGATACGCCTTCGCCTACCGCCTTCCCGAGGTTCTGGGTCCCGCCCTCGCAGGCCGAAAGCCTGCGGCGCATCGCCGTTGGAGCGGGGGAGAGCGCCGGGGCCGCCGGAGTTGCGGTCGTGGGGCGCCCACGCACCGTGACGCTCGAGGCGAAAGCCCGCTGGCGGAACAAGCCTGTCCGCAACATCTACGCGCTCATTCCGGGTTCGTCCGAGCGGCTCAGGGAACAGCTCGTGGTGCTCGAAGCCTTCTACGACGCATCGTCGCACATCCTCGGGACGGCTCCGGGCGCGGACGAATCGACATCCATCGCGATGCTCCTCACCTTGGCGGAAACCCTTTCCAGGTCTCCTCCCGAACGTAGCGTGCTTCTGCTGGCCACGGTGGGAAACGGCCAGGCGCTCGCGGGCATGAGGCAATTCATGTGGGCCGCCACCGAAAAGAAGAAGTCCCTGAAGGAGATGCAACAGCAGATCGCTTCCCGCAAGGCGGAAGTGGACCATACCTCGGAACTCCTGGGAAGCGGGCGGGACGTATTCGCCATTGCAGAGCCGAAGGACCGGGCGCTCGTTTGGAGTATCGTCTCCAGGAGAGCGAAAGACGCCGCCGACCGCCTGACGCGAGCCGGGCAGTATCGCGAAACGCTTTCCCGAACGGAGGCCCCGGCCGCGGGGGATGCCGCCGGCGCGCCCACCGGTGAACCGGACGATGCGGCCGGCGGGGCGGACGGCCCCGACGCCCTGGAAGACCCGCGTGTCTACCGGGCGCTCTCCTGGCGCAATTCGATGGACGGCCTGACGGCGCGGGAGCGAGAACTCACACTGAGGCTCCTGGAGGGAGCCGGCCGGGACCTCAAGGCGGAACACAAGGAGCTGAAGCTCCGCCGCAATGCAATCGCATCGAGCGTGAACCTCGGGACGCTGATGCGCCGGTACGAGCCCGTCCTGTTTTTGAGCCTTTACCTTTCCGGCAACGGGCCGGCGGTCGGCCTGGTGGACCTCGGGGAGACCTATCCCCTGAGGGAGCAGGTGAGACGCCGGGCGCGGTCGAACCGCCTCGACGAATACCTCACCGGGACCGCCGCGGAAACGGAGCGGGAGACGGGGCTCCCGAACATCATCCGCAGCACGTCCGTTCAACTGCGGATGGATGCCGGGGAGGGGGCGCCCGCGCGCCCGGATTCGGAATCGGGGGCGGGATTCGGACCGGGAGTATCGACATCGAGAATTCAATGCCTGGCGTGCGACGTGGCGTTTCTGGCCGGATGTCCGGCCGCGTCCCTGTCCACCCTGGACGACGACCGCTCCCTGTGGTCCACTCCCCACGATACCGCGGACCGGCTGGACCGGGCCGCCATTGACCGGCTGGCCCGCTTTCTGACCCCCGTCATCGCAAAACTCTGTTCGCACCCCGCCCTGCAGGAAGCCTGCACGTCGGGAATCGGCGGATGGGCCGGTTTCGAAGGCCGGGCCATGTTCCTTCGCCAGGGAGAGCTTTTTCCCGATCAGCCCGCGCCCGGCACCGTGATATCGGTGATACAGGGTGGCAGTATCTTCCGGACCATGACCGCCATGGACGGTTCCTTCTTCATTCCGGGGGTCGCCAATAGCCGGGTGGCTTTCGAAAACCTGGTGGTGGAGCCATACGGGCTGGACCCCGTTACGGGGCGGGTCGCCTGGACGGCGGACAAGGCCCTGACCGACAAAGCCAACTACCGGATCAAAGTGAAGGGACGGAAGGCGAGCACGTCGCTCACCATGTTCCATTGCGTTCAAACGGACGTGGTCGGCGTGATACAACCCCAACGCATGGGCTACCTGTCCAGGGTCGAAGTGCTCGATGCGGTGACCGACGCGCGTCCCATCCACTACTGGTACAGCCGGCTGGACCGGCGCGACTCCATGTCCCTGTCGGTTTTTCTCGAACCGGGCTCCCGGTTCAAGCTCGTGCTCTCCGAAACCATGCTCCAGAAGGAATTCCTGCTTCTAAACGGTTCTCGGAAGGACCCGATGGGGAAGGGATTCACGGCCGGCGACCCGGCCTCCATACCCTTCGTTCCCTTCCTGGTGGGGCGGGATATGCGGTTGCTCCTCGGGCAGAGGCTGGATGCCCTCCACCGGCACGGCATCGTCGATCGCTTCCTGGAACACAGCCGC
>CAYOVG010000098.1:0-19651 GCA_964407285.1 uncultured Syntrophobacteraceae bacterium
TGTCGGTTTTATCTCCGCAGATTCCAGAACAACTATATTGCCGCCCTGGTTCACTTCCAAACGCAATTCCTTTGTGGACACAGCCCCGGACAGTGAGCCGATCTTCGCGAACACCTGTATGGGGCGACCGAGAGACGTGAACCCGACATACGCCAGCACAGCCTCGGAATTCGAGCTGACAGTCACCGCACCCACTTTTTGAGCTCCCACATTGGTGACAGCGCCTTCCGCGATCTTGGATGTCACGATGCTGCCGGTCGAGATCCGATCTGCATGCAGGAAGCCCGCCGTGATCTTGTCGGCGGTGAGCGATGAGATGTGCGCCGACTGGATGATCGCGTAGGCGATCTGTGCCGACTGTGTGATGACGTTTTCAGCCGCGAGACACCGCCCAGCGATGGTTCCGTCCACGATGAGCTGGCCGCGGATGCCCACAACGCTCTGACCGTTCACCTGCCCCACCTGAAACGGGATCACGGGAGGTTCGCCCGGTTCGGACGGGTTGACCACCGCGAACCGGTCCGCAAGGACCAGCACCTCACTGCGCACCCCGTTGGGGATGTGCTCCCAGTAGGACGGGCTCGAAGGGGGGATCTTGTCCTGATTGGTGAGCCTTGCCTTGTAGACCTTTTTATCCACAAGGTAGTACACCATGTCGCCGGCAGCGTAGACAGGGGCGCCGCTCCATATGGGGTAGGCCATGAGCCCCATGCCGGCGATGTTCCCGTTGGCGTCCACCTTCACGCTCCAGCCGTTTTTCATCACCGACATTTCCGTCTGCATGACGCTCATGTCGCCCTGCACCCCGGCCACGTCCACCTGGGATGCCTTCAGGGAGACTTCGGTGGCCAGCGCCTGGATCGCTGTCCGGTTTTCGTTGATGTAAAAATCCTGGCCGTTCAGGGCCTGGGCCAGTGAGGGAGCCAGTTCCCAGTGCTCGGGGTTGAGCGGCTCCACGGGGGCCCACAAGAGTTCCCGGAAATAATCGAACGCGGCGACAAACGTCGGGGCCGTGCCACCGGCATTCGGCTTCATGTTCCCCGCGTGTACGCCGACCTTTCTCACGACGATCTCGTGGACAAAGGGCTGCCCGCTTTGGATCCAGGCACTCCCGTCAAGAGAGTAGCGAAACGTCCACAGGTGCCCCTCGCGCTTCACTCTCAGCCGGATCCTGCCGTCCGTCCCAGTCAACGGGGTCGTGTGGACAGAGCTCGGAGCACCATTTTGTATCACCGCAGCAAACACGGTCCTGGTCGAGGTGCCGTCGGAAAAGATCTCGAAGCGCATGAAGTTGTTCAGGTCGTGCATCACCATGATGCCCTGGGCCTGATACCGGGCCGAAATGGCCGAAGTGAAGCGCGTCTCCACCTCGAAATTGGCGTTGGAGCAGTTCTGGACATAGTGCGGGCCGTTTCGCACGTCCCAGAAGTCATGCCCCGGGCCTGCCGGGAGAGACATCTGCAGGTCCGTCCCGGTCATGGTCAGGGTCACGTCGCCCACGGGATCCACGAACGTCCACCCGGGGCTTGGCATGAGCGAATTGAACTCGTCGCTGATGATGTTCGGGGGGCCGGTGCCCGGATCCTCACCGCCGCCTCCCGGAGGGGGAGTGTCAGCGGTGCTGATGTAGAAATAATCCGCCAGAAGGGTGAATGCCGGGGCCTGGGCGTCCTGGGCGTGCTTGATGTTTCCCGCGTAAATCCCCACTTCACGAAGCGTTATCGCGCGGCTGAAGATATTCCCTAGCTGGGTCCACACGCTGCCGTCGGTGCTGTAGCTGTAGGTCCAGCTGTTGCCGACGCGCACCACCTTCAGCCGCAGGTTGCCGGTGGTCGTGACCAGGGACTGCTGGATGAGCGTGTAAACGCCTCCCTGCAGATACGCGCAGTGGACATAGCGCTGGGTGCCGGGAGTGAGTTGGTACGAGTAGACGTCGAAGCGGATCAGGTTGTCCAGGTCGTCAATGAACAGCAACCCCTGGGTCTGGTATCTCGCCATGACCTCGGAGTCAAACTTCACCCCGGCTTCAAGGTCTGTGTTTGGGATCGTGCGCTTCAGGTGCGGCGCGAACGTCCCGCCCGAAACATCGTGGCTCACGCCGGCCGGAAGGCTGATCGAGAGGTGCGATCCCGTCAGGGCCATGGTGCAATCCTGGAGCGGGTCGACAAAACTCCACCCGGAAGCCAGGGTCAATTCATTGAAGTCATCGGAAAAAAAAGCCATTCATCCCTCTCAAATCGCCGTGACGGTGATGTTCCCGAAGCTCAGGTCCACATAGTGGGCGACGAGCACAATCGACCCGTTGGCAAAGTTCCCGGCAACGGCGCCACTTTTGGTGTGCTGCACCTGCCACCCGGAGGGCTCGCTCAGACCCTGCTGCCAGAATTTGAAGCTGTATCGGTTGTCACTGCCGCCTATGTTCTCCACCCGGGTCTTCCACACGTACCGGGTGTTGAACGGTATCGTGAAATCGTTGCCGGGGTGATTCGCGGCCATCGTGTTGAAGTCGGCCAGTCTTATCTGCACGCGGTTCGCGTATCCCGAGAGGTACTCGGCCCACGGTCCGCCACCCACGGGTTCATAGCCCCACATGGGAGAGGTGCCGTCCATGTTCCGAAACCCCTGCCACCGCATGAGGATCCCGAAGGACGGCCGATAATTGACGCCTGTCCAGCCTTTCGCGTCGATGGAGTGAACCTCGATGGGCACCGTGATCTCGTAGTCTGTCCAGGAAATATCGCCCAGGGCGATGGTGCGGTCATAGCCGACCTGAATGGTCTTCACTGAGGAACTGGCAGGCGCCAGGCTCCACAGGCCGTCGGGGACCACGGCTTTCTGGTCGATCCGTGAGAGACCCGACCAGTTCACCGTGAAGTTCCGGCTCGGCACGATCCCCGGAGTGTAATGCACCGTCACGGTCCGCTGGCTCTGGTTGTTGTTGCTGTCCGTCGCAACGATCATCACCGTGTTGTTCCCGGAGTTGAGCGACGACACGGGGATCTCCACGTTGTAATCGCCAACCCGTTCAATCCGGCGAAACGGGTTGAAGGCCAGGGGGACAGTCGCGCCACCGTTGAGCGAGTACACGATGCTGCTCAGGCCATGCGGAGAATTGAAGTTCCCCAGCACGGAAATGTAGGGGTAGGGGTTGCCCTGAGCACCAAAGGTCTGAGTGTTGCCGTACCAGTCGTTGGAGCTCGGCCCCTCTCCTGGGATGAAAGTCCCCTTGCGTCGGTAGATCATCCCCGAATACAGCACGTAATGGCCCGGGAGATACACCGCGTGGGGATCGTAGGGCTGGATCCTTCCGCCCTGGGCGATGAGGTCCAGGTAGTCCGAATCCAGCGTGTCCATCTTGCGCCGCAGGATGTCGTACAGCTGGCTTTCGGTGATGGCGTTGTCCAGGGCATTCAGGACCGCTTCCGCGCTGTCGTAGGTTTCCGCGACCAGACTTGCCACCCCGGGGCCGAAAGTGTCGTGAGGGACCATCTGGACGTATTGAACGAGGGGCTCGATGGAACGGTCCTCCGGGGGCGGGATCATGAAGCTCTTGGTTAGCCCTTCCGAGGATCCGACCAGGGTCGTCGGGGGGTTTTCCCCGTCCATGAAGATCTCGAAGTGGGAAAAATCATGGCCCATGGACTCCAGGATCTCATCGCCCCATTGCACCCACACCCCGGAGAACGTTGGTTTCACGCTCGGCACGTAAGCCGCGAGGCTGGGAGGCGGGTTCTCGGGCACGATCACGGCCGGCACCGGGGAGAGACCTCCGAAAATGTCCGAGGCAACCACGGACACCCGAAACTGCCTTGCGGGGGTCCCAAAGTCCGCGGCGTTCATCGCCAGGTGATACACAAATTCCTCGGTGAACACGTGAGAGGTCCTCACGGGAACGCCTTCGAGGGTTTCGACCGTCACCAGGTAATAGGCGAACCTGGACCGGCTGAAGTAGTCCGCCTCACGGATGTTGTCCCAGGTCAGGTGGCATTCGGGGGAATGGAAGATGTTCCCGCCGCCGCGCACGGCCAGGCCCGTCACATTGGGGACAACGTCAGGCACGCCGATGGGAACCCCCACGACAAAATGCCACGCGGAACTCCCGGCCGGGCCGGTGGACCGGATCCTGAAGTTGTATTCATCGGTGGTGAATCCGCCGCGCCGCACGCTGTTGGAGGCCGTGCGCCCGAACTCCTTCCAGATCCCTCCCGCCTCCTGGTACTCGACCTCGTAGAACATGACACGGGGATCCGTGACCTTGGTCCAGGACACGAGGATCCCAAGGGACGTCGTGTTGGCTTCCTCGTGGGTGTAGGTCGTCACCGTGACCTGCGTCGGGGTCGGGATCATGCCGCTTGGAAGCTGGTCGTAATTGTCCTCGGGCTCGATGTGAACCCCGTCGTAGACCCTCTGAAACTTGGTCGAGTCGTAGAGCATGCCCGTGATCTCGAACTCATTGGGGCCATGGTTCACGTTGCTCAGCACACGGTAGCGTCGCGGCTGGATCGTGTTTGAAGCAAGTATCCAGCTCGATTCCGGCAATGGAGCCGCAGGAAAGGCCGACGACACGGTGAGAGTCGTCCGCGTCCCCGGGAGGCTGTTGACGGTGCGATCCACCACGGCGCGGTTCGGCATCACGCACGTGAGGGTGTAGGTCTTCCCGGACTCTATGACCACTTCGCGGTCCAGCGTGATATTGATGGTGTCGGCTGACACGACACGTCCACCGAGGGGCGTCCCGACGCGTTCCGGGTCGTGAACCTTGACAATGCACCCGGGATAGCAATCGGCGAATTCAAAGCTTCCGCGAAAATTTACAAACTCGTTCTCGTTTTTTTCCGTGTCCAGAATCATCCGGCCAAGACGAATCGCCTGGCTGCGCCGGGTGCACATGATCGCGAAGACGTCGATGGGCCTCCAACCGAGAGTGGCGATGCGCTCCGGGTCCTCCACGACCTCGATGTCGGCCTTGTAGTCCAGGGCCGGGTTATTCCATGTGACGAGCGCGACGGAATGCTCCTCGTCGAGCCCACCGGTGCTATAGTTGAACAGCCCGTCGATCACGTTGGACGGGTTGGCGATGTGCGTCGCGGCTTTCGGGGAGTCCTGGGCCAGGAACAGCGTGTCGCTCGTCCAGTACGGCATGGCCATGAATGCGCTGGCGACAGCCCGGAGTATCTGTTCCGCCTGTTCCTGCGTCTGAATGACCCCGTTGAGGGTGAACAGCGGCTCCGTGCCGCCCGTTCCGTTCGGCACCATGGTGTCGCAGTACTGGCTGATCTGGTACAGTATCCCGTCGGGGATCAGGCCGCGGTACTTGCCGCCGAACCGCTCGTTCGTCGCCAGCTCCCGCCAGATCCACGCAGGGTTGTCCGTCCAGTCGTATTTCATGGACCCGTCCCAGATCCCTGAATAGACCCGTGTCACCGGGTTGTAGTTTTGCGGGATCGGGATATTGCTGAGCCCACGTATCTCGTATTGCCTGTTCTGGATGCTGCTGCCAAACTGCTGGGCGCTCACCTCGATCCCGATGCCTGCCGTCCACGGCATCGAGAGCGGGATATTCTTTATCAGCGTCACGCTCAGCCAATGCAGGTCGTTTTGCAGTGTGGGGGAGGTGGAGTCTTCCTCCCTGCGAGACACCCGGATCCGCCAGGGTGCAGGACCAAACCGCTTGAGGTCCTTGATCCGAAACGACTCCACATACTGACTGTACGCCGCGAACTGGAAATACCCACTGCCCGCTGGCGCGTAATTCCCGCCATCGGGGGCCACTTCGAAGTCGAAAATCACGCGGGTCGCTTTAATGTCCCCGGTTTTTTGATCGACCGCATACAAAGATGGTGTCATCATTCGCAGCCGGACGTCATCCACATCCGAGTCGTTCACCGTGTGGACCACTGGGCTGGACTTCTTGACCTGGACGCCGATTGAAATCTCGTTCTCGACGGTCTGGAAACCCTTCATTGGCTCCTGGTCGGGCAACCCGCGGAGCTCCTGGTACTCGAACCCCTCGAAATTCAGTGTCCCGTCCGCATTTTGTACCGGGGTCCCTCCAATCTTGATCGACCGCAATCCGTTCACCAGGCCGCCGATTGGACCCTCCGCGTAAATATCCACCACCCGGGCAATATCATTGCTGGTCGTGGCAGGCGCCTGAGTCGGGGCACGGCCGCCGCCGCCGCTCTTACCCCCGCCACCGGAACCGGATAGAGGCTCAAACATAATCATAATAGAATTCCACCTCGTAATTGGTTTGTATGTTGTTGAACGTCCAGGTGCAGTGCCCGTTCGCGTCGGGAGTCGTGCAGGGGGTCGCCGTGTTGCCGTTGATGCGAAACAGTTCCAGCCCGGCAAGCTTGTATTTCACCGTGATGGACTCGCCCTTCTTCACGCTCACGGTGCCAACGGGGGATACGAACCCACGGGTCGAGGAGTGCCCATAGGCCGTTATGGTCACCTTTGCGGTGCTCTGGATCGAGAAGATGCCCCCGGCAAGCAGCGACAGGGTGTTGCGGTTGGTTCCCGGGGCGATCTCCGCAGCGAGGCGCTCGGAGACGATTCCGGCCGATACTGTCGTAGGGGTGACAGCGAACTTTCCGACAACAATCGGCACAGGCCCGCCCTGTTCCACGGATGCTGCACCACCGTTGAAGATATGGCTTTGCGGGCGGTCCTCTCTCGCCGAATAATCTTTGACGGCCGGGGTCCCCGATATGAGCTGGGAGATCCCGCCCAGTGCCAGCATGCCACCGAAAAAGGCCAGGTTCCCGTAGGTCACTGCGGAACCAAACGCCGTGAACGCCGTGCCGGCAAGTCCGGCCGGTCCGGCCAGGACAATCGCCGCGCCCAGCAGCGCCACACCAAGGATGACTGACACGATGGGTTTTTTGTTGCTGGAACCAGACAGGGCGGGGACCAGGTGCAGGCTGCAGGCCCCGAGGTCCATCGTCAGGCGCTCCTCGGTCAGGGCCTCCCAGCCGCCCTCAAAGCGGCGGATCACATGGTATCTGCCGCTTCTCAAGACCTCGAAGAAGTCCGGAAAATTGGCCTGGAACAACCACAGCGCATCCGTCACGGTGTCGGCACGGAAGCGAAAGCGCCTGCCGTATCTGGCCGCAAGTTCGCCGTGTAGAACGATGTCTCTCACATGAGCTCCTTGTGTCGGCACACCATGCTGGCGAATTTGAGCCAGCGGTTCAGGATATCGGTGCGGCTCAGCGCATGCGGCGGGTGATGGAGCAACAGGTTGTCCCCGATATAGAGCCCGCAATGGCTCTCGACTTTGCTCCGGAATTTTCCGACCAGCACATCGCCTGGCCGCTCTATTTCGTCCACCAGCACAAAGCCGCATTCGAGGAAGTGCTCGCGGAATATCGATTCGCCAGGGGATCCGTCCGGGTGGTCATCCCAGAAATTGTCTTCCCTCGGAACGTCCGGGATCTTGATGCCGTGCTCCACCTGGTACCAGTCGCGCACCAACGCGAAGCAGTCGTGCACGCCGAAAATAAACTCTCGCTCCAGGAGCGGGGCCGTCGGGACTCCATCCCCCCACCAGGTCGTTTCGTACGCGCCGCCGTTCATGAGAGGCACGATGCCGAATGGGATCCGCCATGACTGCTGGCACACCATGTCTTTCTTGCTCGGGCCTCGTTTGCCGTTGGTGTGCGAATGCACGAATGCGTAGGGGGCCCCGTGCCGCTCGATAGCGGCATCGATTTCAGACGGTGGGACTTCGAAATCAGACTCCGGGTCCAGTGCTGCATTGGTAAGCGGCACGACCACCTCCCCAGCTGCGAAGAGCAACGCGCACATCTCTCTAGGAGCGACCTCTCGGGCCATCTCCTTGAGCTGCATGTCCGTAGTCGCGGAAATCATCGTCTATCTCCTCATGAGACCGACACCGGGGAAGCCCCCGAAGGGCTTGACGGTCTGGCCTGGATAACGCAATTTGCAGTGATACAATTTTTTCCCGCACCGGTCCTCGGCCGCCGGCACTGAATTGCCATAAATGTCGAAACAGGCGCTTCCCGTATAGGGGCAGGTCGCCTGGGAATAGTCCCAAGCACCTCCTGAGCGCTTGCGGTAGGTCCATTCACAGTGCCCCCGCAACACCTGGCGCGCAGGGATCTTCGACCCGGCAAACGTAAAATAAGGGACACACTCCCAGCAGATGGCTCGCTTATTGTCCTCGACCACCTTGTTGAGGTAGTGGACATCCCGCCGCAAGACCGCATTGGGGTCTGGCGTCGCCCCGTCGTCCAGGTAGGCCGCGAACGTTCGCAACCGGGTGATCTTCGCGCCGCGCAGCTTGTTCCAGCTCTCGATCGCCGCACGCATCGCCTTGGTCGTGTTGGTCAAATAGAGGCGCGGACGCTCGGACGGGCCGTCCGAAGTGGTCTCGAAGCCTTCCATGCGGACAGCAAACGGATAATATGGAGCCCCGTTCCATGTGACCACGTTTGCGCACCGTTCCGGGTCCACAAAACGATACACGGACCCCCCGATTGCGGTAGCGTCCAGCTCGTAGAGATCGACGTAGGCTCCCGGGCTCAGTTTCTGGACATCATGATCGACAGGCATGGTTGCCCCCCTATGGGGTGAAGCTCTGCACGAACTGTGCAACTATCTTGTAGTTAACCGGGCCGAGTCGCCTTTTTTGCCATTTTTTACAGGTCCACACGAGGGGGCTGGCCTTGTCCGGGGGCGTCCAAAAAAACCGGTTCCAACCGCCCTGGGACTTCAGAAAACCGACGATTGCGTCGTACTCCGTCTTGTTCAGATTGGTCCACTCGACCATCCATGCCTCGCGCACATGATTTTTCCCGTCTGCGGCGAGCTGTTCGTAGCCGTCGCCAAACGGGGCCGCGAGCAAACGGCATTCCTCGTCGCAAGTCGTCGCGGAATCAGCGGGGACATTCGGGAACGTATCCATCAGGCGACTCCCAGAGATCGGTTGAACATTCCGCCAACCCGAAAATGCTTCGCGAGCTGTTCCTGGATCCGCGCGTCAAGCGCCGCGGTCACCTGGGCGCCGAACCGCTCGGCCTGTTCCTGAGACTGCATAGGATCCGCACCCTTTGGCGCCTCCACCACAAAGTTGATATTGTTGACGATGTTCACCCTTCCGCCTCCGGCCGTCGCGCCTTTCGGGATCACCTTCTCGCCCCGCTGTAGTATGGCCGGGAACTCGTCGGGCATCAGCCCGCGATGATATTTCGGGGCCGTTTGGAAGATGGCCGGGTCCACCATCCTCACTGCTGGAGGTGCCGACCCGACGTCCCAGCCGCTGTGGGCGACGGTGACCGGCATGAGCATGCTGGAGACCTTTCCGAAGATGGGCCTCAGCACGGTCTGGTAGAGCATCATCTGGGCCATGTCCGATATCATGGACTGGATCATGTCCGAGAACGAAGCCTTGCCAGTGAGAGCGAAATCCACGATGGCCCTGGCCGAATCGCGCCCCCAGCCCTCGATGGCGTCTTTCAGGTCCGCGAAGCCGTCCCTCGTCTTGCTCATTGCATCCTGGAGCTGCTCCCACTGTGCGCTCGCTATATCGTTCACCGCGCCCCCAATGGTGATCCCGGCGTCGGCCCATTGGCCCGGGGCGCCGCGCTCTTCCCGGTCCCGCGCCGCAACCCGGTCACGACGGAGCAGCCAGGCGTTCATTTGCTGCCCGGGGTCCTCCGCGGATTTGGTAAGCTTAGCGAACGCCTTGGCGTACTGTTCCGTAGTGAGGAGCTTTTTGTCTAGAAACTCCCGGTATTGCGCGAGTTCGTTGTTCAGAACCTCTGCGGGCGTGCGAAGCGATTCTCTCAGGGACTCTGCGGCGCGGGCCAGTTCGTCCAGTCGCCCAGCGGTCCGGCCGGCGGCTTCTCCGGTCTTCCCGAGACCACCCGAGAGCCCGTCCGCAGCACCGGCCGCCACACCCATTTCGCCCGCAGCCCCATCCGTTGAGTCAGCCAGGGCGTCCATCTTCTGCATGGCGCGGTCAACAGCGGCCCTTACGCCGTCGAAGACCTGTTGCGCCTTCCCAATGCCGGTGATGGACTCCTGCATTCTGTCCGGGGGAAGCAACCCGGCCGAATCAGGCTTGGACAATCCGAGCAAGCGCTGTTGATGTTTGGAAAGCACCCCGGACATGTTCCACATGCCGGAAAAGACATTCGAGGACTGTTCCCACGCCCTCTTCATCTCGCCGGCCACTGACCCGAGAATCGCGCCGGCGGCCAAGCCTCTTTTCCCGTACAAGAAATACCCGATGACGCCGTACTTCACGATCTCAGGCCGGGCGTCAAGGGTTCTCAGGATCGAAAAGAAAACCTCCGCAACGCTCGATACGGCGGAGATGGTCTTTCTGCCGGCCTCGACGGCCGCCTTCCCGATCTCCTCGGCCCACTCCTTGAGTTTTCCCTGCTCCCTGAGCCGGTTCACCTCGTCCAGGATCGCCTTGAGAAACCCCTTGACCTGATCAAATGGCCCGGAATCAGCAATGTCCTTCAGAAACAGGGACCAATGATCTTGGAGGTTTGATGTGATTCCGGTGAACGTTCTCGAGAAGTTCTCCATAGCGCCTTTGTAGCGCGTCTCCAGGATGTCCCGGAGCATGTCGGAGATGGCTTCCTGGGTCTTCTTCGCAGTGGCCTGCATTTGCTGGCCGTTCTGCACCCAGGAGAAGGTCACTTTGTCGCCCTCCTGGGAGGCGCGTATTCCGAACGATTTGAGCCGCTCGAATTGCCCCTGGGCGGCGTCCGCGAACATCTCGACCGCATCCATGATCGGACGTCCGATGGAGGCCGCCGTGTCCCCCAGAACTCTCAGTTCGCGTTCCGCGTCCAATCCGTAGGCGGACAGGCGCTGAAAGGCTTCGCCCACTTCCGAAAGCTGGTAGGGCGTCGTGGCGGTGAATTCAGTGATCCATGCGAGGGCGTTTTCCGCCGCTTTGGACGAGCCTTCCGTGGTGCGAAGTGCCACGCTGAGCCGCTCGAAGGTGTTTGCTGTACCGATTACGGCTGATCCAACGCCAGCGACACCGATCCCGGCGGCCAAGCCTGCAAAAGCGGTTTTGACGTTGAAAACTCGGTCTCTGATTCCGCCCAGGCTGGAATTTATGTCACGAAAAACCCTTGTGGCCAGATCCTTGGCGGAGATGACAATTTCTATTTTATTCTTAGACACGTTGGTCCCATCTCAACAAGATAACACCAAGAATATCCGCCTCTTTTTGATACTGGTCATCCAGCCCCCCGGTGTTCGGAAGCACGCCGAGGGCACTCACCAGTGATGCTTCGGAAATCCAGTCAAATGTTTCACTCTTCACCAAAGAAACCGGACAAAACCAATGAAGCTGACCATCGATCTCCAGTGCTTCCCCTGGATTTTTGACTCCCAATTCAGGGCAGTACCGTTGAGCCTGCAGCCCTTCGGACCTGCATTTAGCACACCCCCACAGTCTGCCGGCATCGGCGAGATCGAGGGCCAGTATCAGTTTTTTAGTTCTTCCGGCAACATTACAGTCAAACGCAGGATTTCCTGGAACAATCCAAGCGTTGACGAATAGAAGAGTTCGTCGAATTCCGGGTCCTGATCAAGGCCGAGAATCCGGAACACTTGGTTCATAACCTCGTCCCCGCTGACTTCATCCACAGCGAAAATATTTACTCCTTCAGACTTTAGCAGCTTGACTTCTCCACGTTTAAGTCCTCGGATCAAAAACTCTTTTCCTTCCAGCGTCACTTTCTTTTGCATAAGCCCTCTAGGTTCTAGGTTATTGTGATAATAATCTCGTCATCGCCGCTATTCATAGCCAAAGAAAACGGAACGTTATACGTGAGTGTTCCGTCTTTATCCGCATACTCTATTTCACGATATTGGAGTTTAGGTGCGGTGATCGTAATCGTATTCCCGGACGCACTGCCTGCCGTCAAAGTCATTGGGAGGGCGGTCGCCGCAGACCAATTAGCCCAGAAAGGGTGAGTGGCTTCAAGCACCGCTTCCGGATCAAACGATCCGACGGGATTCCGGCCAGTGATGACTTGTTCGACAATCCCCGAAGCACTGTTCATGTTCCTCCTGGGTGCGAGCGTGTTCGCCATATCAATTTCTACACGCTCAATAATCGGCGCGTAAGGAGTGCTCCCAACTGTAAACGAGTTAACCCCAAGCGCCACAGGCGGGACCACCGTGCTAAAGGTTTGAGCAGTCGGGGTGGCGTCCACTACCGCGTTATAAAGGCCACGCATCGTGAATTCGAGTTCGTAGTATTTTCCAACCTCGCCCAGGATCTTGACCGATCCTCGGCACCCGGTGCATTTGTGGAACAATCCGTCTTTGTAGACGTAGAGCGTTGCCGACTCGAACCCGGTTGAAACTGGTTCCCATTTGATGGAAGTGTTCGCGGTAATTGTCTCCTTAAACCCGCAGGCACGCATCAAAACACCCTCCCAGCCCCAAGTCGGGAGAGTCCCGCGAGTGCCCGAACCTTTGAGCTCTGTTTTGAATGTCAACTCGACATCTCGCTCGCCTCGCACAAATTGCATGTTGCTGAGGCTCGATTTTAAAAAGTCGCGTTCAAGTGTTTCGCCGTTTATCTTTATATTGACATCTTTGATGAGGATGGCATTGGCCGACGGCGTAGGGACTGAATCCACGCCATAGTTCCCGGAGGTTTCCATTTTGGCCAGCAGAACGGTCCTACGAGTCAGCATCTTTTTTCTCCTTCTCAACTAGATATTGGCCGCCAACGTTCACCTTGATGGTCAGGCCATTGTTTTTCTTCTTTTTCTTGTCATTATTCTCGTCCATTCCGACCTCCATGCTTGCCTGCAAGCCAATTCATGGCAACAACAGATCCCGGACTTGCAACGAATAGGTCCAATACGCACCAAACCATGGATATATGATCTCGTCTGGATTATCTGGCCGTTGCGTGTGCGGGATATCCGCCGCAAAGAGATATGAGGAAGCACATCGTTCCACGAGGGAGGAAAACTCCTCAATATCATCAACGCCTTGGTGCTTTATAAGCCGCAGGTTTGGACGATCCGGGTCATCAGGATCGCTGGTGCGTTCAATCGCCGTCTGCACAATTGAGCAAACAACGCGGAGTTCCCTCAGGACGTAGTGTTGGCCATCGCTTCTGGCCCGGCCTCCGGGGATCAATAACACAAGTGGAGCATCCGATTCCGATGGTGGCTGCAATTGGTCAAGGCCGACAAAAACCTTATGTGGCCTCCCGAATCGTTCGACACAGAAATCATGGATTTCCCAATCCGACTCAATATGTCTGGCAAGCCCATCGCGGATCTCGATAAATCTCACGACGCCCCTTTCAGATACATTGCGACCGCACCCATCCAGCCAGCAATCAAATTGGATGCCACATGATCGTACCCATGGGACAAGAACAACCACGACATCCCGGCCCACACAATAAAAAGAAGCAAATCGTCAAGCTTTGACCATTCGATCTGTGGCATATCAGCCTGCATACTTGATGGTTTTGAGTTCAGCAGCAAAACCTATCCGGCGCACCTGCTTGCGGATCTCAATCACAAGAAGAGTTTGGTCGTCAGTGAGTGCAGTCAACTCCAAACGCTTAGCTATCCCCAACAGGCAGAGCAGGCCGTTTCTAATGTGATGCTGCTGATCACTGGTCATTTATCAACCCCCCCCCCAAACAGATACTTCATGAGAGCCATAACAATAGCGGCAGAGTTCAGCAGCGTGAACCACTTTAGCCATGCCACATCCGTTTGAACTCGGTTGACAATGCACGTGTCGTGCTCTTCCTTGAGCGAAGTGACCCGATCATACAGCGCACACTGCTCAGTTCTTATGCTGGTGATGGCCAAAACAAGGTTGGATATTTTTTCATCCTGCACGGAGATGCTGGCAACAGCCTTCGCTAGGCCCTTGAGGTCGCCTTTGATATCGTCCAAATCGGCCCGGATTTTTGCCGCGTCCATATCCGTTGACCGCCTCCCGTAGTTTCTGCGTCTCTCAACCATGAAGTGGTTTCAAATCACTGTAGACGGCCAGGCGCCAGACGCCACCACCGGACGACAAAACCTTCTCAACAAGCCATTCAACCCCATCCACAACAAACCGATCTCTCGCCGATGGCGTCTGAACATCTGAGGCTCGGACACGGATTGTTGCCGCAGCGTAGGCATAGTCCGCGTCAACGTGTGGATTTGCACCCTGCGTGAGCACAACCGTGACCTGTTGGCCTTCTGCTGCCCCTGCCGTGGAATAGCTGGCGGCGATGCCCCACGTTTCAAAGACGTGGGTCACCGCAATCCCGATATGGTTTGATAGCGATTGACGCATATCAGTTGCTCGTGATCACTCGCACCAAAACCCCGGGCCGATAGCAGATCGGGAGTGGGTTGGATTGGGTGTGGATGTCGATTCCGCGGTCAAACTTGCGCGGCTCGATTTTTGCGTATGCCTCAAGGCCAACGGTGTTCACCGTTTCCGTGAAATCCGCAGGGGCAAACAGGGTGTTGAACGCCGACATGGTGCCGGTGGGATAGGCGTGACCCTCGGAGGCCGCGATGAAGCGCCGCACCGTTCCGTTCATGTCCGTAGCCTGTCCACGGTATTCCTCGAAGGTGATACCGCCGAACGTGAAGCCCGATCGGTTGTCACCACCGAGAACACGCTCCGCTGCCGAGTGATATTTGTAGGCATCCTTGACGTTGGCGTGATCAATCAGCTTGTCGAAGAACTCCGAGGATACCAGGCACCTAACCCCGGTCATGACTTCACCCATCAGGTTGTCTTCAATGTGACGCAAAACTTCGCGGCATTTCCCGGCAACATCCGTCCCTGATGTCCCCAACACGAAATCCACGGTTTTTTGCTGGATCTCGAATTCGGTGAACAGGTTGTAGATGACCGAGCCGTCCGCATCGAGGATCACGCCCTTGAGTGCTCCCATTCGCAGGTGCTCAAGGGTGATGGCGTGCTTGTTCCGCATGGCCTGGAGACGCTCGTTCAGGACCGACGCAAAAGTTTCGATGTCCGTTTCGCTCCCAAATGCCCTCAGCCCGTCGTAGTCTGCGGGCAGCAGCACATCGTCATGGGGGATGTGGGGCACGGTGAACGAACGCACCTTGCGCTTGGCGTGCTTGGCTTCGGTGCCGGGAGATCCGACGGGAAGCGTAGGAAGAAGGTTCAGGACGCCGTGGCGCTCTTCAACGATGACAGACCTTGTACGGACGCCCTTGGTGGGGAAAACCCCAAGCTGGCCCACCCTGCCGTAGTTGTTCGGCAGGATGTTGATCGCCTGCGTCAGCGAGACGGTATTGAACGCATCCAGTGCAAAAGGATTGAGCATTTCAAACACTCCTCTTTGAAGTCGAGGAGACCTGAAATGGTGCGCTCGATTCGGCCTTTGTGCGCGGCGGATGGTTCGCGGAGCATCAATTTAAAGCAGTTTCGCCAGTGCCTTCACCAGTCCCACAAGGCTGCGGTAAACCTCCGGGAACGCTTTGAGTTTGGCAATGGCTCGGGAAAGTTCTTCGTCAATCACTCAGTGCCCCTTAAGCGACGCTTCGGACCACGACGGCCTTTTCGGCCAACTGGTTCAATGCTGCTGTTTTCTGCGCGGCGGTGATTCCCGAAGGCCACACCAGGGCCGTTCCGTCAACCACTGCGTCGCGCACAATGGCGACGCCTTCAGTGTCCGGACCGTATGCAGCCGAGTTCCCGCCGACAGTAGCCACGTTCGCATTCGTGCCCACATCGAGGTTTTCAGAGGTGAAGGTTCCGACCTGATTGTCAAGGATCAGGGTGCCTTCTGCGTCGCCACCGGCCCATGTGCCTCCCGACACGGTGACAGACACCACCTGAGCCGTTGCCCCTCCGGTTGCCCCGGTGACTTTATCCCCGGGGCGAACCACATACGTTCCACCGCTGGTGAACGCGATGCTCTTCATGGTGCCGACAGTAGCAACGTCTTCGAGCAGCACCCCGTAGGCGTGCTGTGTGCCGTCAAGGCCTGTGAGATTGAGCCCGCGCACCTTGCCGGTTCCAGCTGCAACGGTGATGGAGAAACCGTCACCGACGACGAAATCCGCGGAGCCATCCGCGATGGTGAACTTGATTTGATTGGCGAATGCCGTTCCAACGGCAACATCCCCCAGGACATTCCCTTTCGGGTCTGAAACTCGGAACGTCCCGCTGTTGCTTGCGGCTGCGGTGCATTTTGCGACGTAGCGCCCGACCTGGGCGCCGGCCAAAAGGGGCGTTGTGGCGTCCATGGTGATCGTGCCGTTTCCGGTGTTCGCCCCGCCGGTGCCGCCGCCCGCTGCCGCAGTGGTCGCAGCCCCGAGGGTCGCCTTGCCGAGAACGGCGCCGAGGGTCAGGTTTTGGCCTCCCAGCACGGTGACCGTTTCTCGGGAATGGTATTTGCCTTCGCCCACCTCAAACCGGAGCAGATCTCCCAGTCTGTTGCCTTCACTCAGATTTGCCATGTTTTTTACTCCTTAATTCCTGCTCGCCGCTTGGCATCGGCCAACAGGGGATTGACCTGGGGTTTCGTGGGCACCGGAGACGCTGAATTGATCGGCGTTTCATCCGTCTTCTTGGCCATGGCCGCAAGGATTTGACGCGGGGCGTCTTCCGTTGAGCACCCGGAGTCAACGACCGATTGAGCGAAGCCCTCCGGCAGCAAGTGCTCAACGGTCCTGCACAGTTCGCGGATACCAGAGACACGCGCCCGCTCGGCCTCCACGGCCTCCGCCCTTGCCTTCTTCCTGATCTCTTCGATATCGACCACCTTGGACTCTACGGGTGCTTCCGTCCCGGCGGTCTTCTCTCCTGCTTCAACACTCATGAAAACGCCTCCCACATTGCCGGAAAGTTTTTGCAAATGACCCATGAGCTCACTTCGCCGGACAAGTTTGTCCGCAAGAAGCGGAGTGGCTTCAGGGCCGAAATATATGGCGGCTTCCATTCCCCTGATGGCTTCGGGGGCAACCCCCCGGTTTCGCGCCACTGTCTCCACAAACGTTGAATAGAGGCCGTTCACCCGGTTCTGGAGGATCTCGACCGCTTCAGCGCTGATGGGCTGGTGCGGGTTCAGGTCGTTTTTGCGGGACCCGGCAAAAACCGTGGTGTAGGTGAACCCAGCCTTCTCGTCCGCCTTGGTCTGGTCCCTGTGAATGGCGATCACACCGATGGAACCGACGGCCCCGGTCTTCGGCATGTAAACCTCGTCGGCCGCGGATGCGATGGCATACCCGGCAGACAGCGCCCTGTCGTTCACATAGGCAACAATCGGCTTCAGCCCTCTGGCGGAATAAATCTCGTCCGACAGATCAAACACCCCGGCGGCCTCGCCCCCCGAGGAATCTACGTCGAGGAGCACCACGCGAATGGCCGGGTCGTTCATGGCCTCGGCAAACTGCGCCCTGATGTTTTCGTAGCTCATGACGCCGCTTGCCGCTTCAAATCCACGAGTGCGGTGCACGGTAGTCCCGTGAATACGGACCACACCGACACCCTCCGGGATCGCCGAAATGTGCCGCGTGGAGTCGTTCGCCTGGAAAGGTGTGACGGCGGATATGGATGGACCGTCATCAGCAATTCGCGGCGCCAAAAATGCCATGATGTCCGAAAGTTTGGTCGGCGCAATCAGTAGTGGCGTATCGTACACCCTGCCTGCGATGCGGATCAGATGGCCTGTTTCAAGCATCTCTTCGGTCCCTTTGTTTTTTCATTCCTCGATTTTCAGCCTCAACGTGAGATTCCGCCTGCGGCTCTTCCTGCGCACTCCCCTCCTTGTTCACCTTTCGTAGATCGCTCTGGAGCGTCAGGTTGTGCTCATCGGCCATGCGATTGTCTTCCTCCAGCTGGCGATAGACGATTTCGGGGATGTCCCCGCGTTCTGCGATGACAGCCGACCTGGACTTGAAGCCGCTCTGTACCGCGAGGAGATCCGCCTTGACTTCCGAGTCCGGGTCAACCCACGGCCAGCCGGGAGTCTTCCACTCCACCCGGCGGTATTGCCTTGGGGATCGATAGTATCCTGGAAGATTCACGGCTCCGGACAGTACGGCAACGTCGAGCCAGCGAAGCACTACGGGGCGGCAGAACTGATAAACGAGCACGTGCCACTGGATGGATTCGCAGAGGCGACGGAATTCCAGGAGCCCGGCACGGATGGATGAGTAGTTCACTTGAGAAAGATCACCCGTGAGCTGTTCGTAAGTGAGGCCCATTCCGATGGCGATTGCACGCAGGTTCTGCTGGATGAATGGCAGGTAGGTGTCACCGACGTCCGCAGGAGTCGCAAACTGAATTTCAGCGCCTGGTGGAAGTGCTGGGAATGTGCCGGGCTCAAGCTGGACAACGGTGTTCCCGGCAGCATCGGTGCCGCCGGGCTGACCTATCAGGGGGTTGTCCATGGTGGCCTCGCCAAGGGACTCCTTGATGAAGCCGCAAATCATCGCCGCGCCCTTTTTTCTCACGAGTTCGGCGTCTTCGTACTGATCGAGTTCGTGCAGTCTCAAAATGATGGAGGAAAGCCAGGGGAGTCCGCGCAGTTGCCCGGGGCGCGTGGCTTTGTAAACGTGTAGTATTTCGGATGCCGGGATTCTGACGCGCTCAGTACCGCCGGTCATGGGATACTGCTCTCCGGGGTGCTCCCGAAATAGCCAGTAGGCAGCGCGACGCCCGAGAGCGTCAATCTCGATGCCCATTTGTATCCGGTTACCGTTGGGCGCGATGGAGTCAAACGTCTCGTCCAGGTGATCCGATTCTATCAGCTGGAGTTGGAGCGGCACGGTGAGACGGTCTTCAGCCCTGCGGGGGCGAAACCTCACCAGCACTTCGCCTGCCTCAACCACGCCCCTGGCAACAAGGTTCTGCTGGCCATAAAAATCAGCGATACCGTCGGCGTCGGACTCGTCGGTCCAGTCCTCCCACAGCTGGTGCAGCTCGGCCTTGAGGTCTCCGTTGTCGATGACCCACCGGGGCAATATGCCGGTGCCTACCAGATTCGCAGCCCATTTTTCAACGGCGTTGCTGGCAAATGGGTTGTCCCTTGCCAAGGCTCGAGATCTTCGTCGGAGATTGGCCACAGAACTGCGGAGGAGAGTGTTCGGTCCGGCACTGGAGGCCCATGTGGCGGATATGCGTCTGCCGGTGGTCGCGCCTTCGTAGCCGGACGCCGATGCCGCCGGGGAGCACTCGCGCCGGGACATATCTATTATGGACCGCTCACGGTCGCTGAGATCGAGCCAGCCCACGCTAACAACCCTTCCCGGTCGAGATCACGTAGTAGGATCGCCTGCCCGTGGTCGCCTGGAGGCTGCGGGATATCTCGGAGTCGAGAGCCCGGAGCTTGTCGAGGTCGCCCGCCTGGTATTGGACTGTCTGCCCGTCTACGGAGACGGACACCACCCGTTCGCCCCGCACGAGGGTCATTATGGCGGCCTGGACCGCCGCCTGGTCTGCCGCTGTATACGCCACGCCACCTCCTGGTGTTTTTGGTTTCGCGTAAAATTGTTCAAGTATTTCAATTATTTGTCAAATAGGTGAGACAGGTGAGATACGTCGTGGAAAATTTTTTACTGGTTTCGTGGTCTGAGTGTTTAACGTATTGATTTTATTAGGAAACATTTTTCTTATTTTTTTCTTGACA
>CAYOVG010000099.1:0-19596 GCA_964407285.1 uncultured Syntrophobacteraceae bacterium
TGGGGGCATGCAACCAGATCCACTCACTCCTCCGCCCCTCCAGTCATCGATGCGCCCTCCGCCGGGCGGATTTCCCTACACCGGCTCCCTGACAAGGGAGACCTCATACTTTCCGAGCCCGAACGATCCGTCTTTGCCGACATTGAGGAATTCGCCCATCTTGAGATGTGCTGTGAACGGATTCAATTCTCCGGCGAACACGATCTCCCCGACGAAGCCGTCCAGGTTCATCCAACCTTCCTGCTCCGGTCTGCTGGAATGCCGCTGCCAGCGATACCACTCGAGCGAGGAGTCGTCCCGGGTCGCCACCGCGGCGGCCCGCGCCAGGAGCGTTCTGTTGTCCGTATCGGCCGAAACGGGACTGTGTACGGAGAGGAGCGCGAATCGACGCAGGAGATTTCGCATGAGTATCTCGAAGGTGAGGGGCCGGCCGAGTTTGCCTTCATACCTGTAGCGGAAGGGAGTGAGGAACCTCACTCGCGCCTCGCAAATCCGGTGTTGAACCGGGAACGACGCATCCGCCCAGCGGCGAACGGAGTCGAAGTCCATCACCTCGCCGGAGTAGACGACGATGTCGCCGCCGCTTTCGGAAGGAAACCCGTTCACTATGAGTTCGAGAGCGATGCGCCCTCTGCCGCGCCCCAGTCCCCCTTCTCCCATGCGGTTGAGGGCGTAGGCCATAAAGGGCAGGAACGCAACGGCCCGCCCGACCAGGGTGAAGCCGAGGACCAGCAGGTCCCCGGATTTGTAAACGCCTCCGGGGGGCGGATCGAGGATGAACGGCTGCGGGTAGGTTTCCCTCCTGAGCCTCGGGCTGAGGGCCTGGTGAAACGGCTCGATGAGGGGATGGTCCCACGACGACTCGAAGAGGTAGGCGTACAGGTTGCCGTAATGGCATTGCGCGTGTACGGTACATTGCCGGCAGTTCTCGCGCTTGCCGTGGCGCACCCGCCGCAAGGCATGACCCAGAGCGCCGCGAACGGTCGATCCCGTGAAGAAAGGCAGGTGCAGCGGCTCCACAACGCGGAAGTAGGCCTTGAATCGAGAAAAACTGAGATTTTCAAGTATACTGGACATTGTGTTCAATCATTCCTTCGGTCTTCGGATTCTGTTCAGACCCGGCCAAGCGTAGAGGAAGTTTCGCTGAACCAAAGACGCCATTGGTCTCGGGCCGTCGTAATCCCGCGTAAGTCCGGTCTTCCACATAGGTCGGCACTTTCCAATAGCTCTCCGACCGGATGCCGGCATCCGCGCCCTCATCCTCGTCGAGAACTCGTCCTCGCCGAAAACTTCCGATTTGACGTCTTTGACGTCACTCAGATCTTCGGGATGCAGCCCGCTATCGCGCTTTCCCCCGGCCATCTTCTTGAGCTTACCGCTTTCCGAATACGAATGACGGCATGCCTGCTTCTGTCGATTCCCGCGGCGGTGAGCGGCTGAAACAGGCAAAATTCCCGGCTTCCCTGCCGTGCGCTTATCCAGTTCAGATACCGCCGGACCTGGAGGCTTGCCGGAGAACTTCCGAAGTTCTATTCACACTTCGCCTTGTCAAACGCCAGCGGAAGCAGTTGTCTTTTCGGTTCGGCCGGCGACGGGCTTCCTCCATACTACTCTTCCCGTGTGCCCGCTGCATACATTTCCCACTCTTTTCCAAAGGCGAGAAATCTGATGAGAAGGGGGAGGAAGCAGAGGCATCGGTCACCGACGGCCCTTAAGAGGGAAGCCTGACTTGCGCCGGCACTTCCAGGCAGTCCGGATAAACTTCTGAACCGGTCCAATGTGGAGGATCGAGAAATTCTTCCCATTTCTCATGATTGACCCCTCGGGAAGTCGGTCAGAACCGCAACATTCCTATATCGTCATATCCATCCTAGGAATCGGCAGTCAAAGAACTAGTCTAACATTATTACCCATTACTCCTGACTATATAAATCCGGTAGTATGATTTATAGTATGGCATCATATGATTTTATAACGACGCATAGCTCAAAATGCAATATATATATTGTGATTCAAGAGAGTATTTCATTCGTGCTTGTTCAATTTACTGTACGGATTAAAATGGATATGTGTTAAGCGGATGAAATAGATAAGAAAGTTACGGGTTTCGTGATGTGACTCAATGAGATGTGCACAAATGGGCTTGAAAAGAGGCGAATGTATTGCAGCCTGCGTGTGAAGCCGATGGCCGTTAGCCCGGCGAGGGAGCGGCGTTGTCCGCCGGGCGAAACAACGGCTTCGCCGCTACCTGCCGCCGGGCTACTGCCGCCGCCACCTCTCGGGTTCATGCCGTCGATTACCTGCCGCGCTCATGCCTCAGCGCTTCGAACAATTCCCGGACACGGCCGTCGCCACGCAGGTCTTCGAGGTTCATCGGGAACTTTCTGCGCCAGTTGGGGTGTTCGAGGACTGTGCCGGGGAGGTTGATCTGTTCCACCTGCCCGAGCAGATCCTCCAGTTGGACCATCATGACTTTCGACGGCGCGCGCGCCGCGTAGCGGTATATGGCCTGGATCAGCTCCACGGGCGCGTCCCGCATCAGGGAATCGCGCACGCGGCCGCCCTGCCCGAAAATGCCGCAGGCGCCGGAAAGGCCCGCGGCCAAGTTGCAGCCGGAACCGCCGTCAGGTCCGGGAGTGGTCCCGACCTCCACGGCGAGGTCCACGGCGAGGGCCGTGCATTCCCGCAGCAGTTCCTCCAGTAGTGCGCAGCTCAGCAAGCCCTCCCGCTCCAGGGCCGCAAGTATCGAGGCGCGGTCGATAACGCGGGCCGCCATCTGCTTGTCGTACTGCTCCAGGGTGGGGAACATGCTGTGGGCGGCGCGCACGTCCAGGTCGCGGGCGGTCCAGAAGCCGGGCAGGGTGGGCATGTCGTGCGTGCCGACCGAAACCAGCGCGTGGGCGGGGAACTCCCCCGGGGGCTTGTGGGAGCCCGCCTTTTCCCCATCCCAGTACTTCTCGTAGTAGAAAAGGCGGTAGTTAAAAATTCCGTACTCGCGCATGGCCCCGCGCACGGGGTCGGGGACGGTCCCCAGGTCCTCGCCGATGACCATGCAGCCGTTCCGGTGGCTCTCCAGGGCCAGGACGCCCAGCAGGTCCTCGAAGGGATAGTAGACATACGAGCCATCCAGGGCCGACTTCCCGGACGGTATCCAGAAGAGGCGAAGCAGGCCCATCACGTGGTCGATGCGTATCGCCCCGGCGTGGCGCATGTTGCTGCGAAGCGTTGCGATGAAGGGATCATACCGCGCCTCGATCATACGCTCGGGCGCGAGCGGCGGGAGTCCCCAACTCTGCCCGTACAGATTGCAGTCGTCGGGCGGACACCCGATGGATGCCCCCTGGGCGTAGAGCGCCTGGTTCGACCACGCCTCGGCCCCGCCGCGGTCGACGCCGAGGGCGAGGTCCTCGTAGAGCCCGACCCCCAACCCCACTTCCATGCACCGCCTCCCCGCCAGGCCGTACTGGCGTTCCGTCTCCCACTGCACGTACTGGAAGAACTCCACCCGCTCCCGGTGCGACTCCGCAAACACGGCGACTTCGGGAGACTGCGGGTCCCGGTACGCCTCCGGCCATGCCGGCCAGCCCCAGACCCCGGCGTCATCCTCGTGGAAGTGCTCCTGGAGCGCCTGGAAGAGAGCGAGCCGGTGAAGGGGGCCTCCGCCCTCCGCCTGGTATCCTCTGAACCCTCTCGCCCGTTCGCCTTCCGGGTCCGCCTCCAGGCGGCTCGCGCGGAAATGGCGGTACACCATCTCGAGTATCCGGAACTTGAGGGCCGAAACCGCACGGTAGTCCACCAGTTCGTTCGCCCGAAGCTCCTCCAGCCTCGCCCGGAATTCGGGCGCGCCGACGGCCTGCCGCGCCTCCTCGCATTCCCGGAACTCGGGGATCGATTCCACGTCCAGGTAGAGAATGTTACGAAAGAGCCTGCTGGAAGGGCTGTACGGACTCGCGTGTTCCGGATTGTGGGGGAAGAGCGCGTGCAGCGGATTGAGTCCGACGATGTTCGCCCCGGATTCCGCGCAGAGTTCGACAAGCATTCTCAAGTCCGTGAAGTCGCCGATGCCCCAGTTGCGCCGCGAGCGCAACGAGTAGAGCTGGACCGCCGGCCCCCAGACGCGTCCGTCCCCATGGAGCGCTCCGGGAAGGTAGCACCTGCCGGGCGCCACGATCAGGCGCATTTCCGATTCCGCACGCGCGCCGGAGAGCGGGCAGCCGACGGCCAGCCGGTGGTATCCCCATCCGGGGCTCAACTCCAGCCTGAGCGCGTACCGGGCGTAACTCCCGCCCCCGATCTGGCGCCGTTCCAGCACCTGCAGGCCGGCCAGGTCCGCTTCGCCTTCATGCCTCCACCCGTTCTCCTCGGTGAGCGACCACCTGATGGAGTCGCCGCATCCGGGCGGGTCCGGCAAATGCAGATGCACCTCGATAGGGAAGGTCCCCTCCCTGACCACCTGGACGGGGGCCAGGGGACGCATCCAGCGGCTGTTCTCCTTGCCGATCAGGGCCGAATGCAGGCCGGATTCGTCGGTCTCCACCGCGACCCCCATCGCGGCGAGCAGGGCCTGCAACGTCTCCGGCGATACCGGATTGTGATTGCCCCAGATATCTATGTACGTGGTTTCGATTCCGTACAATCCGGCAAGCCGGCGCAAAAGCGATTCCCATTCGGACATTGGACGATTCTCCCGAAAAAGATTCTCATGAGAAGTTATTATTTCTTGCCTCGAACCGCAGGTCCCCGGGAAAGTCAACAGTATTGCCTTCCTCCCGCGCGCCGTCCTCCGCGACTTCGCTCCCGTCCCGGTCGGATTGTCGGATTGGATGGTGTGGTCTTCGGTTGAGCGCGTCATCGACGATTTGAAGAATTATAGGTAAACCGGAGGTTTTTTCAAATACCCGCCATCGGGATTCCACCGAAGCCACGTGATTTTTTCAGTTCCTCGACAAAAGACTTGACGCATCGGGTTTGTTCTTTTAATCATGTTGTTACAAATCGAATGTCGATTGCCGGGTAAATTGGTCACCATGGATGATGTCGGTAATGCGCCGGTATGGCCTCCGAAGGAGGCAGCCGGGCAAGGAGGATGGATCATTCGCGGTTGCACGTAACGTGCGGAATGAAAGGGCCGTCGCCTCGGCTTCCGTACGTTTGCCGTCCGTCCGAAACCTGAAACGGCTATAGCTGCTATACGGCTACGAGGGATTCACGCGCTGATGTTACGTGGCAATGAAAATGTCAGGATTCTGATCGTCGATGACGAGTGGTACATCTCGGAACTCGTCTCGCGCTGGCTGGAAGCGGAAGGGTACAGCTACACCACGGCTTCCAGCGCCGAAGACGCCTGGGCGCTGATCGAGCAGGAGAAGTTCATGGTGATCATCTCCGACATCAACATGCCCGGCAAATCGGGAATAGAACTGCTCAGCATGACCCGAAAGCACTACCCCGACGTCGCGGTAATCATGGCCACGGCCCTTGACGATCGAAAGACCGCAATCCGCACCCTCGAACTCGGAGCCTACGACTACCTCATCAAGCCCTACGACCAGAACGAACTCCTTATCAGCATAGCCAACGCGCTGGAGCGAAGGCGTCTCTTCCTGGAGAGCAGGGAGTATGGGGAGAGGCTCAAGGCCGAGGTGCTCGCCCGAACCACCGACCTGACCCACGAGGTGAAAGAGCGCAAACGCGCCGAAGAGGAACTGCAGCAGAGCCTCGGGAAGTTGCGTACCGTGATGGAAGGCACCATCAAGGCCATGGCACTGGTGACGGAAATGCGCGATCCGTATACGGCAGGCCACCAGCGCCGCGTGGCGACCCTCAGCAGCGCCATAGCCGTCGCCATGGGGCTCCCCCCGGACGACGTGGACGGCATCTACCTCGCCGGAATCGTCCATGATATCGGAAAGATTTACGTCCCCGCCGAAATACTCAGCAAACCGGGCCGCCTGACGGAGATAGAATTTCATCTCATCAAGGTCCACCCGCAGGTGGGCTACGATATCCTGAAGACCATCGAATTCCCGTGGCCCATAGCCACCATGGTTCTCCAGCACCACGAGAAGATGAACGGCTCGGGATACCCCCAGGGGGTATCCGGGGATGATTTTCTTCTGGGGGCGCGCATCCTGAGCGTAGCCGACGTGGTGGAGGCCATTTCGTCGCACCGGCCCTACCGGCCCGCCCTCGGTATCGACAGGGCCCTGGACGAGGTGTCGAAGAACAGAGGCGCCCTGTTCGATGCCGATGTGGTCGATGTGTGCCTCAATCTCTTCGAAAAGGAAGGATTTCAGTTCGACAAGGACGACTAGAACCGGGAAATCCGGAGACTTCGGAAATCCTTTCCGCGCTGCCGTTCCTATTCGGGCTTGTAGTAGCCTTTCGGCACCACGACGATTCCCCTGGGCGTCACGTGAAAGCGGTTCCGGTCCTCCTGGGGCCGAATGCCGATTTCCGTATAGGGCGGAATGACGTTTTCCTTGTCGATGATGGCCTTTTTGATCTTGCAGTGGCGCCCGATTTCCACGCCGTCCATGATGACCGATTCGTCCACTTCGGCCCAGCTCCGGACCGTCACGTTATAGGCGAGCACCGAATTGCGGACCGTGCCCCCCCGAATGACGCACCCGTGCGCCACCATCGAATCCACCGCAGTCCCCACGCGAAGCGCCTTGCCGGTTTCCCTCTCGTTGAGAACGAACTTGGCGGGCGGGTACTGCCTTTGAAGCGTGCGGATGGGCCAGAGCCTCCCGTAGAGGTTGAAGAAGGGATCGACCCCCGTCAGGTCCATGTTGGCGTTCCAGTAGGCGTCGAGCGTCCCCACGTCGCGCCAGTAGGAGGAATCCCTGGTGTGGTCCATGAGCTGCATCCGGCGCATGCCGGCGCTGTCGACCGTCTGCACGTAATCCTGGATCTTGTTGTACCTGCGGTACGGATAGGCGACGATCTTGTAATCCTGGATGAGCTTCGGAATGATGTCTCGCCCGAAGTCTTCGAAATCCGTATTCTTGAGCACGTCGAGGATGAGTTCGGTCTTGAACAGGTAGATCCCCATGGACGCCAGGGTGCGGTCCGGGTCGTCCGGAATGGGTTTGGGGTCCTTGGGCTTTTCATCGAAGCCTCGAATGTTGAAATCGTTGTCCACTTCGGCGATGCCGAAGTCCGATCCCAGGTGGCGTTCCACCTCGAGGAGCGCCACGGAAACATCGGCCTGTCTTTCCTCGTGGTGCTGCCGGAAGGCGGCGTAGTCCATCTTGTAGACGTGGTCGCCGGACAGGATCAGCACGTGACGGGGGCGTTCCCTCTCGATGAGGTAGAGGTTCTGCCGGACGGAATCCGCCGTTCCCCGGTACCACTCGCTTCCCATCCGCTGCTGCGGAGCCACGATCCGAAGATAATGCCCCAGGTCATTGGAGAAGATGCTCCATCCCTGCTCCAGGTGGTCCACCAGCGACTGGGACTTGTACTGAGGGAAAATCAATATTTTGTACATCTGCGAGTTTATGCAGTTGCTCAACGGAATGTCTATCAGCCGGTAGATCCCGCCAAACGGCGCGGCGGGCTTGGAACGGTCCTGGGTGATGGGCATGAGCCGCTGACCGCGTCCTCCGGCCATGATTATGGTAAGTACATCCTTCATAGCATTCTCTCAACGTTTGATTATTCGTATTAATGCATGTTTAAATCCGCAAATATGGAAAAATTCCCCTCCATCATCGCTCGAAAACCCCGGCCGCGGTCCTACTGGAGGTAGCGCTTCACGTCCCGCGGCGGCCTGTTGTCCCGGTAAACGATCTTGCCCTCTTTGTTTACCAGAACAAAGAGCGGTATGCCCGAGACGCTGTAGGACGAGCTGACCTTCCCTTCGTTATCGTATAGAACGGGAAAGGGAACCGGATGGCCGCTCAAAAACCTCTTGACCCGCTCGACCGGGTCGCCCTGGCCGACGTTGACGCCGAATACTTCCAGGTTTTCGTTGCGGTTGCTGTTGTAAATTTCGATGATCGCCGGCTGCGCTTTCGTGCAGGAGGGGCACCACGTGGCCCAAAAGTACAGGAGCACGGGCTTCTTTCCCTTGAACTGGCTCAACTTTACCGTTTTGCCGTCCATGTCTTTCAGTTCGAAATCGGGAGCCTGCCCGGTCGTGGAGGCCAGTGCGTCGTTGATGATGCTCTCCGTCTTCCCGGCGCCGTATGGACCGGCGACTATCAGGGCAATTCCCGCTACCAGGAATGCCGTTATAAGGCCCAATGCGACAGGCCGCAACTTCCCACGCGTTTTTCCCATCCTCATAACCACAGTTCTCCCGTTTTGATCAAGAAATATTCACTTACTATAATCATTATAAACCCGAATGCCCTCTGAACGAGGTTCATCCACATCCCGGAACGTGGGATGGACGTCAAGAGCCCGGTGAAAGTGCCCACCAGGATAACGAGGGTCCCCATTCCGTAGGCGAACACGAAAAGCATCGCCATTCCCCAGGCGACGCTCCCGCTCGTCGCCACGAGAGTCAGCAGCACCCCCAGGATGGGGGTGGTGCAGGAACCGACCACAAGGGCGGAGGCGCCTCCCATCAGCAGGCTGGAGACAACGTCATGCCCCGAGATCCGGTGCGCTTGAACCCGGCTCAGGAAGGCGGGAGCGGGGAGACGAATGACATCGAGCATAACGAGGCCGAAGAAAAGGCATATATTGCCCACTATGAGGTACACCCAGTGGTTGGCGCTGAGCGTCCCGAAGAGCCTGCCCGTGAGCGATGCGAAAGCCCCGAGGCCGGAGTAGACCACGGCCAGCCCCAGAACGTAAATGGTGGAGAGACCGAATCCGCGCCACCGGCTTCCGCCCGATTTGCCCCCGATAAAGGCCACCGTGATCGGGATCATCGGATAGGAGCAGGGCGTAAAACCCGCCAGGACGCCTCCGATATAGGCCAAAGCCAGGCCGAGCAGGGGCCGGTCCCTGGCTATGCTTTCAAACTGATCCATCCACTCCAATGGTTGTCCTCCCCGCTCCGGTCGTCGATCCCCGCCTCTATGCCGACCGCACCTGCCGGAGCAATCTCATGCTCTTGAGGTCCTTGCGGATCTGGCCGCGCGCCCAGCCGGCGAGGGATTGCAGGAGCGGTTGCTTCCTGTCCCGCCGGATGTGGAGTCTCCACATCCTGTCGAGGGGAAAGCGCCTGGCGTCCCGGATCAGCATGAGCGTTCCCACGTCGAGAAGCAAATCCGGTTCGTTCGCCGAACCGTGCTCGCTGCACAGCAGGGTCCCTTCATCCACTTTCCACCACCAGCGGGTCCCGGGTTTCAAAGGCCGACGGCAGATCCTGCATTCGTCGAGGCCGGGCAGATAACCGGCGATATCCAGAAATTTTATGAGAAACAGGAGCACGACGTTCAATGCGTCCCTCTCCCCCGAGAGGCGGCTCATGGATTCCTTCAGAAGGCAGAACAGGTCTTCCTGGGTTTGGCCTTCGGGCATTAATTCCATTACCAGTTCGGCGATGAGGGCGGCATATCCCCAGCGTTCGATTTCCGTTCGCAGTTCGAGGTGCGGTTCCAGCAGCTTGCATGCCTCTATCCAGGCAAGCGAGCGGCCCTCCCGGTACGTAAGAGCCACCAGGCTGCACGGCTCGAATGCGTGCACGAACCGTTTCCGGCTTCGCCTGGCCCCCTTGGCGATGCCTTTGACCTTCCCCCCGTTCCTGGCGAAGAAGGTGATCAGCCGGTCGGATTCCCCATAATCCGATGTATTCAAGATTATAGCGTCTGTATCCAGTATTTTCATATCTTTCCGCTATTGTGTCCGCGCCGTATTTGCATCTTGCGGAGGGGGCAGGGATACGTGCGCCACGCGTCCGCGTTTTGTCCTGGATTCCACGGGCCGGCCATCCCATTCGACTTTCAACTCGCCCGAACGCCCTATTATCAGGTAAGCGTTCTTCTCGGCGTCCCATTCCCGCTTTTCACCCGCCTTGAGCACCCCTCTGACGACGCTCTTTCCATCCACCCGGATGTCGACCCAGGTGTTCTTGTCGGCCGTAACGGCCAGCTTGTGCTGATTGGTCCGGGGAGGAGTCACGGCTGCGCTCCCTTCCGCCGCCGGACCGGCGGTTGCTCCGGTGATGGCGGCTCCGCCCGCGGCGGCTCCGTTCGTGGCTGTTCCGGTCGCGGTGGTTTCGCCCGCGGCGGTTCCGCCCGCGGCGGATTCGGGGGGAGCGGGTTTGACCTGTTCGGTTCCGGCCGGAGCACTCGTCGCCTCAGATGGAGACGGCGGAGTGGAATCGTGAGCCGAAGGGGCGGAGGGGTCCTGTACCGGTTGCCTCGAAGCCTCGGGCTGGGGCTCCTGCTTGGGGGCCGAATGCTCGCGCCTCATGAGTTCGGAGCTTAGTTCCTCATGGGAGCTGTTGTCGGCGACCAGCGGTTGAGGTACGGAGTAAAGGTGCGCATTCCGTCTTGCGACGTACTGATCCAGCAGCCATCCCCCTAAAACGGCGGCCCCGGCAATGCAGACGAAAAACAGCAGCAAGCGTTTCTTCTTCCAGGAGGAATCCGGGTCTTCGGACGCGCTCACCGAACGGGGAGCCGCGCCTTCGCCGTAGGAGGCGATTTCCGGACCATAGCGCTCCATGATGGGTTCGGGATCGATTTCCAGCGCTTCGCAGTAATTCTTCAGGAAACTCCGTATCAGGAGAGGCGTGCGGATCTGTTCGTAATTGCCCTCTTCCAGAACCTGGAGCACCTTGAGACTCAGGCGTGTTCTGTTAGAAATCTCCTCCAGCGTAAGGTTGCGTTGGAGGCGTTCTTCCTCGAGATATTTTCCCAATTCCTTCATGGCGTATAGACTCATCCTGATGACGGTATGCGTATCGTCGCGCTTCGAGGCAAAAAAACTTGATACTCTTCCCGGACCATACCGGACCGCGTGCGTTGCAGGCCTGTGTTCCCAATCGGAAATCCGCGAATCGAAAGACCCGGTTTCCCCTATTGAGCCGCCTCGCCGGGTTTGAGGTTGATCTCGATAAAGGAACGGGACTGCAGGTCCCGAATCCATTCGTCGTACTTGCGGTTGACTTCTTCCTGCATCAGAGTCCTGCGGGCCTTTTCCCGAGCTTTCGGGTCGGCGACGTCCACACCGGCGCTCACGCTCGGGGTCGGGCTCTCCTTTTGAACTTCAAGGACTTTGAGGATGAAGTATCCGCCCGGAGTGGACACTACCTTGCTTATGCTTCCCGGCGGCAGGCCTCGGGTGGCCTCCTCCATGGGCGCCGCCAGTTCACTGACGGCGACGTTGCCGATGTCGCCCCCGTTTTGAGCTTCCGGCCCCTTGGAGAATTCCCTGGCCAGCGCGGCGAAATCCGCTCCCGAGGCGGCGCGTTCCCGTATCTTCTCGGCCTGGTCCTCCACTTTAGCCCTGGCGTCTTTGCCGGCGCTCTCGGCGACCGGCAGGAAAATCAGTGCGAGACGCCTGCGCTGCTCCAGTCCGGACACGGCCCGGGGTCCGGACACGGCGCCGGACGACCCGCCCGTCTTCCGCAGATAGGCGGTGATCATGTCCTCGCTGATCATCGTTTTGGACTTGAAGGCCCGTTCTATGAGGCGCGACCGCTCCATTTCCTGCTTGATCTTCTCCCGCAACTGCGCGAGGCTCGTTCCCTGCTGGCTGAGGGCGTACTCGAACTGCATGTCGTTGACGCCGTTTTCGCGCTTGATGTCCTCGATAACCCGGTCTATGTCGCCCTTGTTCACCGTTATTTTGAGGTTCTTTATCTGCTGGTCGGTCAAGCGCTCGCGGATTATCTGCTCCAGCACTTCCCGCTCCAGGCGGTCTTTTTGCATGGACCCGGCCATCTGGGGAGACACCTGTTCAACGGCCTTTATCCGTTCTTTCAGTTCACTGTAGAGTATAATATCCCCGTTTACTCTTGCCGCGATCCAGTCTACCGCTTCGGCGCCCGCCATTGCGGGCGACAGCGTCAGGAAAAGCAAGACAACCGCTTTCAATCCCTTGAAATGAAGCATAAAATTCCCCCGCCCCGGTGTCTGTGTGAATCACTCTATTAACCTGGAATCAGTACCATTTTCCCAAAGCTCTTGCAAGGTTCTTTTGAATTGCACCAACCTCCTGTGCATGGACTTGCCCCCGGCCTCCACGATCAGCTTCCGCTCGGCCTCCAGAAGGAAAACACGCCTGTTGTCCTTCGGCAAGGCAAAAAGCTCGTCCAACCGCACATCGGGAGCGATCTGGAGTGAAAACGTCTCTTCATCCATGTCCACCCGGATGATCCGGAAGCGTTTGAGCAAAATCCGTATCTTCGTAAGGAGCGTAAGCATTTTTGCGCTCTCCGGCAGGGGGCCGTAGCGGTCCCGCCACTCGCCGGACAGTTCGTCCACCTCGGAGTCATCGGATGCGGCCGAGAGCCGCTTGTAGGCCAGCAGCCTCTGGTCCGTATCGGAGATAAAGCTTTCGGGAAGGAACGCGGAGACCGGAATGTTGATTTCGGGTTCCGCGGCCTCCTCCTTTACGGGTTCTCCCTTCATCTCCCGGACGGTGTTTTCCAGGAGTTCGAGGTAGAGTTCATACCCCACGGCCGCGATATGGCCGGACTGGGCGGAACCGAGGATGGCTCCTCCGCCGCGGATCTGAAGGTCGTTCAGGGCGATCTTGAAGCCCGCGCCCAGTTCGCTGAAATCCATGAGCGCCCGCAGGCGTTTTTGAGCGTCACGGCTGATGAGGTCCTCGCCGGGGATCAGCAGATACGCATACGCCTGCTCGCTGGCGCGCCCGACCCGCCCGCGCAACTGGTAGATCTGGGCGAGTCCGAACCGGTCGGCGCGATTGATGATGATCGTATTCGCCGCCGGAATGTCGAGGCCGGATTCGATGATGGTGGTGCACACCAATACATCGACCTTGCGGTTGATGAAGTCGAGCATCACCTTTTCGAGTTCGCGCTCCTTCATCCGGCCGTGGGCGACGGCGGTGCGGGCCTGGGGCACGAGTTCGCTCAACTGGGACGCCATCCTGTAGATGGTCTGGACGTGGTTGTGGACGAAGAATACCTGTCCTCCCCTGTGCAGTTCCCGGTTGATCGCCTCCCGGATGACGGCGTTGTCGTACGGGCAGACTTGGGTTTCGATGGCCCTGCGGTCCTGCGGAGGCGTTTCGATGGTGCTGAGGTCCCGGATGCCGGTGAGCGACATGTGCAGGGTCCGCGGGATGGGGGTGGCCGTCAGGGTGAGCACATCCACGGAAACCCGGAGCTGCTTGAGCCGCTCCTTGTCCTTGACGCCGAAACGGTGTTCCTCGTCTATGATCAGGAGCCCGAGGTTGTGGAAGACCACGTCTTTCTGGATCAGGCGATGGGTCCCCACCACCATGTCGAGGGTCCCCTTCGCAAGAGCGTTCAGGACCTCCTTCTGCTGGGCCGGCATCTTCAGACGGCTTATCACGCCGATTCGAACGGGAAAGTTCTCGAAACGCTCCTTGAACGTCTGGTAGTGCTGCTCCGCGAGGACGGTGGTGGGCACCAGCATCGCCACCTGCTTTCCGTCCATCACGGCCTTGAACGCGGCGCGAAGGGCAACTTCCGTCTTCCCGTACCCGACGTCTCCGCAGATGAGGCGGTCCATGGGGCGGGCCGACGTCATGTCGTCCAGCACTTCCTGGATGGCGTGCAACTGGTCCGGGGTTTCCTCGAAGGAGAAGGTGGCTTCGAATTCCTGGAAGTAGCTGTCGGGGGGCGAGAACTGGAACCCTTCCCGGACGTGGCGTTGCGCGTACAATTCGAGAAGCTCCCCGGCGATAAGTTGGACGGATTCCTTTGCTTTCTTCTTGGCCGTCTCCCAGGATTTTCCGCCGAGTTTGTCCGCGTGCGGCGTCTGTCCCTCGATGCCCAGGTACTTCTGGACCTTCTGCAGCCGGTCCACCGGAACGTAGAGACGGTCCGCGTCCTGGTATTCCAGGAGCAGGAAGTCGCTCTCGACGCCGCCCACATCCAGGTGCACCAGACCCTTGTAAATCCCTATCCCATGGTCCACGTGCACGACGCAGTCGTCGATGTGCAGGTCCTGGAAGGAGTTGAGGAAGATCCCGGAAACCGGTTTCTGCCCCCGCCTGCGAAGCCGTTTCTTGCCGAACACCTCGTCCTCGCACACCACGGCGAGGCGTTCCGACCGCCACACGAACCCCTTCTCCAGCGGCCCAACCAGTACTTTCACCGCCGGGGCGTCGAAGGACTCCCGGCCGAACGGCGCAGCGCTCGCCACGGCGTCGATCCCATAGCCACCGAGGAGTTCGGCGAGCCTCTTCGCCTGCTCCGGATACCCGCAGACCACGAAAGTGCGCATGTCCTCCTTGCGCCACTTCTGAAACTGTTCGGCGAGGGGCTCGAGGAGCCTTTCCCTGCCCGCGTGGGACTTCACCGCCAGGATGAGTTCGTCCAGGCCGCCCGCGCCGACGTCGAATCTCCTCGTGGAGGCCGTCCGTTCCGTGAGCGGGTTCACCCATATCTGCTGGAACCGCTCGCTTGCCCGGTACACATCTTCCGGGGAGCAGTACAGCTCGGACAGGGGGCGCCTCCACTCGTGTTGAGACGGATTCGCATCGGGTTCGCTCCGGAGCGCCGGGTTTCTTTCGTCCAGCTCCTTTTCCACCGGAACGGCATCGGACCACAGGATGACCGCCTCCGGTCCCAGGTAGTCGAAGAGCGTCGCGGTGCTTTCGTAGAACACCGGCAGTACGGCCTCGAAGGCGGCGGGCTGGTACCCTTCCTGGAGCTTTTCCAGCCACACGTTGCCGGCGGTGGGGGACAGCAGTTCCTTGCGCACGTCTTCGTAGATGGCGTCCTGGGCCCTTTTGAGCGCCCGTGCGTCCAATATGATTTCGCTCGCCGGGAGAATGACGATGTCTTCCAGGGTCCCCATGGACTTCTGGCTGCTGGGGTGGAAGAGGCGTATCGATTCGATTTCGTCGCCGAAAAACTCGATCCGCGCGGGCCGGCGGTAGAGGGGGGCGTAGAAGTCCAGTACGCCTCCGCGCCTGCTGACGTCCCCGTATTCCTCGACGAGGGGGACCCCATAGTAACCGCGCTCGGTGAGTTGCCTGAAGAAGGCGTCGAGGTCCACTTCCTCGCCCACGACCTTGTAAGTGGAGTTGGCCGTAATCATTTCGGGCGGAGGGATGCGTTCGACCAGGGCCGGAGCGGACGTCACCAGCACGACGGGGTTGGGCGCCGTTTTCAGTGCGTACAGGGCTTCCATGCGGCGCGCGGTGTTCTCCATTTTGGCGAGCGACTGTGCCCTGTGTCCGGTACGGGAGGGGAACCGCCAGATGCGGCGGTCAAGGGGCGCATCGGCGCGTACCCTGTCATTGCCCCAGAAAAACGAGATGTCGTCGGCGTACTTTTCCGCTTCCCGGTCCGTGGCGGCGATTACCACCAGGGGCCTTCGGAGGGACCCCATGGCCCTGGCCACCAGGTACGACAGGGAGCTACGGCCCGCGCCCAGCAGTGAAAAAGATTCTCGCGAGTTCTTCAGGAAGGTGACGATATCGTCCGAAGAATCCTTCCATGAACCGATTTCCAATTTGTCTTCAGTGCTCTTCATTGTTCGATGAAATTACCTTTTCGTTGACTTCCCCGGCGTACTGCCTTCTAATATTGGCGGAGCATTTACACGGGACCATCCGGAATCTGAAGTTTAACCAATATGACCGTGGAAAGGAAGTTCTTACTGGCGCGCAGCAGGTTGGGAAATCAGGTCGCCCGCGGATGGGCGTTAGGGAAATCTTGGGTGGAGCTATGGCAAAATCAAACCTGCAGGAAGTACTGAAGCGGATTCCCGGCGTGGATGAAATGCTGAAGCTGGACGCCGTACGGGCCGGCATGGACAGGCACCCCCGCGGCCTGGTCGTCGAGAGCATTCGCCGGGTATTGGATGCAAAGCGCAAAGAGATCCTGGAGCGGCCGGAAGCTGTGCGGAACGTCGATCTCGACCCGTCCCGCCTGGTCGCGCTCGTGATGGACGACCTGGAGGCTCGCAGCCGGTTCACTTTGCAGCCGGTGATAAACGCAACCGGCATCGTGATCCACACCAATCTCGGCAGATCGTTGCTCCCCCGGGCGGCCGTCGAGAGGCTGCAACTGCTTTGCACCGGCTACAGCAACCTCGAGTACGATCTCGAAAAGGGCCGGAGGGGTTCCCGCTACGTGCATGCTGAATCGATTCTTCGCGAAATCACGGGGGCGGAAGGGGCGCTCGTCGTGAACAACAATGCCGGGGCCGTGCTCCTCGTGTTGAACACCCTGGCCAGTGGTAGGGAAGTGGTGGTTTCGCGCGGCCAATTGGTGGAGATAGGCGGCTCTTTCCGCATCCCCGACGTAATGAGGAGCAGCGGCGCCATCCTGCGGGAAGTGGGATGCACCAACCGCACCCACCCGAGAGACTACGAAAGCGCCGTCAACGATCAGACCGCCCTGCTGTTGAAGGTCCATTGCAGCAACTACAAAATCATCGGCTTTACATCGGAGATTTCGCTGGAGGAGCTGGTGGAGTTGGGAAGAAGGAAGGACCTGCCGGTCATGGAGGACCTGGGGAGCGGCTCGTTCGTGGATTTCTCCCAGTTCGGCCTGCAGCACGAACCCACGGTGCAGGAAACCATCCGGGCCGGGGTCGATGTGGTCACCTTCAGCGGCGATAAGCTGCTGGGCGGACCTCAGGCGGGAGTCATCGTGGGGCGCAAGGATATTATCGAGCGGTGCAAGAAGAACCCCCTGACCCGCGCTCTGCGGGTGGACAAGATGACCCTGGCGGCTCTGGAGGCGGTGTTGAGGCTCTACCGGGATGAGAGGCAGGCGCTCGATGCGGTGCCGACTCTTCGCATGATCACGACCCCTCTTTCCGTTCTGGAAGAGCGGGCTCAAGATTTGGCGACCGCGCTGACGGACGTTCTCGGCTCCGACGGACCGTTTCAGGTCGAAGTCATGCGGGGTCTTTCCCAGGTCGGCGGGGGATCGCTTCCGGAACAGAACATTCCCACGCGCGTGGTGGCGGTCCAATCGCTCGATCACGGCCCCAACCGGATCGAGGAGTATCTGCGCCGTTACACGCCTCCCATCATAGGGCGCATCGAGGACGACCGGTTCCTCATGGATGTGCGCACGCTTCGCCCGGAAGACCTGCCGGTCATTCGGCAGGCCTTCGACGCAATGGTTTGAGCGGGACGCTCCCGGTTTCGAAGCGGGAGCCGGCGCGCTTTCACCGGGAACGGGGAGCGAAGATGCGGTGTGTCCTTACTGCACCATGAGGGTGATGTAGAGGTCTCCCCGCTGGTTCGACGCACTCGATATGGCCTGACCCATTTCCTTGAGTCTTAGCCGGGTGCCGGTTCTCACCCCCGCCGGTATCCGGACGGACACGCGTTTCCCATTACTGAGATGGGGCAGTTCCACTTCAATGACGGCCCCCGCGGCGGCCTGGGTCGGCGTAATACTCATCTGGTAGTTCATATCCCTGTCCGGGAAGACTGCATTCGGACGGTTCGCCGCGGTTTCCGAGATGTTGCCGGAATGGTTGGCGCCCGACGTTCCCAGCGCTTTCTCCATGATGAATTCCCCGACCTTCTTGCCCGCCTTTGCGAGGAGCGAGATCCCGGTCTGCAGGAGCCCCTTGGGCTTGGGCGGTTCGCTCCGAACCTGGCTCCGGCTGTTCCCCGCCGTAGTGGAACGGGCGCTTCCAGGCTTTTGTCCGGCCATGTCTCCGTAACGGAACACGCGGACCCCGCCGGGACCGGACCAGAAGAACCCCTGAAAGAAGGTGTTCTTGCCGCCGAAGAAAAGGTGGTTGATGAAGTTCTCATCGAAACGGAAACCCATTTTCTGGAATTCCCGCTGGATCTCTTCGAAAACGTCCCGTGCGTTGCCGTTTTTGAACAGGTCCTGGAATATCTCTTCCTGAGAATAGCTGAACCCGCCCGTACGGCCGTATCCCGTTGCGGCGCCGGGCCGCTGCTGGAACCCGAACCGCCTGTACTGGTCATATTGAGAACGCTTCTGAGGGTCGGCAAGGACCGCGTAGGCTTCACTGATCTTCTTGAACCGTTCCTCCGCCCGGGGGTCGCCGGGATTGCGGTCGGGATGGGTACTCAAAGCCAGCTTACGGTACGTCCGCTTTATTTCCTCCGCGGAAGCTTGCTGTGAAACACCGAGAATTTGATAATAGTCTTCGTGAGGCATCAAATATTCCTCTCCTTACTAACCTGATAGTCAGGGTCCACGGGGACTCCAGGGCCGACTCAGCATCATCGTACACCAATAATTTAACGCATTATTATAAACATAACAGGGGGGGATGACAACTGAAACACATATATTACAGCGCCGGATTACGGACGATCGGCCGATGCGTTTTTCCGGGCATTCGGAATTCCCTTCGGAGCGCGGCGGGTCTTTGTTGCAATTTGGTAGATTTATTGTATTATCCGTGTTCGTAGTGTTAAACGGCTTCAATAGCTCGTTTTGATAGCCCCACGGAAGGAGGATATAACGGTGGAGAGAGCGCACCCCTGTAGACCGCTCGTGCTCGTTGTCTCATTCGCGGTGATTGCATGCGTGTTTTTCTGGTCCGGCGCGTGCAGCGCCGTGGACTTCTCGGCAGACCTGTTCATGGAGGAGAAAGGGGATCAGAAAATTACGGGAAAAATCTTCGTCCAGGGAGATAAGATCCGGCAGGAGATAGTGGAGGAGGGCGAAAAGCAGGTCATGATTTTTCGCCCCGACAAGGGCGTGATATGGCTGATCACTCCGGATGAAGAGATGTACATGGAGATGCCTTACCAGGCCGACAACAAGAGGTTCGAGAAATGGTCGCCGGAACGGGAGAGCAACGCGCGTTTCCTCGGGAACGAGACTGTTTCGGGACTGGCCTGCAAGAAGTACGAGATTCAAGATGACGGGGAGAAGACATTCTTCTGGGTGTCGGACATGATCCCGTTTCCCGTGAAGGTGCAATACAGGAATGGGGTCAGGGAATATAAAAGCATAAAGGAAAACGCCCTTTCGGATTCCCTGTTCGATGTTCCCGCGGAGTACACCAAAATAGTGATGCCCGTCGTTCCGAACGAGGACCTGTCGGATGCCGGCGCCTTACCGCAAGCCGCCGTTCCACGGAATGCGGAAGCCGCTCCGGTGAAGTCGGAAACGACGGGAGCACGGAGCAAGGAAGCCGGCGGCGCGCGGCGGTAAGGCGGCTCGCCCGGCGCATCTTCGGACCATTTCACGGAGACGGAGGTCGGGAGTCGGAGATCGGAATGGACTAGGATTCTTCCGACATCCGACCACCGACTTCCGACCTCCGTCTCCGTAGTGAACAAAGCTTCTTCCAAGAGACTTCGACCTCGCAATCCGCAGCCGGTAACCCGTATTTCTCTCGCCCCGCAACCCACACCACAATCCGTCCTCACCACGATCAGTTGAGGAACACGCTTTTGTAGTAGTCCATGCGCTCGATGATGGCCCCGGCGCCCCGGATGACCGAGCGCAACGGATCTTCGGAGATGAAGACCTCGACCCCGATGTTGTCCTGGATGAGGTGCTTC